>CAZMSN010000058.1:0-10611 GCA_964569015.1 uncultured Acidimicrobiaceae bacterium | reverse complement strand
TTCCCGTCGGCGCTGATCACCGCATCGGGCGGCGTCAACGGCTCCTGATCCACCCGACCCCCAATCGACCCCACATCATCCGCATCCACCCGGGTACCGGCCTCAGGACCAAACCCCCACACCAACCACTGCAACACCCTCGGCCGAGGCGGAACACCCTCACACACCGCATCCAACACCACAGGCTCCCCCCACGCCTGGCCATACACCAACTCCTCATCAACCCCATCGTCAACAGACACATCATCACCGCCAGAACCTTCGATCAGGCACCGTTCGTCCAGGGTGCCCTGGTCGCAGTGTGCTCCAGGTGGAGGCCCAGGCTGAGATGGATCCTCGGCGGTCTGCGCAAGCGCAGTGCCGCCTCCCAACACCATGACCGCGGCGGCGATCAACATAAAGCGTCTCATTCTTCCCACGCTCCAAAATCCCAAACCAGCCATTGCCCATCGTCTGCCCGCTTCAACTCCACTCGCCACGTGAACTCCGTCCACCCCTCCAACTCCTCCAGCACCACACCATCGGAATCCACCACTTGAGCGGCGGCCGGTTGCCTCGAGATGATCTTCAACGTGATCGAACCGCTATCGATGGATTCCTGCGCCTCCGATCCACCGCCAATCGCCAGCGCATCACCCAGGTCGCCGTTCAGCAGCCGAATGTCATCCTCGATGTATCCGCGATACAACTCGGCCCTTACCTCGATATCGGGTCCGTCGGGGTGATACAGCATCGACAACACCCCGAGATCATCAGTCGGATGAGCCTTGACCCATCCGATGAACTCGTTGGCGTCCACCCACCAGAGGAAGAAGTCCTCGAGAATCCCCGCAGTCAGATCGATCTCCGGCGGACCCTCACCGTCGGAAACCGTCGACGACGTCGCCGCAATCGTCGTCGAAGTAGTGCTCGTGGTCGTTGAGGTGGTCGTGGTAGTCGGGGTCGTCGTGGTGGTGGAAGCCACTGTGGTCGACGTCGCAGTGGTCGAGGTGGCCGTGGCGTCTGAGCCCGAGCAGGCCGCCAGCAGCAACCCGAGCGCTGCGAGCAGTCTCAGGCTGCGGCCGCTGCGTGGTGTGTACCCCTTCCCCATCGAGGAGGCATTATGCACCATCTCCCCCCGCAATGCAAAACAAGCCTTTGCGTTGCTTAACATTTCATACAAGTGGCCACGCTGCCTTCCTCGGGCTTTCTCTCACCCTCCCTGTCGAGGCACCCGAAGACGGGTTCAATCGGGCGCCAACGCTGTCGCCCGCAGCATGGTGCGAATCAGGCCGCTGAGCACCTCCGCCGGCGGCAGAACGCCGATGCCACGGCTGGTGCGATGGATCTCCCACTCCCCTTTGGGCAGGGTGGCGGCATCCACCCCGCCGATCCTGAGTGTGAACGAGCCCGAAGACACGAGAGTCGTCTTCCAGATTCGCCAGTCGAGGCCGACTCGCACCACCTCGGGAAGCACGTCCGGGGCCTGCACCGGTTCGAGGCCGCCGTAATAGTGCGAGAGGATCTCGACGTAGCTCGCACCCTGGTCTGCCATGGCCTTCGCCCCCCACTGGCTCATTCCGACCCCATGTCCCCATCCTTCCCCGATGAAGGTCGCCCGGCCTGGGAAGCCGGCCTCACCGGGCGGGAACAGTGGCAGGTCGGGCTGCCCCACGGGAGCCTCGAATTCCACGTCGAACGTGTACGAGAGAATGGACTGGGGCCACCGACCGCCCTCCGGCCGGGCTGCCGGAAACAGGCCGGGGTAGAGCTGCGGCCCGTGGTTGTTGAGCACCCCTCGGACCGCAGTGAGCGGGACCCGGGTCAATCCCTCCTCGCTCTCCACCACCAGCGTTCCCGGCCCCTCGCCCTCCGGTGGCTGGTCGATCTCCATCGACGTCAGCTCGGCCCCCACCGCATAGCCGCCGGCCGTGAGCACTCGCGACAGGACGCTGGTGTCGATGGTCAGCTCCCACCGCTCGTAGGGTGTGACACCGGCCTCATCGGACTCGACCGATTGCAGATACGGCAGCGAGGCACCGCCCCAGATGTCCTGCACGGCCCGGGTTCGGTGGCCGGCGCTCGAGGAGTACAACGCCTGGGCCGGATCTCCCTCGTAGAGCAGGATCTCCCCTGCCGTGCGTTCGACCGCCCGGCGCCAGGCCGCATCGGCACCGGCGTCTCCGAGGAACACTTGGCAGGCCGTCGACGCGCAGATGTCGAAGTCGTATTCGGCACCCGACGCCGACCGGCCACGGTGCAGCGTCCAGGCGAGGTAGGTACGGGCGGCCACCGCCTGAGCCGCGAGGCTCTCGGCAGGCCATGAGGTCGGCACCTCACGGATGCCGGAGAGGTATGCATCCAGAGAGATCTCCTCGACGACAGCCATCCCGTTGTCGTTGGCGGTGATTTCGAAGATGCCGGTATGTTGCCCGCGGCCGAACTCGATCACCGTTCCCTCCGCCGGGACCAGCTCGACCTCCTCGATCACCTCGACGCCCACCGACGGGAGCAGCACGAGCAGAGCGGAGGCGAGCAGGAGCGGCGGGACGATCACGTGCGCATTCTCTCAGGGTCGTGGGACTGTTGGATTCAGACCCTCTCCACGTTCGCTCCGAGAGCCTGGAGCGTCGACACGAACTCGTGGTAGCCCCGGTCGATGTGGCGGGCCTCGTGCACGGTAGTCTCGCCGTCGGCGGCGAGGCCTGCGATCACGAGCGCGGCGCCGGCGCGGATGTCGCAGCCGTCGACCTCGCATCC
The DNA here is from genome assembly GCA_964569015.1 of uncultured Acidimicrobiaceae bacterium. Taxonomy (GTDB): domain Bacteria; phylum Actinomycetota; class Acidimicrobiia; order Spongiisociales; family UBA5794; genus CAYQEC01. Next base: position 7,872 of record CAZMSN010000058.1, on the reverse strand, counting down.
GCTGAGGGTGTCGACGCCGCGGATCACCACGTGCTGGCCGTCGGTGTGGATGTCGGCGCCCATACGATTGAGCTCTCCGATGTAACGGAAGCGGGTCGTGTACACGTTCTCGGTGATGATCGAAGTCCCCGAGGAACGAGCCAGGTAGCTCACCATCTGAGGATGCATGTCGGTGTGGAACCCGGGATAGGGAAGGGTGGCGAAGTCGACCGGCTCGGGGCGCTGTGGGCCCTTCACCGTGAACCAATCGTCGCCGCTGGTCACCTCACATCCCGTGCCCTGCATCTTGCGAAGCTCCATGCGCAGGTGATCCGGATCGCAGCGCCGTACGGTGACCTCCCCGCCGGTGGCGGCGGCGGCCAGGGCGTACGTACCCGCCTCGAGTCGGTCCGGGACGACCGTGTGACGGGCCGGGACGAGTGACTGCACGCCGTGCACCTCGATGGTGGAGGTCCCGGCCCCCTCGATCTTGGCCCCCATGGCATTGAGGTGATCCGCCAGATCGGCCAGCTCGGGCTCGCGGGCGGCGTTGCCGATGGTGGTGACGCCTCGTGCCGCCACCGCCGCCAGGAGAAGGTTCTCGGTGGCTCCCACACTGGGGAACTCGAGGAAGACGTCGGTTCCCACCAGGCCGTTGGGAGCGGTAGCGAGAAGCACCCCGTGTCGCAGCTCGAACTCGGCTCCCATCTGGCGGAGCCCGTCGAGATGCATGTCGATGGGACGCGACCCGAAGTCGTCTCCGCCCGGGAGCGCCACCCTGGCCTCACCACACCGCGCCAGCAGCGTCCCCAGAATCAGGATCGAGGCTCGCATCCGGCGGACCAGAGCCAGAGGAGCCTCGGGGTTGGGGTGCTCGGGAGCCTCGATGAGCAGCGAATCGCCGCTCCGGGTGCAGGTGGCGCCGACATGCTCGAGCACGTCACCCATGATCTCGACGTCGAGAATGCCCGGAACGTTGTCGAGGCGGTGGCTTCCCGGCGCCAGCAGAGCAGCGACCATGTGCTTGAGAGCGGCGTTCTTGGCGCCGTGTACCACGACTTCGCCGTGGAGCGGCACGCCGCCGGTGACCCGGATCGAGTTCATGGAGCGATTGTATGGACCTCCTCGGCCAAACGGGGGGTTCGGAGTTCGCTAGCCTCCGAGCCACCAGGAAGGAGGGACATGGTGCAACTCGCCGTGGGCTCCGATCACGCCGGTTTCGAGCTGAAAGAGGAACTCAAGGTCCTCCTGGCAGAGGCCGGCCACAGCGTTGTCGACCTCGGGACCGACTCGACCGAATCGGTCGACTACCCGGATTTCGCCGCGGCCGTCGGTCGAGCCGTGCTCGCAGGCCGTGCCGAGCGGGGAATCGTGGTGTGCGGCTCAGGTGCCGGGGCGGCCATCGCCGCTAACAAGCTGACGGGGATCCGCTGCGCCCAGGCGACCGACACCTACACGGCCCACCAGTGCGTGGAGCACGACGACGTGAACGTGATCTCGCTGGCGTCGCGGGTGACCGGGATCGCCCTCGCCTGGGAGATCGTAGAGGCCTTCGTCGGGGCGGTCTTCTCAGGCAAGGACCGCTTCAAGCGGCGGCTCGAGAAGGTGGCGGAACTCGAACGCGATCGGGCCTGAGGCGATCGACGTCGCCGCCGGGCTACAGACATGACACCGCCGGATCGTTACGATGCCCCCATGGACTTCCCCGCCACGGAACGCTTCATCAATCGTGAGCTGTCGCTGCTCGACTTCCAGTTCCGCGTCCTCGGCCTCGCGGAGAATCCCGATCTGCCGCTGCTGGAGCGCATCAAGTTCGTGGCCATCGTCAGCCAGAACATGGACGAGTTCTTCCAGGTGCGAGTGGCCGGTCTCATCAATCAGGCCGCGACCGGCGTCGTCAAGAAACGCTACGACGGCCTGACGCCACGCGAGCAGCTGGAGCGAATCGGGCCGAAAGTGACCGACCTCAACGAGCGTATCGATGACCTGTTCCTCGACGAGCTGCTCCCGGCGCTCGAGAAGGAAGAGATCCGCCTCGCTCACATCAATGAGCTGGGCACGGCAGAGCGCATCGATCTCGACGAGCGGTTCGAAGACGACATCTTCCCGGTCCTGACCCCGCTGGCGGTGGACCCGTCGCATCCCTTCCCGTTCATCTCCAACCTCTCGCTCAATCTGGCGGTGCTGTTGCGGGAGCCCAACACCGACGGGCTCCAGTTCGCCAGGGTCAAGGTCCCGCCCATCCTCCCTCGCTTCATCGTGTTGCCCGATGGACAGCGATTCGTCCCGCTCGAGCAGGTGATCGCAAGCCACATCGATCGGCTCTTTGGTGGCCAGGAGGTCATCGACCAGTTCATGTTCCGCGTCACCCGCAGCGCCGACTTCGCAGTCGAGGAAGAGGAAGCCGAAGACCTGCTGGCGGCCATGGAGAGCGTGCTCCGCTTCCGTCAGCATTCGGCGAGCGCGGTGCGGCTCGAGGTGAGTCCTCGCATGAGCGCGCAGGTGCTCGATCTCCTCATCCGAGAACTCGACCTGCCGATGAGCGCGGCGTATCACCGCCGCTCGCCTCTCGACCTCAGCGGCCTATGGGCCATATACGGGCTCGACCGTCCTGACCTGAGGGAACATCCTTGGGCCCCGCAGACCCAGCCGTGTCTGGCCGAGTCGGGCGGCAAGTCGGTGGATCTCTTTGCGGAGATCGCCGCCGGCGACATCATGGTGCACGTTCCCTACGAGTCGTTTGCCACCTCCACCGGCGCCTTTCTCGCCCAGGCCGCAGCGGACCCGGACGTGCTCGCCATCAAGCAGACGCTCTATCGCACCTCGGTGCCCGAGGACCCGGCGATGGGCGGTGAGGAGGCCATCGTCCAGTCGCTCATCGCGGCCGCCGAGGCGGGCAAGCAGGTGGTCGTTCTCGTCGAGCTGAAGGCCCGCTTCGACGAGGCCGCCAACATCAACTGGGCCAAGATGCTCGAGAGCGCCGGCGCCCATGTCGTCTATGGGGTCGCCGGCCTCAAGACCCATTCCAAGATCCTGCTCGTGGTGAGGCGCGAGGGTGACAAGCTGAGACGCTACGCCCATGTCGGCACCGGCAACTACAACCCGAAGACGGCCCGCCTGTACGAGGACATCGGGATCTTCACCGCCGATCCAAACATCGGCGCCGATCTCTCCGAGCTCTTCAACGCTCTCACCGGCTATGCGCGGTGGGACTCCTACCGCAGCCTGCTGGTGGCTCCACGAGCGCTGCGAAGCTTCGTCGTGTCCCGTATCCGGGAGGAGGGGCGCAAGGGATCCGAGGGGCGCATCATGTTCAAGATCAACCACCTCGTCGACCCCGACATCATCGACGAGCTGTACGCCGCCTCCCAGAACGGTTGTCGCATCGATCTCGTCGTGCGCGGCATTTGCTCGCTGCGGGCTCAGGTCCCGGAGCTGTCCGAGAGCATAAGGGTCCGCTCCATCGTCGGCCGGTTCCTCGAGCACTCCCGGGTGTACCGCTTCGGCGATCCCGCCGGTGGCGCCAGCTACTTCGTCGGGTCGGCCGACATGATGCAGCGCAACCTCGACCACCGGGTCGAGACCGTCACCCCGGTCACCGACCCCCTCCTCGCGGCCAGGCTCGAGGAGATGCTCGAGATCAATCTCGCCGACGACACGCTCGCCTGGGAGATGCAACCCGACGGCACGTGGGAGAAGGTCGCCGCCGTCGACGGCGTCAACACCCACGATCGCCTCTGGCAGCTCGCCCTCGAACGAGCCTGCGGGAACCGGTAGCCGCTCTCATGTCGCCCCTCATCTCGGAACCGAACATCTGGGCGGCAGGCGGCGTCGTGTATCGGAACCGCCCGAAGCGAGGGACTCAATACCTGCTCGTGCACCGGCCCCGCTACGACGACTGGTCGCTGCCGAAGGGCAAACTCGATGACGGCGAGAGCTTGCAGGAAGCCGCCATCCGCGAGACACACGAGGAGACCGGCTACCGGTGCGCACTCGGCCGCGAGGTGGGAACGATCGCGTACCGGACACAGGCCGCCAACCACAAGGTGGTCCGCTACTGGCTGATGGAATCCGAGGGCGGCCGATTCCGTCGCAACTCCGAGGTCGACACGGTGGAATGGGTCGGGATCGAAGCGGCCTCCCGGCTCCTGAGCTATGAGCGCGACCGATCCGTGCTCGAGCGAGGCCAAGCAATGGTGAAGAACCCGCTGGCGTCGCGACTGTTCCTCCTGCGCCACGCCAACGCCAAGGTGAGCTCGAAATGGAAGGGCCCCGATCGCAAGCGGCCCATCACCAAGACCGGCCAGGCGCAGGCCCTGGCCATCGCTCAGGAGCTCACCGGTTTCCCGGTGACCCGGGTGGTGAGCTCTCCCGCCGCGCGGTGCCGGCAGACTGCCGATCCGCTCGCCACGGTGCTCGGGCTCCGCGTCGAGAAGGAAGAGGCGTTTGCCGATGCGAGCAAGCGCAAGCGGGTCATGAAATGGCTGCAATCGCTGAAGGGCGAATCGGTCGTGGCCGCGACACACGGCGAGGTGGTCGAGCGTGTGATACAGCCACTTGCCGACGACGGGGTCCGGATCCAGGGTCGTCTGCGCTGGCCGAAGTCCTCGGTGTGGATCCTCGAGATCATCGACGGCGCCGTCGTCTCGGGCCGCTACCTCGCCCCGCCGGCTTGAGGCCCGAGCTGGCTGCGGAGCCACACCGCGGTCACATCGACCAGCTCGGCCACCAGCCCCGACCCCGAGGGGTCGGCCTGTCTGGACAGCCGGAAAGAATGATCCGCTCCTTCCACCACACTGACCGTCGCCGAGGCGAGAGTGGTCGCGACCTCACGGACCAAGACCGGCGGGCCCAGCCGGTCCCGGCTTCCCGCGAAAAAGAGCTGCGGAGCGTCAATCCGCCCGAGATGAGACGTGTCGCGCGGCCCGCCAAGGCCGAGCGACACCAGCGGGTACCCGTAGTAGACGAGGGCCGCCGCCGGCCAACCCTCGTCGCCGGCGAGAAGAGAACCGACCCGGGCACCCATCGACTTGCCCGCCAGGACGATTCTCTCGCAATACTCGCCGAGCCGATCGGCTGCCGCCCGGTGCGCCGCCAGGAGCGTGGGAAGGCGGTTCGGCGCCTTCCGTCCCGCCTCCATATACGGATAGGCGAAGGTGAGGGTGGGCAGCCCGGCGCCAGCGAGGCCGTCGCGCAGGGCGACCATGAACTCGTGGTCCTGACCCACACCGGCGCCATGGGCGAGCACGATACCGACGTCGCCCGCCCGGCGCGGCCGGGCGAGCCGCCCCGAGATCGTCTCGCCCGCCGTCCACTCGATCTGCAGCTCGCGCACCACGGACGCGAGCGTAGCCATCACACGATGACCCTCGGCTAGCTTGGGCCCATGCAGGTCAACGTGCTGCCCACCCCGAGCGATCTCGCGGTGGCGGTGGCGGATCACGTGGAAGAGAGGATCGGTGCTAGCGACGGGCCGTTCGCCCTCGGCCTCGCAGGTGGCAGGACGCCACAGGCCGCCTACGCCGAGCTGACTCGGCGCCCGGTCGACTGGGAACGGGTCATGCTCTGGCTCGGAGATGAGCGGTGGGTGCCGGAAACCCACCCTGACTCCAACGCCGCGATGGCCCGCCGCACGCTCGCCGACGCCGTCGGAGCGAGATTCCTGGTGCTCGATCACGGACTGGGTGACCCCGACCGCGCCGCCGACGAGTATGCCCGCGTACTCGCCGAGACTCTGAGGATGCGCTACGGGTTCCCTTCGTCCGAGGTGATCGTCCTCGGCCTCGGCGAGGACGGACATACCGCATCGCTCTTCCCCGGCACCGCTGCTCTCGCCGAGCGGGACCGGAGCTACGTCGCCAACTGGGTACCCGCCAAGGAGGCCTGGAGGCTCACCGCCACCTTGCCGCTGCTGTGGTCGGCGGCAGAGCTGGTCTTCGTCGTGGCCGGAACCGCCAAAGCGAACGTCGCCGCCCGCATCATCGACGACGGCGAGCCCTTCCCCGCTCGTGTCGCCGCAAACGGCCCCGCCCCGGTGTCGTGGTTCCTCGACGAGGCGGCAGCGAGCGGGCTCAGGAAGATTCGTCGATAGTGGAGGTCGTTTCCGGCGGGGGCAGCGTCCCGACTACGCCGCCCCGCACGGTGTCCAGGTAGACCTGAACGGTGGGATCGTCGGTCTCGAGGCCGGCGGTCCGTTTCACGATCTCAGCGTTCATCTCCGCGGCGTCACATTCGAGGCGGGCCGCGCTCAGATCGAGTTGGCGGCCCCGCTCCGCCAGGGCGACGAGATCGTCGGGAAGCTCCACGTCACCGGTGACCACGGCCAGGGGGGCATCGACGAGCGCATCGGCGTAGTCCTCGACGAGCTGAACTCCCACCCTGATCAGGTCGCGGCAGCTCTCGACCTCGGCCGGCTCGGGCACGGGATCGTCACAAGCGCTGACCGCGATCGTCAACACCAGCACGAACGAGAGCAGAGCGAACGAGCGGGCGCGTGCGGTCAGTCCAGAGTGACCCCCTCGGACAGCATGAGCTCGAGCATCATCCGCCCGTAGTCTGAATCGGCCGTCAGATTCCCGAGCCTGGCAGTGAAGAGCTCCTCCATCTCCTCGTCCGAGCAGCCCAGTTCGTCGGCCCGGACTTCGAGCTCATCCATCTTGGCGGTCAAGTCGGTGATGGCGGCAGGCTCCTCGCCGGCCAACAACTCCTCCACCGACATGTCGTCGATCTCGTCCAACATGTCCTGGACCACGGCCATGCCCTGATCGGCGATACCCTCGCAGGTATCGGCGTCCGAGCCTCCTCCGCAGGAGCCGATGAGCAGCCCCCCAACGGCCAGCAGCGTGATGATCTTCCTCATGATGGCCCCTCCCACTCGGGTATCGAGGTTCGCCACAACCCTAGCGGGGCGCAGACGCGATTTCGTGTCTCCGTACGCTCGGTTCTCCCTGCCATCGGTCTCGTCGAAGACCGTGCCTTCAGCCGCCGCGGCGCTCAGGGCGGTTCACGTCTCGGCCGTCCCCAGCCAGCGGAACTCCCGCCCACCCAGCATCAGCTCCGGTCCGATTGAGGTCTCCGCCCCGGTGCGCAGATCCACACGGCGCACCGTGCCGTCGAGATCGAGAACGGTGGCCTGCTCGGTGACTGCCATGTTGGCGACCACCAGCGCCGACTCACCGTCCCCACGCCGCTCGAAAGCGAGCACCGCCGAGTTGGAGGAAGCAACCGGCACGTATTCGCCGGTGCCGAACACCGGATGACGGCGCCGCATCGCCAGCAGACGCCGCAGCCAGCACAGCAGGGACGCCTCGTCCTCCCGCTGTGCCGCCACATTGATGTGCGTCTGGTCATGGCCGGGGCTCGAAACCACGGGCAGGTACAGTGCCTCGGGAGAGGCCGCGGAGAAGCCCGCAGACGGCGAGGCGTCCCACTGCATCGGCGTCCGCACCCCGTCCCGGTCCTCCAGCAGGTACTCGTCCCCCATCCCGATCTCGTCGCCGTAGTACAGGATCGGGCTCCCCGGCAACGAGAGCAGCAAGCCGAACATCAGCTCCAGGGAGGCCCGATCATCGTCGAGCAGCGGCGCCAGCCGGCGCCGGATGCCGAGGTTCTTGCGCATCCTCGGGTCAGGAGCGTATTCCCGCCACAGGTAGTCCCGCTCCTCGGGCGTCACCATCTCGAGGGTCAGCTCGTCGTGGTTACGGAGGAAGACTCCCCACTGGCAGCTCGCCGGGATGGTGGGTGTCGCCGCCAGGATGTCGCGCACCGAGCCGGCGTCCTGGCGCTTGAGCGACATGAAGAGGCGCGGCATCACCGGGAAGTGGAACGCCATGTGGCACTCGTCGCCGTCCCCGAAGTAGGCGACCACGTCCTGCGGCCACTGGTTCGCCTCGG
>CAZMSN010000057.1:0-10885 GCA_964569015.1 uncultured Acidimicrobiaceae bacterium | reverse complement strand
TTGAGGAGACGCGGGATGCTGTCGCGCACGCCGAAGAACGCGATTCTGATGGTGCTGGCGATTGTGGCTGTCGCAGCGTGGGCGCTACTCCAGAGCGGATCGTCGCCCACGGCAGCGGCCGATGCTGGAGTTCTGCCTCTCGAACCGGAACTGGCGGCGGCCGCAGAAGGGGTGCTTCCGCTGGATGCGATCTTCGACGATCCGGCAGGGAATGAAGCGGTGTTCTCGGCGAAGCAGATGCTCTACCACGACTGCATGGCAGACGCCGGATACGAGTACACCGTCACCGAGTACATACCCGACCCGGAGCTGCCGCGCTACGGACTCGACGACGCCACCATCGCGGCCGAGTACGGCTACGCCTGGCTCGACGGCGCGGGCCTCTCGCCCGGCGACCTCAACGCCGAGAACGCGACGGCTCCCGGTTGGGACGAGGCCTTCTTCGGGACCGACGAGGCCCGCTACGCGATCAGGAGCGACACCGGGATCACCACACGTCCTGGCGACGGCTGTCTCTGGGAGGCGGATCTCGTCCTGTACGGGGAGAACCCCGCCGTCCACTACGCCCTCGTCGGGGCGGGCATCGACATACGAGCCGAAGCCCTCGAGCGGTTCTCCGACGACCCGCGGGTTGGGGGCATCGTGGCCGAGTGGTCGCAGTGCATGGCGGCGGCCGGGTGGGACATCGATTCTCCCGGGGAGGCACATCGGCTCCGCACGGCCGACGACCCCGACGGGATGGAGCCGGCGGTCGCTGATGTTCGCTGCAAGCAGAAGGTCGATCTCGTCGATCGGCTGCTGGACATAGAGTCCTCGGTCCAGGCGACCCTGCTGATCGACAACGCAGAATCGATCTCACGATTGCAGACGTCGTGGCGGGCTGCAGTCGAACGGGCGAACGCGGTGCTCGAAGGCGACTGATCGGAACGCCCGAGATCGGTGGCGAGCACCCGTCGTACCGGTGGGCCCGGTGGGAATCGAACCCACGACCTTCGGATTAAAAGTCCGCTGCTCTACCGATTGAGCTACAGGCCCGGGGCAACAGTACCAGCGCAGTTTCGGGGGATCGCCGCATCAGCGAGGGGCTCGACCGCTGTCGAGCCGGTGTGTGGCAACTCGAGACCGTCGAGACGGCATCGAGGCCGGCTTCCGGAGGGTTTTTTTCGCGAGAAGAGGCGAAAGGACCGCACATTGCCTCTGGCGGGAGCTGACTAGCCACTATGCTCTACTTCCCGACTCTATGTCGGAACAGCGGGTTGGAGTATCCACCCGAAGCAGTAAGTAGGACGACGCAAGGTTGGGGGGCCGCCCGTTCCGTCACGGTAGGGGAGCGTCGTCCTGCTTACGCGTCCGGGACTTCCTGTCGAGCCGCGCCCGGCCGAGCCTCCTCTCGGGGCGAGTGGCGGTCACCGGCTGGGCCGATCTCAGCGCCGCCATCCGAAGATGGCCCGGGCGACCAGCTTCCAGTAGCGCGGACCGGCGCGTCGTGGTAGCCAGCCACGGATGAGCTTGGTCGTCGGGAGGAAGCGCGCCGCGGTGATGGACCGCTGGATGCAGTAGCGCCTGATGCCCTCCGCGCCGAATTGGGTGCCGGTTCCCGATTCGCGGATGCCCCCGAACGGGATCGATGGGAAGAAGAAGTTGATCAGGTGGTCGTTGATGGCAACCGTGCCGGTCGCCATGCGGGAAGCGAATTGCCGTCCCCTCCTCGAGTCACCAGTCCACACGGAACCATGCAGCCCGTAGCGGCAGTCGTTGACAAGGCGGATCGCCTCTTCCTCGTCGGCGGCCTTCATCACCGGCACCACGGGCCCAAAGGTCTCGTCCCGCATCAGGCTCATCGAGTGATCGACGTCCACCACGAGCGTCGGCTCGAAGAAGATTCCGTGATCAGTTTCCCGGCGAACACCCCCATGGATGATCCGGGCCCCCTTGGCAACGGCGTCGGCCAGATGCGCCTCGACCACCTCGACCTGAGCCGGATTTGCCATTGGGCCGACGTCACCCCGACCTCCCGACCCTGCGTCGGTCAGAGCGATGGCCTTGCGAATCTCGACCATGAACTCGTCGTAGACGGGGGCGACGACGTACACGCGTTCTACGCCGGCGCACGTCTGTCCGGCATTGAAGACACCGAAGGTGACGGCGGCCCTCGCTGCATGCACAATGTTGGCATCCTCGAGCACGACGATCGCGTCTTTGCCGCCAAGTTCCAGGATCACCGGTTTGAGGGTCTTCGCCGCCTCGGCCTGGATCAGCTTGCCGACCTCGGTCGATCCCGTGAACGAGATGACGTCGGCACTCGACGTGACCAGCGCTGCCCCGGTGTCTCCGAATCCGTGCATCACCTGAATCACGCCGTCGGAGACGCCTGCTTCGACGGCCAGATCGCCGATCAGCGCACCCGTGAGCGGTGTCAGCTCCGATGGTTTGACCACGACAGCGCAGCCGGCGGCGACGGCCTGGAAGGTCGCCACCATCGGCAGGAAGAACGGGTAGTTCCAGGGGCTGATGACGCCGGCGACGCCGATCGGCGGGTACTCCGTCCAGCCACGGGTAGTCACGAACGGCCACGACGTGCCCTGCTTGGGTCGTAGCAAGCGTCCTGCGTTGCGGGTGAAGTAGTCCATCACCGTGAGGGCGGCAACCAGCTCGGCCATGACGTCGCCGCGATTCCGTCCCGTCTCGGCGACGATCACGTCGGCGATGCGATCCAGGCTGTGTAGCACGTGCCGGGTGAAGGCACGCAGGAATCGGCGGCGCTCCGAGTGGGTGAGGCTTCCCCACCGGTCGAAAGCCTCTCTGGCCCGCGCCACGACGGCTTCGACATCTTCGGGCTCGGTCACGGTCACAGTGCCGGCCGGTTGGCCGGTGAGCGGGCTCCGTGGGGTGATGGTCCGCCGTCGCTCCCCGGCGGGGTTGGTGGTCACCGGGCGGCTTCCCCGAGGCTTGGGGCGGGTCGGGCGGAGGCCGGGATCAGCGAGCGGGGTGCGGCCGCGGCCTCCCAGGGCCGGGCGATCACGTGCCAAGCCAGTACCACGGCGACAACGGGAATGGCCAGGAAACTCTCAACCTGAACCCGGTTGTACGAGACCAACGAGCCGGTGATGTCCGCCACCGCGATGTGGCTGAGTCGGAGCTGCCAGCGGCGCGGCCGGGGATGGCTGACCAGCTCGTACGAGAACGTGGACGCCGTGAGATCCCACCGCCGTCCCAGCCAGGAGCGGCGAGTGACGCGGGCGACCTCTCGGCGGTCGGCGTCGAGGGCACGCACGACGGAGTGCTCATACGGTTCGATCAGCAGGCGGGTCCCGTCGTTCAGCGTCACCGTGCTCACGTGGATGCGCCCGTGGCGGCGCAGCCGAGCGATCTCCTCGTCCCCCTGCATCAGCCGCCACTCGTTGGACATCCAACGGCTGACGAGTTCGCACGAGCCGTAAAGTACTGCATACACGCCGCGTTCGGCCATGGTTCTACGCTAGTGCAGCCGGCCGTGCCGTGTGGCTCCGCAGCGGCCGTTGGGGGAGCGCAGTCGGTAGGGTCGGGACGATGAAGCTGCACCTCGTCGATGGCACCTACGAACTGTTTCGCGCCCACTTCGGCGTCCCGGCTCGCACGACTCCCGACGGCCGCCCGGTCGGAGCCACGTACGGCTTGGTCGCCAGCACGCTTGCGCTGCTCGCCGAGCCTGGCATCACCCACGTGGCTGCCGCCTTCGATTCGGTGGTCGAGTCGTTTCGCAACGATGTCTTTCCGGCCTACAAGGCGGGCGAAGGGATCGAACCCGAGCTGCTCGACCAGTTCCCGCTGGCGGAGCGGGCGATGCGGGCGATCGGGGTGGCGACGTGGTCGATGTACGAGTTCGAGGCCGACGATGCCCTGGCGACCGCAGCCCATCGTTGGCGGGGAGAGGTGGAGCAGGTGGTGATCCTCAGCCCCGACAAGGACATGGCCCAGTGTTTCGGAGAACCGGGCGTGGTCGGCTACGACCGGAGGAAGGGTGCCTTCATCGACAGCGCCGGCGTTGTCGAGAAGTTCGGGGTCGCCCCGGAATCGATTCCCGATTATCTCGCCCTCGTCGGTGATACCGCCGACGGGCTGCCGGGTCTCCCGGGTTGGGGCGCCAAGTCGAGCGCCACGGTGCTTGCCCATTACCGGCACCTCGAGTCGATTCCGCTCGAGGTGTCGCGGTGGGAAATCGCGGTGAGGGGCGCCGACAACCTCTGTGCCACGCTGCGGGCGCAGATGGGGGATGCGTTGCTCTACCGCTTCCTCGCCCAGCTCCGGCTCGACGTTCCCCTGCCCGATTCCCTCGCCGACCTCGAATGGCGCGGCGTGCCGACGGTGTCATTCGAGAGGCTCTGCGACGAGCTCGGGTTCGATCGGCTGCGTGATCGCCCCCACCGCTGGAGGGAGTAGCGGCCGCCGGCTCTAGCTCCGGCTCCGGCTCCGGGGGGCACACCGTCACATCGATTGGCGCTCGGCGATCCGGCGCATCATGCTGGGGCAAACGAGTCTGTGGAGGTGCTTGTGAGCGAGGCCAAAGACCGGGTGGAGGAGTTCGAGGTCAAGGGGGAGGAACTCGTCGGCAGGATCAAGGAGCTGGTTCACGAGGGCAATATCCGCCGGATCATCATCAAGGATTCCGACGGCAAGACCCTCGTCGAGATTCCGCTCACCATCGGTGTCGTGGGTGCGCTCTTGGCGCCGGCGCTCGCCGCTATCGGTGCTCTGGCCGCCCTTGTCGCCGAGTGCAAGATCACCGTTGTTCGCACCGACGCGGAGCCTGACTCGCGCGACTGACCTTCTGCCAACCCAGGGTTGGGAGGCCGGGTTTTCGCCACTGCGAGCCCAGGGTTCAGGTGTGTCTGTGAACCCAGGGTTGGCGCGCACGGTTTTGCTGGTTGTCGGCCCACGGTTCGTGACGTCGGTGCCGTGTGTGGCGAACTGTGGGCTGGTGTGCAGGGTTTTCACGCGTACCAACCCAGGGTTGGTACGCGTGGTATTGCTGATGACCAACCCTGGGTTGGGTGCAGGGGGGGGGGCCGGTCAGCCGTCGCCGCCGAGCCCGAGGAGCTTCTCGCGCTCGAGTGATCGGGAGCCGGACACCAGACCCATGGCGGCCAGGATCCAGGCCACAACGCCCACGGCGGTTGCGGCCGCGATCGGGTTGAACATGAGCCCGCTCGACACGACGTAGGCGGTGAGGATGACAGGGAGCGAGACCAGGGTCGCCGCCTGCTGCGCCGCGGCGGTGCTGCGGACCTTCGACGACATCCAGATGATCACCGAGAGGGCGACAGCGATGAACGGCGGGACCACCCACAGGATGAGGACCCACCACCCGCCCGTGGGGAAGAACCACCCCCCGAGCAACGGCCCGACCTTGATGTTCACTAGCAGCGAGTAGATCGTGAACCCGATTGCCGTGGCGAGGAAGCCCGGCACGAGGCTGGCGATGAGCTTGCCCGTGTAGATCTCCCGCTCGGTCAGAGGCGAATGGGCGAGGAACTCGCCGGTGCCCCGCTCGCGTTCACCGACGATGGCGTGGGCTCCCACGGCTGACGAGATCGTGAGCGGCACGACGATCGCCACGGGCGCCAGCAGGTAGACGGCGAGGGCGTAGCCGGCCTGAGCCTGAGGCGACGTTCCCGGCAGGTTCCGCTGGATCTGGCCGGGAAGCACCTCGATGACCTCACCGATCTTGGACACCAGCTCGTTTCCCGAGGTGTTGGTGACGACGCTGAGCAGGAGCCACGGCATGATCACGAAGAAGATGCCGGCGAGTATCCCCATCGGGACCCAGTAATCGCGACTCTTGAACAGCATCCGCAGGTCGATGCGGGCGACGGTGAGGGCCCGATTCCACCTCATGGGTTCGCCTCGAGAGAATGCTGCATCTCGAAGTACAGCGTCTCGATCGTCGGAGCCTGCGGCTCGACGCGGGTGATACGAGCACCGGCCGCGACCAGGTCGGCCACGATTCCGGGAAGGCGCTCGATACCGTCGAGCCGGACCTGCAGAGCGCCGTTCCAGGTGGCGTCGAGCACACCGGGTCGTCCTTCGACGATGGCGAGAGCGGTGCGGTCCTCGGCGTCGAGCACGACGACCGGCTCGGTGAGGTAGCGGCCGGCGAGCTCGGCGGGATTGCCGGCTTCACGAGCGTGCCCTGCACCCATGAGGACCACGTGGTCGGCGATGCCCTCCGCTTCGTGGAGGAGATGGGTGCACATGACGATGGTGCGGCCTCGCCCGGCCAGCTCCCGAATCAGATCGAGGACCGCGCGGGCCGACTCCGGGTCCAGACCGGCGGTTGGCTCGTCGAGCAGCAGCACCTCCGGGTCGTGCAGCACTGCCCGCGAGAGTGCCAGTCGGGTCCGCATGCCGGTGGAATACCCGCCGACCTCGAGGTCGAGGGCGTCGGCGATCCCGAAGCGCTCGGCCGCCGGCAGCACCGTCTCCGGCGCCGCCCCGTAGATCTCGGCGGCATAGTCGAGATTCTCCCTGCCGGTGAGACGGTCGTAGAGCGCCGGCTTCGGCGGGACCACCCCGCAGCGCCCGCGGATCTCGTCACCGTCGGTCTCGGGATCGAGCCCAAAGACGAGCAGCGTTCCTGTGTCGCGTCGCAGCGCTCCCGTGATGAGCCGCACCGTGGTCGTCTTGCCGGCGCCGTTGGGGCCCAACAGGACCGCCACAGAGCCCGTCTCGACCGTCATGGTGAGTTCATCGACGGCGTTCACCGAACCGAAACGGCGCGTCACACCGTTGAGCTGGATCGCCGGTTGGGCCATGAGGTCAGTCATCGGCCGCGACCGTACCTGGCTTGACGGCCTATATGGGCACGGCGGCGGCCCGATCGACGACAATGGCGTCATGTGTGGACGCTTCGTGCAGGCACGGGATCCGGCCGAGTACGCCGAGGTCTTCGATGCGCACCTCACGGCGGCCGAATCGGCTCCGCCTTCCTTCAACATCGCGCCGACCCATCCGGTCTACGCAGTGGCCGAACACGGCGGGCAACGCTTGCTCGGCACGTTCTTGTGGGGTCTCATCCCGTGGTGGGCGAAGGATCGCCGGATCGCCGCCCGCAACATCAACGCCAGGGTGGAGACGGTCGCCGGCAAGCCCGCCTTCCGCGACTCGTTCGCGACCCGGCGGTGCATCATCCCCGCCGACGGCTTCTACGAGTGGCAGGCGAAGCCGCGCGGGAAGCTGCCGCACTACATCTACGCAGCGGACGGCCGCCCGCTGGCGCTCGCCGGCCTGTGGGCGAGCTGGAGCGATCCCGAGACCGAGGAGCGGGTGAAAACGTGCACGATCATCACCGGCCCGCCCAACGACCTGATGGCCGAGATCCATGATCGAATGCCTGTCGTGCTCCCGCCGGGAGCCTGGGCGGCATGGCTGGAGCCCGCCGGCAACCAGCCGGAGTCGCTGCTCGACCTGCTCGAAGTGCTTCCGGCCGAGGCGATGGCGCACCATCCGGTCTCGACGCTCGTGAACAAGGTTGCGAACAACTTCCCCGAGTGCATCGCTCCGCTGACCACGGGAGCGGTGGACCAGGAAGGGGAGGATTCGGAAGGAGGCTCCCGATCCGAGTCCGGATTCTGAGTATCGGCGACGGCGCCTACCCAGGGTCACACCGGCGGATCGGGGTCGTACTGGATGGCGCGACGGACCTGACGTGCCCGCTCGGGAGAGTGGAGCCGGGCGACGAGGTGCAACGCCATGTCGATCCCGGCGGAGATGCCTGCCGCGGTCACGATCGAGCCACGATCGACGAAGCGATCGTCGGGGCGTACCTCGATGGACGTGCCGAGCCGCTCCAGGAGATCGAGGGAGCCCCAGTGGGTCGTGGCCGGGCCGCCGTCGAGAAGGCCGGCGTCGGCGAACACCAGCGAACCGGTGCACACGCTCGTCATCAACGTTCCCGATGCCGCCAGACTCTGCAGCCAGTCGCGAATGGCCTCGTCGCCGAGTTGGGAACGCGTTCCGCGGCCTCCCGGGTAGACGAGGACGTCGACCGGCAAGGCATTGTCCCAGGTGCGGTCCGGCAGCACCCGGAGGCCCTTGGCAGCAGTGACCATGCCCTCTTCCCTGGCAATGGTGAAGACGGCGACGTGGTCATCGGGCCAGCCGTGTGCCCAAGAGGCGAGTACCTCCCACGGGCCGGCGAAGTCGAGTTCCTCGACACCGTCGAACACGAAGACGCCGATGGCAGTCATCGACGAGCGGCGACTCTCCCGCCGACGCGGGTGTTGATCATCCTGCCGGTTTTTCCGGCGGGCTGGGCATCCTGCGTCGAATGCCACCGCCTCGTCGCTGGTACCAGGTGAGGGTGTCGATCGGTGGCCGGGGCGGCAATGATCGAGCGTGGCTGGCGGGATCCGGATCGTCGAGTATCTGGCGAACGGCCGTGGCCAGCTCGGTGGGGTCTTCGTTGGGTGACAACGATGCTCCCGAGTCCTCGTCGAGGCGAATCGTCAGCGTCTCACGGGAGCCATTCTCGACCTCGAGGACGAGACGATCGGAGATGCGGCTGGCACCTCCGCTGGCCAGCGTGCGCGATGCGCTGTGCCGGGTCGAGGATTGGCGGAGCACGAGAGCCGTCGCCGACGGGTCGAGGAGCTCGTCCTCGAGATCGGCCAACGTGGTGTAGAGCTGGGCGATGTGCTGGTTCAGCGTGATCCGCTCGGCATGGGCTTCCTTGACGATGTCGTCTGCCTCGTTCCCGGCGGCGCCGACGATCCGGGTCGACTCGGCCTCGGCCTTCTCCACGGTGGCGCCGGCTTCGGCCCGGGTCGCGGCGCGCAGCCGCTTGACCTCGCTGAGCGACGCCTTGATGAGACGGGCGGCCTCGTCTGCGGCTTTCTTGCGCATCGCGAGGACATCGTGCCGGGCGCGAGCGAGGATGGCGTCGGCTTCGTTGTTGATGGAGGCGGCGCGCGCACTGGCTTCATCACGAGCGCGCCGGCCCTCGGCAGCAATGGCATTCGCCTCCCGCATTCCGTCGGCGAGTTGCTGCTCGATGCCCTGCTCGCGGCGTGACAGCTCCTGGGCGGCCCGCTCTCTTGTTTCATTGAGAATGCGTGCCGACTCTTTCTCGGCACGGGCGACGAGATCGGCCCCGACATGGAGGAGATCGAGGCGGTCGTTCTCGCTGGTGCCGTTTCCGGCTTCGGCGGCGCAAGCTCGTTCCAGGAGATCCTCGATGCGCCGTTCGTGCTCGCGGAGGGTTGCGGCGAGGCGCGACATGACGGCGTCGACTTCAGAAACGGCGTATCCGCGCTTAGAAGTCACCGTGAAGTGGTGAGCTGCAACCGTGGATGACTCGACTGCCATCTCGCTACCTCCCTGATCGCTCCGCCCGCTGAGGCCCCTTCGACCTGCGCAGAGTGACCGGGGACTGGTCGCACTAGTCAGCTGTGGTATCGATAGTACAGAGAACGCGAAATGCTATGCAAGCATCTCCCCGGTTCCCGGGCCGAAGGGTGTTGCCGATCACGGCGTGGGCACATAGCCTGGAACACATGGAACGGATCACCGTCGACATCGACAAAGACTGGCTGTCGGTCTCCGACATCTGCGATTACATGGACGTGTCGGCGTTCGTGGTCACCAGCCAGTTGAGGTCGGGAACGCTCGCCGCGGTGAAGTTCGGACGGGAGTGGAGAGTGGCCCGCCGGGATTTCGAGGATTGGATCAACGTTCAGCGGGATGGCGCATCGGAGCCTGCAGCGTCTGATCCGACGTGAGAGAAGGCTCGAAGTGTGCGCCTTCCTCTGCCCGCCTCTCGTACTAGCCTTCAGTGTATGAGCTCGGCTCCCCGTCCAGGCGACCGTCCTCAAACCGACACGATGGTGCGCGGCATTCCGATGTGGAACGTCGTCGTTTGGGATGATCCGGTCAACTTGATGAGTTACGTGGTGTGGGTGTTCCGCACCCTTCTCGGTCGCTCCCGCGAGGAAGCGACCCGACTGATGCTCGAAGTGCATCATCGAGGCCGGGCCGTTGTCGCTTCAGCGCCGCGCGAGCATGCCGAGCTGAACGTCTACCACCTCCACCACCACGGCTTGTGGGCGACGCTGGAGGAGAGGTGAGCCAGTTCACGGCGGCCGGCCAGAAGGTGCTGGTAGCGCTGGAACCGGAAGAGATCGCGATCCTCAGCCGTCTTCCATCACTGCTCGGGTCGGTGGGCGCCTCGTGGGACGACCCGGCACAGACCCGTCTCAACCCGGAGGCCTATCCCGGGGACATCCTGGCGTCCCGTGAGTTCAGCAGGCTCACCGAGAAGGAGATCACCGAGGCTCGTTCTGGCGACCGTGAGCAGTTCACGGAGACACTTCATCGCTTGCACGAGCGCCCGGTGCTGCATTCCACTGAAGCCGCCGCTTGGGTGCGAGTGCTCGGGGAGGCACGGCTCGTGCTCGCCGCCCGCCACGGGCTTCTGCGCGCCGACCCGACCGCCCCGGAATCGGACGACTCGGGCGAGCTCGCTGAGCTGACCGTCGTGCCCGACCCGTCGGATCCGGAGCTGGCGCTCGTGGACTACCTCGGTTCTCTTCAAGATGTTCTTGTGGGTGAATTGTTAACCGGGATGGGAGAGAGGCCATGAGCGAAAGAGACTCTGAACACTCGGCCGAAGAGGCGCCGGTGGAACGCGAGGTACCCAAACCGCCGCGCAAGCCCCGTGATCCTGCGCAGACGTTGATGAGCGCCCTCGTTGTGTACATCTTCGTCAATCTGGCGCTGGCCTTGCCATTGGTGATCCTCCCGGAGGCGTACTTCGACGCCATCGGCCTCGACAAGGTGGTCGCCGATCAGCTCGGTGGTCTGCGCTGGGTCGGTGCCGTGATCCTGGCCTGGGCGATCACCGGGATCCTGG
>CAZMSN010000056.1:0-11016 GCA_964569015.1 uncultured Acidimicrobiaceae bacterium | reverse complement strand
GGCGGAGGGTCGGGCGGAGGGTCGGGCGGTGGCTCTTCCGGCCCGGTCCCGAGGCTCATCACCCGGACCAGCAACGAGGCCATCTCATCCCGCCGGATCGGGTCGTTCGGACAGAACCGGGTGTTGGCCGGCGGGTTGCATCCCTTGGTGACACCTGCCTGGCGAAGGCGGGCGATGTCTCCTTCGAAGATCGAATCGTCGTCGTCCGTGAACCAGTTCTCTTGTCCGGGATCGTCCAGGCCGAACCCCCGCACGAGGAAGGCGGCCATCTCGCCTCTCGTCAGCGTGTCGTCGGGGCAGAACCGGGTGCCGGCTTCGTTGCAGCCCCGCGCGATCCCCGCTTCGGCGAGAGCGTTGATGGCGCCTTCGAAGATCGACCCGTCGTCGTCGGAGAACGCGTCGTACGCCGTCGCCGGCAGCTCGAGGGCACGTTGCAGGAACGCGGCCATCTCTGCCCGGGTGACGGTGTCTGCGGGGCAGTAATGGTCGTTGATCGGCGGGTTGCAGCCGCGGGTCACTCCCGCTGATGCGAGCGTCTCGATGTACTGCTCGTGGATGTTGCCGTCATCGTCGGAGAAGGTGCCGGCGGCGATGGCCGTGGGATTGGTGGTGCCCGCAATTCCGGCCGTGACGAGAGCGATCACGAGAGCCAGTCGAATGCCACGGCGGCTGGGCCTCATAGGTCGACTCCTCTCCATCAACCCCTCACAGGGATGCATCGTCCGGTTTCTGGCACCCCTTGAGCCCCACGCTCTGTGGCATTCTCTGTAACGGATAGTCGCTGCACGACCGGGAAGCCCCTGCTCTGTGCCTGCCTCTACCGCTGTCGTGGACACCGTCGTCCGCTGCGCTCGCCCCACACACGTATGGGCGGATCACGCCGGCGAGCGGACCGGAACGAGAGTGTATGCGGCACCCCGCTGCTATCGGGGCCCCGAATTGGGATGGACATCGCCACGACTACCATCGGCACCGTGCTGGCGCTCAAGCATCTGGGCTCGGGGAAGGTCCGGGAGATCTACGAACTGGACGACGATCGTCTGCTCATCGTCGCCTCGGATCGCATCTCGGCCTTCGATGTCGTCTTGGATGACCCGATACCCGACAAGGGCCGAGTACTGACTCGTCTCTCCCGCCACTGGTTCGACATCCTCGATACCCCACACCACCTTCTCTCCACCGACGCCACGGAGATCCCGGGCCTCACACCCGATCAGCTCGCATACCTCTCCGGCCGCTCGATGATCGTGCGTCGTGCCGAGGTGATCCCGCTGGAATGCGTGGTCCGCGGCTACCTCTACGGCTCGTCGTGGAAGGAGTACGCCGCCGGCGGCGGCCCCACCACCGAGCACCTCCCGAGCGGCCTGCACATGGCCGACCGGCTCCCCGAACCGGTCTTCACTCCTGCGACCAAGGCCACCAGCGGCCACGACGAGAACATGACCGAGGCCGATGCTCGTCGCTACATCGGCGACGACGTCTACGAGGAGCTGCGGAGACGCAGCATCGACATCTACGTGCAGGGCGCCGAGTACGCCGCCGAGCGTGGGATCATCCTCGCCGACACCAAGTTCGAGTTCGGGCGCGTCGGCGACGAGCTGCTCCTCATCGACGAGGTGCTCACCCCCGACAGCTCGCGGTACTGGCCGGCCGACCAGTGGGCGCCCGGCGCCACCATGCCGTCCTTCGACAAGCAGCCCGTACGTGATTGGCTCGACGCTCAGGATTGGGACAAGACCCCTCCGGCCCCACGCCTCCCTGCCGAGGTCATCGAGAGCACCCGGCGCCGCTACGTCGAGGCGTTCAGGCGGCTCACCGGGCAGGATTTCGAAGGCGATTCGATGAGAGGTGGGAAATGACGAAGTTGCGCATCGACATTCGGCGGAAGGAGGGCCTCTCCGACCCGGAGGGCGTTGCCACCTTGCGAGCGCTCCACGATCTCGGTTACGCAGAGGTCGGCGAGGTGCACTTCGGACGCATGATCTACCTCGACGTCTCCGAAGCAGACGCGTCGTCCGTCGGCGCGCGGGTCGAGGAGATGTGCCGCCGCCTCCTCGCCAATCCCGTGATCGAGGACTGGACCGTGGAGACGGTCGAATGAGGGTCGCCGTCGTCGTGTTCCCCGGGACGAATTGCGAGCACGACGTCGCCTACGCCCTCGGTGAGCTGGGAGCCAGTCCCGAGCTGGTGTGGCACCGCGAGACCGCGCTGGACGGATTCGACGGCGTGGTACTGCCCGGCGGCTTCGCTCACGGCGACTACCTGCGGACAGGGGCCATCGCCCGCTTCTCCCCGGTGATGACCGCCGTCGAGCGGCACGCCGTCGAGGGCACTCCCGTGCTCGGGATCTGCAACGGATTCCAGATCCTCTGCGAAGCGGGGTTGCTGCCCGGCGCCCTCGTCGCCAATCGCGACCTCAAGTTCATCTGCCGTCCCGTGCCCCTGAGGATCGAGAGCACCAATAGCATCCTCACCCGCACCGCTCGTGTCGGCCAGGTGCTGCGGCTTCCCCTCAACAGCTACGAGGGCAACTACATCGCGCCCGCCAAGGACCTCGAGCGCCTCGAAGCGCAAGGGCGGGTGATGCTTCGCTACTGCGATGCCGCCGGCGTCGCCGACGAGTCCACCAACCCCAACGGCTCCACCAACTCCATCGCCGGAATCGCCAACACGGCGGGCAATGTGGCGGCCCTCATGCCGCACCCGGAGCGAGCGATAGAAGGACTGTTGGGGTCCACCGACGGAAGAGTCCTCCTCGAGTCATTCGTCGCCAGCATGGCCCGGGAGCCGGCGCGAGCATGAGCGGGACCGAACCGGCGCATCGCCAACTCGGCATGACCGACACCGAGTACGAGTCCGTCGTCGACATCCTCGGCCGACCGCCGATGCCGGCAGAGCTCGCCATGTACTCGGTCATGTGGTCCGAGCACTGCTCCTACAAGTCGTCACGTGCCTGGTTGAGCCGCTTCCCCACCGAGGCGCCGTGGGTCGTCGTCGGGCCGGGCGAGAACGCCGGCGTCGTCGACCTCGGTGATGGATGGCTCGCCGCCCTTCGCATCGAGAGCCACAACCATCCCTCCTTCGTCGAGCCCTACCAGGGCGCCGCCACCGGAGTCGGCGGGATCCTGCGCGACGTCTTCACGATGGGTGCCCGCCCCATTGCGGTGTGGGACCCGCTGAGGTTCGGGCCGCTCTCGGTCGCCCGCAACCGCTACCTGCTCTCCGGAGTGGTTTCCGGCATCGCCGGGTACGGCAACGCCGTTGGTGTGCCCACCCTCGGAGGCGAGGTCGAGTTCGCCGACTGCTACAGCGCCAACCCGCTCATCAACGTGATGGCCCTGGGCCTGCTCAAACGGGAACAGCTCGTGCTGCGCGCCGCGTCGGGCGACGGCAACGTAGCGGTGCTCCTGGGATCCGCCACCGGCCGCGACGGGATCGGAGGCGCCTCGATCCTCGCCTCGGCGAGCTTCGACGAGGACTCCGGCACTAAGCGGCCCTCGGTACAGGTCGGCGACCCGTTCGAGGAGAAGAGGCTGATCGAGGCGTGCCTGGAGCTGTACGAGAAGGGTCTCGTCGTCGGGATCCAGGACCTCGGCGCCGCCGGCATCTCGTGTGCCACCTCGGAATCCGCCGCCGGTGGCGGCATGGGCATGGACGTGGATCTCGACGCGGTTCACCTGCGCGAGCACGACATGACACCCGGCGAGATCCTCATGTCCGAGTCCCAGGAGCGCATGCTCGCCATCGTGCGCCCCGAAGACCTCGATGACGTGCTCGCCCTCGCCGAGAAATGGGAGATCGCAGCGAGCGCCATCGGCCACGTCAACCCGAGCAAGCAACTCCGTGTGTTCCACCAGGGCGAGCTGGTGGCCGACGTCCCGGCGGCATCGCTGAGCGACGACGCCCCGCTCTATCGGCGCCCGGCCGAGCGCCCCGACTACCTCGACCATGTGTGGAAGGTGGACGAGCCGCTCCCCGCCGGGATCGACCTGGGCGAGACGTTGCTTCTGCTGTTGGACGATCCGGCCCTCGCCGACGCCTCGTGGATCTACGAACAGTACGACCACCAGCTCTTCCTCAACACGGTGATCGGCCCGGGCAGCGACGGGACCCTGATGCGCATCAAGGGGACCCGCAAGGGCCTGGCCGTGTCCACCGACGGCAACGCTCTGCTCTGCTACCTGGATCCACGCCGCGGCAGCGCCCGGCTCGTGTACGAGGCCGCTCTCAACGTGGCCGTCACCGGGGCGCGGCCGTTCGCCGTCGTCGACAATCTCAACTTCGGCAACCCGGAAAAGCCCGGCGTCATGTGGCAGTTCCTCGAGACCGTCGAAGGCATGGCGGAGGCTTGCGAGGTCCTCGGGGTGCCGGTCATCGGCGGCAACGTCTCGTTCTACAACGAGACCGACGGCGTCGACGTGTACCCGTCGCCGGTGGTGGGGATGCTCGGTTTCTGTGACCCGATGCCGGAGGATCCGCCTCGCCTCGACCGGGCGGAGGCCGGTATGGACGTGTGGCTCGTCGGCCCCGAAGACCCGGACGACTTCGCAGCGGGCGCGTACAACCGCGTTGTCCTCGGCCACCGGAGGGGACGCCCGGCGGCGCCGGATCCCGGCACGGCGGTGACCGTCGTCGACGCCGCGGCGAGCCTCGCCTTCACCGTCCCCGTCCTGCACGACGTGTCGTCGGGCGGCCTGGCGGTGGCTCTTGCCGAGATCTGCATCAACTCCGACATCGGCATCGAGATCGACAACGGCGAGTGGCAGTACCTGCTGAGCGAATCACCGCACCGGTTCGTGGCGGTACTCCCGGCCGGCCGGCAACCGGACGTCCACAACGTCCCCGTCAGGCGCATCGGGACTATGGGAGGCGACCACATCGATTTTGGGCGGCATGGCTCGGTGACAGTCGCCGAGGCCGCCGCGGCGTGGCATGACGCGCTGCGCAGCCGGCTCGGCTGAGCTTCGGCGATGCCGCGAGGAGAACTATCAGGTCTGCCCGGTTAGGTTGACGTCCGTATGGAAGAGCACCCGCCCCCTACCGTCTGCTACCGCCACCCCACTCGGGTGACGGGCCTGTCGTGCAGCGAGTGCGGACGACCCATCTGCGGCGAGTGCTCGCGCGACGCCCCGGTCGGCCAGAGGTGCCCTGAATGCGCCAAGCCGGCCGGTCGTCACCGGGTCATCGACGCTCGTCGCATTGTCGCCGGCCCCAGCTTCCAGACCAGCCCGGTCACGTTCTCGCTGATCGTGATCAACGTGGCCATCTTCGTGCTGACGTTCACCTCTGCCGACATCGACGCTCGCCTCTTCACGGATTTCTCGGCCTTCAATCTCGCCATCGCCGACGGCGAATGGTGGCGGATCCTCACCTCGGCGTTCCTGCACGCCAACATCACCCACATCCTGTTCAACATGTACGCCCTCTACCTGTTCGGGCCCCGCCTCGAGCAGCGGGTGGGCTCGATCGCTTTCGCCACCTTCTACCTCGCCGCGGCGGCCGGCGGCGGGGCCGCCTCCTTCCGGTTCGGGCCTCTGTTCCAAGCCGGGATCGGGGCGTCGGGCGCCATCTTCGGCCTGTTCGGCGCCTGGATATTCGTCGCCTACCGAACCCGGACGACCCCGGCCGGTCGCGCCATGTTCAATCAGCTCGGCATCCTGCTGCTGATCAACGCGGCCCTCCCTTTCATCATCCCTTCCATCGACTGGCGCGCCCACGTCGGCGGCATGGTGACCGGGATCGCCATCGCCGCCCTGTGGGGACAGTACGCCCGGGGCCGGCCGAACGCCCCCGTGATCCGCAGCGCCATCGCCCTCGTCGTGCTTGCCGCGATGGTCGTCCTCGTCATCGTGTGAGGTCCACCTGTGGCGGGGGTTCGTGCCTGCTCGGCCCGGCCCCCGACCCTGACGAAGCCTCCGCTCCAAGGTGAATCGCGCCGATGCGGGGGCGCCCTACACTCCTGTGGTGCCGAACATGGAGACCTCCCCGCTGCCATCCTCGGATCGACCGGGGGAAGCCTGCGGAGTCTTCGGCGTCTTCACCCCCGGCGAGCCGGCGGCCCGCCTCACCTACTTCGGTCTCTTCGCCCTGCAACACCGCGGCCAGGAGAGTGCCGGGATCGCCGTCTCCGACGGAGATCTCCTCACCGTCTACAAGGACTTGGGTCTCGTCGCCCAGGTCTTCGATGAAACGACCCTCGAGAGCCTGCCCGGACACGTCGCCATCGGTCACACCCGGTACTCGACGACAGGATCGTCCGTGTGGGAGAACTCGCAGCCCATCTACCGGCAGATCGACCGCAACGGCATCGCCCTCGCCCACAACGGCAACCTCACCAACACTGCGGAGCTGGCGTCCCGGCTCGGCAAACAGGCGGCGACCACCGACTCGGAGCTGATGACCGAGGCGATCGCCGGTTCCATGCTCGAAGGACGCGATCTGGCCGAAGCTCTCGCCGTGACCCTTCCGCAGTTCGAGGGAGCGTTCACCCTGACGGTGATGGACCACGCCACGCTGGTTGGAGTGCGCGACCCGTACGGATTCCGTCCCATGTGTCTCGGCTGCATCAACGGCGGCTGGGTGGTCGCATCCGAGACCGCGGCCCTCGACATCATCGGCGCCACCTTCGTCCGCGCCGTCGAGCCCGGGGAGATGATCGTCGTCGATGCCGACGGGATGCGCAGCGTTCATCCACTTCCGGCCCGGCCTCCCAAGCTGTGCCTCTTCGAGTTCATCTATTTCGCCCGACCCGACTCGCTGCTGTACGGCCAGAGCGTGCACGTCGCCAGACAGCGGATGGGGAGGCGCCTCGCCGAGCAAGCCCCTGTCAAAGCCGACATCGTCGTGCCGGTCCCCGAATCTGGGATTCCCGCGGCTCAGGGGTACGCGGCGGCATCCCACATCCCGTACGTCGACGGACTCGTCAAGAATCGCTACGTAGGCCGAACCTTCATCGAGCCCGCCCAGGTGATGCGCGATCGGGGCATCAGCATGAAGCTCAACCCGATGCCGGCGGAGCTCACAGGTCGCCGGGTGATCCTGGTCGACGACTCCATCGTGCGAGGCTCGACGACCCGCCAGCTCGTGCACATGGTGCGAGACGCCGGCGCCGCCGAGGTCCACATGCGGATCTCGTCGCCCCCCTACCGCTGGCCGTGCTTCTACGGCATGGACACCGGAGACCGGTCTACGCTCCTCGCCGCCGACCTCACCGTTGACGAGATCGCCGCCTCGATCGGCGCGGACTCGCTCGCCTACCTGGCGTTGGAGGGAGTCATCGAGGCCACCGGTGCGCCCGAAGACGGTTTCTGCACCGCCTGCCTCTCCGGCGACTACCCGACCGAGGTCCCTCGCACCGGCGACAAGTTCCTCTTGGAGCACAACTGATGCCGACCTATCGGGACGCCGGCGTCGATCTCGACGCTGCCGACTCCGCCGTCGACCGCATCGGCCCGGCCGTCACCAAGACCTGGCACGGGGACGTTATAGGTGGCTTCGGCGGCTTTGCAGCCGGCATCCGTATCCCCCCCGGGTACCGGCGGCCCGTTCTGATGATGTCGACCGACGGGGTCGGCACCAAAGAGGAGCTGGCTCGCCGGACCGATCGGCTCGATGACCTGGGCTGGGACCTCGTTGCGATGTGCATCGACGATCTCGCCGCCGCCGGAGCGAGGCCCATCGCCATGACCGACTACCTCGTGGTGGGGAAAATCAACGTCGACCGGGTCGACCGGCTCGTCACGTCGATCGCCGCTGCCTGCGAGGAAGCCGGCGTCGCCCTGCTCGGCGGCGAGACGGCCGAGCATCCCGGGGTGATGGATGAAGACTCCTTCGACCTGGCCGGCGCTGCGCTGGGAGTGGTGGAGGAGGGTGACGAGATCGACGGATCGCTCGTCGTGCCCGGGGATCGCATCGTCGGTGTCGACAGCCCCAATCTGCGCTCCAACGGCTTCTCGCTACTCCGCGCCACCGTGCTCGAGCAGCTCGCACCCGATGATGAGTACCCCGGAACCGGCCGCTCGGTGGCCGACGTGTTGCTCGAGCCGTCGGTGCTCTACACCCCGGCGGTGCTGGACCTGATCGATGCCATCGAGGTCCACGGACTGGTGCACATCACGGGCGGTGGCATGTCCGGCAACATCCCTCGCGTGCTTCCTGCCGGAACAGCCGCCGTCATCGACCTCTCGTCGTGGACGCCCTCCCCGGTGTTCGCCGCCCTCGGCGACCTGACCGGGGCACCGACCGCCGAGCTGCTTCGCACCTTCAACATGGGTATTGGCTTCGTGGCGATCGTGCCTGAAGCGGTCGTAGCCGACGCAATCGCCGTCTTCGAGAGCCGGGGGAGGCGGGCATGGGAAATCGGACGTATCACCGCCCGCGAGCGCGGGGGCCGGCCTGAGGTGATCTGGGAACGGTCTGGATGAGTCCGCTCAGAGCAGTCCGGCAACGATGCCGACTGCGTTCCTCGCTTCGATTCGGACCAGGCCGAGATTCGCACCCGACGGCACACTGAGAGCGAGCACACCCTCTGCGCCGGCGGCGAGGACGAGCAGGCATCCCTTGGAACCCCACACCACGGCCTCGTCGAATCCGCCGAGCCCGGCCGTTTCAGCGACCCGCCGCCCGAGACCGAGTGCGGTGGCTGCCATCGCGGCGAGGCGATCGCTCTCCTCGGCAGCGAAATCGTGGGCAATGGGGAAACCCTCCTTGGAGGCCACCATCACGCCGTTCAGGTCGGGGATGGCTTCGCGTATCGAGGCAATGGTCTCCTCGAGCTTCTCCTGGGTGCTCACGGGCATCTCTCCATTCTGTGATCCGGCGGAGGGCTCGTTCTGCCGATCGTCTGCTTCAGCGTCCTCTGTGTCGACGGCGTCCTCGGGAACGACGGACTCTTCCGGGCCGGCGTCTTTCTCTGGGCCGGCAGCCTCTTCCGGAATGACGTCTTCCTCCGGGGAGCCGGCGTTCGTGCGCGGTGACGGCGGCCCGTAGGGGTCGCCGAGATCGGCCTCGGGCATAGAGAGCGGCCTCCCCAGCCAAGGTGACATGAGAATCACGGGGGGAGAGGTGGTCTCCACCTGGAAAACGCTTTCGACGGATCCACTGGTCTCGGAGCGGCCGTCGCGGCGGGGACGTTCGGTCTCAGCCGCCTCCTCGAGGAAACTCTCGTCGAGCGGGCCCGCGGCGGCGAGAATGTCCTCCTCGGTGATCTGGCCCTCTTCTCCGCTGCCGACGATGGTGGTCAGATCGACCTTCCCAGACTCGATGACTCGCGTGGCGAGAGGTGAGAGCAGCGCGACGTCGAGATTCGCCTCACCGGGGTCTCTGCTCCGGCGCCTTCTTCTACGTACCATCGGCATTCGCCTCCATCCGAGGCTCACAACGTGAGGGGAAACCTGCCGCGATCGTGTGGCTCACCTCGCCGCCCGGCTGCCGGCCTCGACAACGGATCATCAGCGATGATTCCGGCAGGTTCGGGCGCGAGACACCTGGCTTCTTCCAGAAAGCCGGACCGACAATCGATTCGATGGCCGAGTTCCGTCCCATTGCAGATTCCCCATCCTGCCTCATACCATCATTCCAACCCTTCTCCCCATGATTCGCAAGTCCTCATCGCCGTCTGATCGGCGCGATCGCCTCGCCACGGCAGCCCTGTGCGGCGCAGGGCTCGGCCTACAATCGTTCCAAGCCCGGCCCGCTCTGTGTGTTCGGCAGTGCCGAAACGATCGCTTCCAACGACACCAGGAGCACGAGATGGGGAGAAACAAGATGGATTGGGACTATGCCGGTCTTGCCAAGATGATCGACCACTCGCTCCTTCGCCCAACGCTCACCCTCCCGGAACTCGAGGAGGGGTGTGAATTGGCTCGGGAACGGGACGTGGCGAGCGTCTGCATCATGCCCTTCTACCTCGAGCGCTGCGCCGAGCTCCTGCGCGGTTCATCCGTCAAGGCGAGCACGACGATCGGTTTCCCTCACGGCGGCCACGCGACGGCCGTCAAGCTGGCAGAGGTAGAACATGCGCTGGCCGACGGAGGTGAAGAGCTGGACATGGTGGTGAACGTCAGCCAGGTGCTGTCGAGCAACTGGACCTATGTCGAGCACGAGATCGCCGCCGTCGTCGAGGCGGTACACGCGGCGGGACAGAGAGTCAAGGTCATCTTCGAGAACTGCTATCTCGACGACGGGCGCAAGATTCGCCTCTGCGAGATCTGCGGTGACGTGGGCGCCGATTGGGTCAAGACGTCCACGGGCTACGGAACGAGCGGGGCGACGATCGCCGACGTCGAGCTCATGCGGAAGCACTCACCCCCACACGTTCAGGTCAAGGCCGCCGGTGGGGTACGCGATCTGGACGGGCTCCTCGCCGTTCGCGCTGCGGGAGCCACCCGATGTGGGGCGTCGGCGACCCAGGAGATCCTCGACGAGGCCCGCCAGCGATTGGGCGCCTAGCGGAGCCAGGCACGATGCCGTTACGGGAGGCGACTCGCCGCCAGCGCGTGGGCACCCCTGAGACGGAGGGCAGAATCAGAGGGCCTTGTGCCGTTCTCCGGCTGCCTCGGCCTTCTTCGCCTTCTTCTCGCGACGCTTCTCCTTGAGATTCTTGGCGGCGGCCTTCTTGACCATCCTGCCGCCTTTGTCTTTGTTCGCCATCGGTGCCTCCAGGCCGGCCGCCTCCAGGGACGGCCGGGCCCATTCTCCCACCGATCGGTAGAACGATGAACCGTTTCGCCGCCCGGCTGCGACAGTACGGGTGTGGATCATTCCGATGCCGAGCTGCTGGCAGCGATCTCCGAAGGAGATCGGACGGCGTTGCGCCTCCTCTACGAACGGCACGCCGGATGGCTGGTGGTGCGGCTGGGGCGGCGCTGTGGAGATCCCGACGTGGTGAACGAGGCGGTGCAGGACACCTTCCTGGCGGTGTGGCGCAAGCCGAGGGCCTACCGGGGTGAGGGGGACCCGGCGGCGTGGCTGTGGGGCATCGCACTACGCAGGCTGCTGGACCGGGTGCGCCGCCGC
>CAZMSN010000055.1:0-11559 GCA_964569015.1 uncultured Acidimicrobiaceae bacterium | reverse complement strand
GCCATGATGTTCAGCCGCCTCGCCCAGGTGGTGTTCACCGCCACCCAGTTCCCCGAGCTCGACGCGATGCGTTTTTCCATCGACGGGCAGATCGTCGACGTGATCACCTCCGAGGGCATCATCGTGGACGGCCCCCAGAGCCGCGACAACTACCTGGATCTGCTCCAGCCGATCCTGGTTGACTCGCCCGCCATCGGCGCCGTTGTCGAGTCGCCGGTGACCATCGGCGGTGTCGCCAACGTGTTCGAGGCGGCGCTCGCCTACGAGATCACGACGGCCTCCGGCGACGTCCTGGCGGACGGGTTCACCAACGCGACCTGCGGAACCGGCTGCTGGGGCGACTACACCGTCGAGGTGCCCTACACGCTGGAGACCGAGACGGCGGGCTTCGTCACCGTCTTCGCCAACTCCCCGGAGGACGGCCGGCGGATCAACGTCGTGAGCTACCCGGTGACCCTGACGGGGGAGGGCGGCGAGACGCCCGAGACGACTCCGGCGGCCGAGCCCGGGCGGGAGATCGCCTTTCTCACCCAGGTGAGCGCCACCGAGATCGTCGCCGACTCCGCCGAGATGCTCACGGGCGACGAGGCCAACCAGGCGGCCTTCGAGGACGGGGTGATCGGATCGGTCGATGAGGGCGTTCCCAACGACTACTACATCCGCAACCAGGACGATCAGCTTCGCACCCTCGCCGTCGCCGATGGGGTGACCGTCGTGCTCCAGACGTCCGCCACCGGGTCGGTGAGTGGCGTCGAGGTTCCCATGGACGAATGGCTCGCTCTCTTCAAGGCGGATGGGACGCCGTGGGACTACGAGGTCGATGAGGTGCCGAGCTGGCCCGAGCCCCACATGGGGTACTTCGGGGCTGGGACGAAAGGAGCACCGTACTGGCTGACCTTCGACGCCGACGGCAACGTCATTGAGATCGAGCAGCAGTACCTCCCGTAACCACTTGACACGCAGCACCTGGGCCCGGGAGTCTCTCCCGGGCCCAGCCGCGCCCACCCCTGCTGCCAACCCAGGGTTGGCAGGTAGGGTTTTGCTGGTTGTCAGCCCACGGTTCGGTTGGCGTGAACTGTGGGCTGTGACGCCGGGTTTTCCCAAATACCAACCCTGGGTTGGGGGACAGGGTTTTGCTGGTTGTCAGCCCACGGTTCGGTTGGCGTGAACTGTGGGCTGTGACGCCGGGTTTTCCTGAATACCAACCCAGGGTTGGGAGACAGGGATCGCAGGAGCGGGGTCTCGGTATGCTGGTCGGCCCGACGACAGACGACCGACCGAGACGACACCGAGGAGAGGCGCGATGAGCGAGGTCCACGATCCCTTCCGGGCCCGGGAGACGATCGCGACCCCGCTGGGGGAGCGGGTCGTCTACCGGCTCGACGCCGTCGGGGACATCGGCGACGTCGGAGCCCTTCCCTACAGCATCAAGGTGCTGCTCGAGTCCGTGCTGCGCAACCACGACGGGCAGGTCGTCACGGACGAGGACGTGCATGCCCTCGCCCGGTACAACGCCGCCGAGGTCGCCGCCACCGAGTTCGCCTTCACACCCGGCCGGGTCGTGCTCCAGGACTTCACCGGGGTGCCCGCCGTCGTCGACCTCGCCGCCATGCGGTCCGCCATCGTGCGCATGACCGGTGACGAGACGGCCGCCCAGAAGGTCAACCCGCTCGTCCCCAGCGACCTCGTCATCGACCACAGCGTGCAGGTCGATGCCTTCAACAGCCCCATGGCCCTCCAGATCAACAGCGAGCGTGAGTTCGAGCGCAACCGGGAGCGCTACGAGTTCCTGAAGTGGGGCCAATCGGCCTTCGACAACTTCCGGGTCGTGCCGCCCGCCACCGGCATCGTGCATCAGGTCAATCTCGAGTACTTCGCCAGGGTGGTGTGGGACAACGGCTCGGTCCTGTTCCCCGACACCCTGGTGGGCACGGATTCCCACACCACGATGATCAACGGCCTCGGCGTCGTCGGCTGGGGGGTGGGCGGCATCGAGGCGGAGGCCGTCATGGTCGGCCAGCCGATCTACATGCTGCTGCCCGAAGTGGTCGGCTTCGAGCTCACCGGACGTCTCGCCGAGGGCGCCACCGCCACCGATCTCGTGCTGCGCGTGACCCAGATGCTGCGTGAACATGGCGTCGTCGGGAAGTTCGTGGAGTTCCACGGCTCCGGCCTCACCGGCATGCCGCTCGCCAATCGGGCCACGATCGCCAACATGGCTCCCGAGTACGGCGCCACCGTTGGGTACTTCCCGGTGGACGAGCAGACCACCCACTACCTGCGTCTCACCGGGCGCTCCGAGGAACTCGTGGAGACAGTGGAGCAGTACTGCCGGCTCCAAGGTCTGTGGCGGGACGAGGGCCGCCGGGTCGCCTACGGAGCCGATCTCAGGCTCGACATGTCCACGGTCGAGCCGTCCCTCGCCGGCCCGAAGCGGCCCCAGGACCGCATTGATCTCAGTGGCATGAAGGACCAGTGGCGCTACGACCTCGCCGAGGTGTTCTGCAAGGCGGCGAACGCCGGACCCGGCACCGTCGAGGAGATGGCCGGCGAGGGCGGTGGCGTGCTCACGGAGACAACGGCCGAGCCCGGGAACGGCGCCGAGGTAACGCTCGACGGCGCCACCTTCATCCTCGACCACGGCCACGTCGTCATTGCCGCCATCACGAGCTGCACCAACACCTCCAACCCGGATGTGATGGTGGGCGCCGGCCTCGTCGCCCGCAAGGCTCGTGAGCGCGGCCTCACCCGCAAGCCGTGGGTGAAGACGTCGTTCGCCCCCGGGTCGAAGGTCGTCACCGACTACCTCACCGCCTCGGGGCTCATGGAGGATCTGGAGGCGATTGGTTTCTACCTGGTGGGATACGGATGCACCACCTGCATCGGGAACTCGGGGCCGGTGCCGCAGCCGATCAGAGAGGCGATCCACGAGCACGACCTCGTGGCCGCCGCGGTTCTGTCCGGCAACCGCAATTTCGAGGGCCGCATCTCGCCCGACGTCCGCGCCAACTATCTGGCTTCGCCACCGCTGGTCGTGGCCTATGCGCTCGCCGGCACCGTGGACCGTGATCTCACCACCGAGCCGATCGGCTTCTCCGAGGACGGGAGCCCCGTGTTCCTCGCCGACATCTGGCCGACGCAGGCCGAGATCGACGAGATCGTCGCCGATTCCGTGAGGACCGAGCAGTTCGTCGCCGAGTACGGCGCGGTCTTCGAGGGCTCCGCCGAGTGGCGAGCGATCCCTGCCACCGGTGACGCCCTCTACGACTGGGATCCGGAAAGCACCTACATCCAGGAGCCGCCATTCTTTCTCGAACTCGGGTCGGAGGTGGGACCCATCGAACCGATCGAAGGGGCACGGGTGCTGCTCGATCTCGGCGACTCGGTGACCACCGACCACATCAGTCCTGCCGGCGCCATCTCCCCATCGACACCGGCGGGCGAGTACCTGATCTCTCGTGGGGTCGAGCGCCGCATGTTCAACAGCTACGGATCACGTCGTGGCAACGACCGCGTGATGACGCGCGGCACGTTCGCGAACATCCGGATTCGCAACCGAATCGCTGCCGGTGCCGAAGGCGGGTTCACCACCGACTACACAGACGGAACCGTCAAGTCGGTCTACGAAGCGAGCCTCAACTACCGGGAGGCCGGGATTCCCCTGGTGGTGCTCGCTGGCAAGGACTACGGCATGGGTTCCTCCCGAGACTGGGCTGCAAAAGGGGCGTTCCTTCTCGGTGTGAGGGCGGTGATCGCCAGGAGCTTCGAGCGGATTCACCGATCCAATCTGGTGATGATGGGCGTGTTGCCGTTGACGTTCCTCGAGGGGGAGAGCGCCGACACCCTCGGTCTCGATGGGAGCGAGGTATTCGAGATCGTCGTGAACGACGATCTCACGCCGCGTCAGCCGGTGCAGGTCACGGCACGGCGCCAGGACGGCTCCACGCAGGCCTTCACGACGATCTGCCGGTGCGATGCCCCGATCGAGATCGAATACCTCCGCAACGGGGGCATCCTGCACATGGTCCTGCGGCGCATGGCCGCCGGCGGCTGAGGGCCGTGCCGGTCAGGACCGGCCGATCGTCGCCACCTCTTCGGCCCGATGCAGGACGCTGAGAGTGTTCTTGCCGAGCACCTTGTCGATGTCGGGGTCGCTCCACCGTCGGCGAAGGAGCTCCTGGGTGATCGCCGGGTAGCGAGAGACGTCCTCGAGACCGTCCGGGGTCATGTCGATTCCATCGAAGTCGCCTCCGAGGCCCACATGGTTCACGCCCGCGATCCGGGCGACGTACTCGATGTGATCGACGACATCGGTCACCGAGCCACGATCCCAATCCCGGCCGGCCACCAGCTCTCGCATTGCCTGCTCGAACGCCTCCTCCTCGCCGGGGCCGAATCGGGAACGCAGGCGACGGCCGGCGGTGAAGATCCCGTGGGCCTTCTCGGCGGTCTCGGCGACCAGGAATCCGGGGTAGAAATTGATCATCACCACGCCGCCGGTGTCGGCGATCATCTCGAGCACGTCGTCGGGGATGTTGCGAGGGTGCGGCGCGAGGGAATAGGCGTTCGAGTGCGAGGCGATGACGGGAGCCCTGCTGGCTCGAATGGCATGCCGCATCGTGTCGTGCGAGACGTGCGAGATGTCGACCATCATGCCGAGGCGGTTCATCTCGTGCACCACGACCTCGCCGAAGTCGGTGAGGCCCCCGTGGCGTTCTTCACCGGTTGCCGAATCGGCCCAATCGTTCGATTCGGAGTGGGTGAGGGTCATGTAGCGGACACCGAGCTCGTAGAGGGCGCGTAGCACTCCCAGTGAGCCTTCGATGCAGTGGCCGCCTTCGGCTCCCATCATGCACGCGATTCGACCGTTGCCACGGATCCGGGCGATGTCGGTTGCCGTCTTCGCCATCCTGAGGTGCTCGGGGTCTCGATCCACCATCCTCCTGACGAGCATGATCTGCTCGATCGTGTGCCGCAGCGGCGCCGGGCTCCAACTCGGCACGTACACCGACCAGAACTGAGCGCCCACTCCGCCTTCCAGGAGCCGAGGCACGTCGGTGTGGTAGCCGTCGAGCCTCCGGCGAGGGTCGGCAATGTCGAGATCCGATTCGGCGCGGGTGCGGATCAACCATGCGAGATCGTTGTGGCCATCGATGACGGGGAGACGAGTATGAATCTTGCGGGCCTTCTCGGCCTGTGGCGCGGCGTCGACGGCGATGGGCGTCTGCTCCGTGCCCGTAGCATGCCGCCGCGAGTAGAGAGACCGCTGATCGCCGGTGCTCATCACATGCTCCCCGCTTCTGTCTGCCCTGGTTGTACGGTACCGGCTGGGCGGGCCTCGCGGATGTCCAGATCCTCGAGTGATCTACCGGTGGGGACGGCGTCGAGCTCCTCCGAGGTCACCACGGCGCCCGCGACGCATCCGAGATCATCGAAGAACGGGGCGCAGTAGGCACGAGTAGTCACCGTGGTGCCGTCGAGGCGCGTCAACGTCAGCAGAAACGGGCCTGTGGACTTGCCGGTTCGGATGGCGTGGGTGACGGGCGCATTCTCGAGTGTCAGCGGCGTGCCGTCGGCGAACTCGACCTCGAACATCTTCTGGCTGGCCTCGAGCTCCTCAGGCCGGTCGGAATCGCTGACGAGGCGGAGCATGTCGCGTTCCCGCCGGTTCCAGTCGATCACCCGTGGAGGATCGCCGGTGAAGACCGAGATGGCGATGGGAAGCGATTCCATGACGCTGTGGCGCAGGCTTCGCTCGAACTCGAAGTCGTGAATGAGGCTGCTGCGTTGGATGGCGAAGGCAGCGAGCTCGGCGAGGGCCTCCGCCACATCCAGCGCCTCTGCCTTGGGGAGGCAGGTGGCGTCTTTCCAGCCGATCGCCAGGACCGCCATCGGCTGTCCCAAGTCGAGGACGGGGACGAAGAGGGCAGCGTCACCTCGTAAGACGTCGCGCCAGTGATCTGCCGTGCTCTCCGACAGCCGAGTGATCTCGATGGTACGGCCGGTGTCCATCACGGTGCCGAGCACCGGGCAGTCGGCGAGAAAGTGAGAGTTGTCGATGGAGCCGAAGCTGCTCGCCCGGGTGAACCCTCCGGTCTCGTCGGGCATCATCAGCAACCCGCCGGTGGCGCCCAGCAACTCCCCGTACAGCTTCTGCAGACCGGCCACCATGCGGTCGAGGGAGCGCTCCGACAGGGCTGCGACCATGTCGACCAGCAGCCGTGCTCGAGGTGTCAGAGCGACCGGACGGTCGGCCAGGGTGGTGCTGGTCTCGGGCAGCTTCGCGGGCTGCTCATCGGAGTGGGGCAGCGTGAGGACGAAGGTCGTTCCGGCCCGCAGCGCCGCACCCACCGCCAGATTCCCGCCCATGGCTCGGGCCAGGCGCCTGCTGAGGGGGAGTCCGAGCCCGAGGCCGGTGACGCTGGCACGCGGTCGGGAGAGGAGGTTCTCAGCGTCGGAGAGTGCGACACCGGGGCCGTCGTCGGAGAAGTGCAGCGTGACCTCGTCGCCGTGTTGTAGGAAGGTCACTTCGATCTCGCCATCGGGGGAATAGCGGTCGGCGTTCTGAACCAGGTTGGTGATGATTTGAAGCAGGAGGCCGGGGTCTCCCCACACGACCGCGTCGGCGTCCAGGGCGATATACGTCCGCCGTGCCACCGCCGGAACCCTGCGGACCGCTTCGTTGACGATGTCGGGAAGACTCACCGGCACCCGCCGGACGGACAGAGAATGTCGATCGAGGCGGGATGCGGCATGGACGTTCTCGACGATCTGGAGGAGGTTGTTGGCCTCGCTTCGGGCCATCCCCATCAGCTCGGCGGCCTCGCCGGTGTCGAGTGATGCCGTCGGTTCCGTGAGGAGGTCCAAGGCTCCGATCAGACCGGTGAGGGGGGTGCGGAGTTCGTGGGAGACGTGCCGGATCATCTCGCTGCCGAAGCGCCGGTCGGCATTGCGGCCGTACCGGAATATCAACAGGCCGGCGATCGTGATCACACCGAGCACGATCAGCGTCACCGATCGCGGGGCATCTACGAGCACCAACAACGACGCGGCGCCTGTAGCGACGGCGCCGGCGAGGGCAATGGATCCTGTGCGCGGCATGGCCCTGATCGCCATACCTCCTGTTCATGTGTGTGCAGCAATGATCGGCGAGCGGCGCCGCGACATTGAGTCACATTGGTGTGACAAATGGCGAAACGTCGGTCACATTCGGGTGATACAGCCGTCCTCGGGCGTGAGATGAGGCGCCAAAGTCGGCGAGTCGGCGGCGCTCACCTTCTCGAGCAGACCCATGACGATGCCCCGGTCCAGGCTGCACACGATGTCGGGGTGGTTCGACGCCGTGTCAGCGAACGGGCAGGAGTAGGTCACGAGGAGGCGGTCATCGATGTGGGCCTCGGTGCCGAAGCCGACGGCGGTCATGGCTTGGGCGACCGCCCGGGCGGCGGTCTCGAACTCGGCGTCCTCGGGGAACCCGATCTCGGCTGCGAGTTGTCTGCCGTACTCGAGTCCCACCTCCTCGGCCACCGCCGAGGCGGTGTCGGGAGCGAGGCGCTGCACCATGCGTGCCAGCAGCTCGGCCAGGAGGTCGTAGCGTCGCACCGGGAACTGCAGCGACACTTCCTGCTGGGTGACCTCGTAGTGCTTGGCGGGACGGCCGGCGCCGGGTCCTCTTTTGCCGGGGCGCCGCCGATGGGACACTTTGAGGTACCCATCCTCGACGAGGTGATCGAGGTGATGGCGGGCGACGTTGGCGTGGATGGCGAACAGCTCTGCGATCTCCGAGGTGGTGACCGGCTCGGCGGACTCTCGCGTCGTGATGTAGATGCCACGGCGGGTGGCGTCTCCCAGGGACGAGGCGAGGTCGCCAACCTGCTGATCGAAGAGTCTGGTATCCACCTGTCATCGGCTCCGAGGCGGGATCGATCCGGGGTCTCACTATAGTTTCTATCCACTACGCGGATAGGAGAAGTACAACGTGGTCGACGTTGCTGCGGTTCGCGCTGCGGTCGAGAAGGTGGAAGACCCCGAGATCCATCGAACCCTGGTGGACCTCGGCATGCTGCGCGAGCTCGAGGTGTCCGAAGACGGCGCGGTCAGGGTCGTGGTGGCGCTCACCATCCCGGGCTGCCCGCTCAAGGACAAGCTCACCGAGGATGTCACCGCCGCCGCCCGCTCGGTGGCGGGCGTGACCGCGGTCGAGGTGGAGCTCACCTCCATGACCGACGAAGAGCGGGGCCGCCTCGTCGAGAAGGTCCGCGGCGGCGATCGGGAGATCACCGTCGGGAAGGAGGGAAGCCGCACTCGCATCATCACCGTGGCCTCCGGAAAGGGGGGTGTCGGCAAATCCTCGGTCACCACCAATCTCGGGGTGGCGCTGGCGCAGGCCGGTCACTCGGTTGGGATCATCGATGCCGACGTGTGGGGGTTCTCGATCCCGAAGATGCTGGGCGTCGACCGGCAGCCGACCGCCATCGACGACATGCTGTTCCCGCCCGAGAGGCACGGGGTGGCCGTCATGTCGATGGACTACTTCGTGCCGCCGGACCAGGCAGTGATCTGGCGCGGTCCCATGTTGCACAAGGCGCTCGAGCAATTCCTCGCCGACGTGTTCTGGAACGATCCCGAGTACCTCCTCATCGACATGCCCCCCGGGACCGGCGACGTCGCCATCTCGATCTCACAGTTTCTGCCGGGGGCCGAGGCGATCATCGTCACGACTCCGCAGATCACGGCGCAGCGGGTTGCGAGGCGGGCGGGCCTCATGGCGCGCAAGGTCGATCAGGACATCGTCGGAGTGGTCGAGAACATGTCGTGGTTCACTGGCGACGACGGCAAACGCTATCTGCTCTTCGGTGAGGGAGGCGGGGAGCTGCTGGCGGACGAGCTCGATGTGCCTCTCCTGGCGCAGATCCCGTTCGTCACTGCTCTCCGAGAGGGCGCCGACACGGGAAGGCCTGCGTCCGTGATCGATGCCGGCGGCGAAGCGGCTGAGGCATTCGCCGCGCTCGCCGAAAAGGTCGAGGGCCGAAGCCCGAGATCGCCGAGCACCTGATCGGCTCATCGAGGTGGCGTCGGTCTACGATGCTCGCATTCAATCGAGAGCAGCGAGGGCGGCATGAGTGACAAGGTGAAGGTCCGCATCGGGGTCCAGGCGGCCCGGGAACTCGAGTTCGAGGTCGAGGACGCCGCGGCGCTCATTGCCGATCTGGAAACCGCAATCGCTGACGGGGCGATGCTCTGGGTGACCGATACCAAGGGTGAGCGGCATGGGTTGGTCACCGACAGAATCGTCTTCCTCGAGGTCGAGAAAGAACAGAACGGCCGGGGAGTCGGTTTCTCCGGCGCTCGGAGTTCCTCGAAGAAGTGATGGGTCCGGTCGCATGACCGGACCCACAGTTGTCGGATTCAGCTCGCTTGACGCTGGCGGCGCCGCTCGGCGAGCCACCGCTTGCGCAGCCTGCGCCGGTCGTCTTCGGCGTAGCCGCCCCACACGCCTGCTTCCTGGTTCGTGACCAGCGCGTACTGAAGGCAGGCCTCTCTCACGGAGCAGATGGAGCAGATCATCTGCGCCTTCTCGATCTGCTCGACTGCGGGGCCGGTGGTGCCGATCGGGAAGAAGAGGCTGGGGTCTGAATCTCGGCAAGCGGAGAGCTCTCTCCAGTTCGTGAGTGTCAGCATCGCCCGTTCAGCTCCTCGTCTTCCACATTGTGAATGTGAAAGTTTTCTCAAACTCTGTCATAACAAAAGGACCAGGTACTTGGTCCGGTCGTGGATCATAGGCAAGCCGGGTGCGCGGTTTCAAGCGGTTTGTGCCCGGTGGGGTCGAACGTTTGCGTTTGGTGGCATTGGTGCGATTAGCCTGACGGGATGGCGCCTGAGGAGGGCGAGAGGCATGTCGGTGAGAGAAGAGCTGACCACAGAGCTGAAGGATGCGATGAGATCGGGGGACCGGCCGCGGGTTAACGTTATCCGGCAGGTGCAGACCGAAGTGTCGGTTGCCAAGACCGCGCCGGGTTTCTCCGGTGAGGTCGACGATGCCCTGTACATCGCCACGATCGGGTCCTACGTCAAGAAGATGACGAAGGCGAAGCGGGAGTATGAGGACGCCGGCGAACGTGGCCGCGAGCAGGCTGCCAAGCTCGCATACGAGATCGGGTACCTGTCGCGCTGGCTTCCTGCCACTCTCAGCGAGGAGGAGACGCGGGCGCTGGTCCGATCCGCCATCGAGGAACTCGCTGCGAACGATCCCAAGATGGCCGGTCGAGTCATCGGGCACGTGATGAAGAGCGGCGCGGACGTCGATGGCGGCCTCGTGAACCGGCTCGTTCGTGAGGAGCTCGGGGCATAGCGATTCCCCACTATTCGCCGATGCTGGCGGTCCCCTGGCCGCGCCCGTTCTCCGACGACGAGTGGACCTTCGAGCTGAAGTGGGACGGGGTACGCGGGCTTCTCTGCTGGGACGGGGACAGCGCCCGGCTGACGACCCGATCCGGCAACGACGTGATTGCCCGCTATCCCGAGGTCGCCGGCATGCAGGCTGCGCGCCCGGTTGTGCTGGATGGAGAGATCGTCGCCATCGACGATGAGGGCCGTTCCTCGTTCGAACGTCTGCAGGCCCGCATCCACCTTTCGTCGCCCATGCAGGTCGCGGACGCCGCTGAGAGGGTCCCGATCAACTACGTCGTGTTCGATCTCCTCGCCGACGGCGAGGATGTGACCGGGGCGCCGATCGAAGAACGGCGCGCCCGATTGCATGCCCTCGATCTATCGGCGCCGATCGTCGAGGGCTCGGTCGTCGCCGGTGACGCCGCCGGGCTGTGGCAGTCCGTGATCGATCGCTCCCTCGAGGGCATCGTTGCCAAGCGGGCGCGCAGTCGTTACCGCTCCGGGGTTCGATCCTCCGACTGGCGCAAGATCACGCGGCTCCGGCGGGCCCGGGCAGTCATCGGCGGTTTCACTGCCGGCAGGAGAGGGCGGCGCGACACTTTCATCGCGCTCCAACTCGGCCTGTGGGACGGGCCCGATCTGCGCTGGATCGGCGCCGTCGGCGCCGGGTTCGACGAGCGATCGCTTCGAACGATCCGCAGCGCCCTCGATCAGATGATCCTCGGTTGGTGCCCGTTCGTCGAGGAGCCGGAGCTGCCGCTCGACACGGTCTGGGTTCATCCCCGACTGGTCGCTCTGGTTCAGTACACCGAATGGACGGCGAGCGGTCGGCTGCGCGCGGCGTGGTTCAAGGGAATCACCGACGATCCGCCTGATGCCGCCAGCTGGACGGACGAGGGTCCGTGACAGCGCGAAATTTCAACGTCAAGGGAAGCGGCGCCGTCGCCGACGTAGCAGGTATGACCGCCGTCGAGGCTCTCATCACCGGGGTGACACTGGCGCTGATCGTCGCCGCCCTCTTCCTGACCGCTGAATCCGAGAGGCGAGAGAGCCACGCGGTCGTGCACGATTCGTGACGGGGTCGGTGCAGCTCAGGCGATCCTGCCCGAGTCTGCGGCCTCGACGCTCGCCTCGAGAGCTTCCACGTCTGCCAACCGTGGGCTGTGACGC
>CAZMSN010000054.1:0-11638 GCA_964569015.1 uncultured Acidimicrobiaceae bacterium | reverse complement strand
CGGCGCTGAACGGCTCGAGGTCGGCGACGACGATCCCGATCACGTTGGTGCGGCGACTGCGGAGGCTGCGGGCGATCAGGCTCGATTCGTAGCCCAGCTCATCGATGACCGCTTGGACTCGGCTCACCGTCCCCGGGGCGACCCCGTAGTGACCGTTGACCACTCTGGAAACGGTTGCGATGGAGACCCCGGCTTCGGAGGCCACATCGCCGATCGTCACTCGTGCGTTCGAGCGCACCCCTCTGCCCCTCAGGTTGCTGAGAACGATTTCGAGAACGTTTTCAATCATCGCAGCCGCGAAGAGGTGATGCAAACGAAACGGCCGGTGGAACGGCTATCTGCAACCGCAGTCGCTCGCCCTGCCGGACCGCCAAGTCCCGATCGTGCCGTCAGCCGGGCTCGACGATCACCTTGAGCCCGCGGCGCTCGTCGGCGACCCGGAACGCTTCGGCCGCCGAGTCGAGTCGATAGCGATCGGAGATAACCGATGCGAGCGCGACGTCGCCGCGGGTGGCCAGCTCGATCGCTCGCGGATACACCTCGGCCATGCGACGAGACCACGCCAGGGTGAGGCCTTTTCGTCGCACCGTTGCGGCCCTGAGCACCGTCTCGTCCGTCGGCGGGATCCCGATGAGCACCACCCGCCCGCCGGGACGCGTGTAATGAAGGGCGATCTCCACCGCAAGGTCGGGGCCGGCGACATCGAAGCACACGTCGACGCCCGACGGAGGCGACGAGAGGGCCTCGTCGGGAGACAGCGCCATGTCGGCGCCCATCGCCGCGGCGGCGTCCCGCCGGTGCGACAGGGGCTCGACGGCGACGATCTTCCCTGCTCCAGACGCCCGCAGCGACTGGATCACGAGCAGCCCGATCGGCCCGCAGCCGACGACGCCCACCGCCGAACCGACGCGGAGGTGACCCAGGTCCATGGCGTGGATGGCAACCCCGAGCGGCTCGAGCATCGCCGCCTCGTCAAACGACAGCGCATCGGGCACCGGGTGCAGCCTCCTCGTGGGCCAGGCGACGAGCTCACGCAGCGCCCCGTCCTGCTCGCCGTGTCCGGCGAAACGTACGTCCGGGCAGAGATGTCCCCGCCCCTGGGCGCACAACGGACATTCGCCACATGGGACAGCGGGATCGACCGCCACCCTGCGGCCGTCGAGCGGCCCTCCCTCCACGGTCCCTGCGAACTCGTGCCCGAGAATCAACGGCCGAGCGAGCTTTGTCGTCCCGATGCCGCCCTCCGAGTACCAATGCAAGTCTGAGCCACAGATCCCCACCGTCTTCACCCGGATGAGCGATTCGCCGGCGGCGACGGCCGGGACCGGCTCATCCGATACCCGCACGTCGCCGGTGCCGTGGAGTCGAGCCGCCTTCATGCGGCCGGTTCGGCCGCGCCCGGCGAGCACGCCATCCGCAACATGCTCCACGAGACGGGAGGAAGGGCGATCTTCACTGCGCCGTCCTCGGCCGACCAGGCCGCCTGACGGGGGACGACTCGGTCGGGATCGAGTTGGGTGTTGACCGCGTGGTAGTCGTCGTCGGCGAGCACGACGTGCTCGATCACCTCGTACCCGGGAATGGCGCTCAGGTCCACCTCGAACTCCACCGTCTCGGTGGCGGAGCGATTGACGGAGAAGATGCTCACGGCGCCGTCGCCTGGGTCATGGGTGGCTACGGCGTCGACCACCGGCACCTCTCCGTACCGCTCGGTCGCATAGCGGGGACCGTCGGGAGCCGCCGCCAGCACCTCACCGCGAGCGTGGGCGGCCGTCAGGGCGAACGGATGAAAGATCGACTGGCGCCAGGCAGGGCCGTTGGGCTCGGTCCGGATCGCCGAGATGGTGTTCACGAGCTGTGCCTGGCAGGCGATCGCCACCCGATCACTGTGGCGCACCAGTGTCATGAGCAGCGACCCGACGACGACCGCGTCGGCGACGGTGTAGGCGTCCTCACACAGCCGCGGCGCCTGCCGCCACTCCCCCGCCGTTTCCTGGGCCTGGTGCCGGCTCAGGTACCAGACGTTCCACTCGTCGAAGGAGATTCCGAGGCGCTTCGCAGAGCCATTCTTCGCCGCCACCCGATCGGCGATTCCGGCCACGGTCCGGATGAAGCGATCCATGTCGACGGCCGATGCCAGGAAGCTGCCGAGGTCGGAGTCGGTCTCCTCGTAGTAGGCGTGGGCCGAGATCATGTCGACCTGGTCGTAGGCGTGCTCGAGCACCGTCTCCTCCCAGGCCCCGAAGGTCGGCATCCCGGCGCCGGAGCTCCCACAGGCGATCAACTCGAGGGTCGGATCGATCATGCGCATCGCCCGCGCCGTCTCGGCGGCGAGGCGCCCGTACTCGTCGGCGGTCTTGTGGCCGAGCTGCCACGGCCCGTCCAACTCGTTGCCGAGACACCACGTGTGGATCCCGTAGGGTTCCCGGCGACCGTGGCTGCGGCGGAGATCGGACAGGAAGGTCCCTCCGGGGTGGTTGGCGTACTCGAGGAGGTCGAGGGCCTCCTCGATCCCGCGGGTCCCCAGGTTGAGCGTCATCAGGGTCTCCACGCCGGCCTTCCCCGCCCAGGTGGCGAACTCGTTCAGGCCGAACGTGTTCGGCTCGACGCTCCTCCATGCCGTGTCGAGGCGAACCGGCCGCTCGGCGACCGGGCCCACGCCGTCTTCCCAGCGGTAGCCCGAGACGAAATTGCCGCCCGGATACCGCACGATGGTGACACCCAGTTCGTCGACCAGGTCGAGGACGTCGGTGCGTAGGCCGTCGGCATCGGCGGCGGGATGTCCGGGCTCGCTGATGCCGGTGTAGACACAGCGCCCCATGTGCTCGACGAACGAGCCGAAGGTCCGCCGGTTGACCGGGGCGATCACCGCCGCCGGGTCGATGTGCATCGAGGCTCTAAGCGTCATGTTTCACGCATTCGGGTCCGCCGCCGGAGGCAGGTTCGGGTATCGCACTCCGCCTGCCGGTTGCATCGTACCCACGGCCGCCCGCGGGCCGACGGGTGGCAGCCGAGGTCGTGGCCGGCAGACTCGCCGTCGACGCGGTGACGCGCCTAGGGTCCCGGATCAGGTCGGCCCACCCAAGCCGGCCGTGCGGACTTCGACGCCATGGCCGGGATCGAGCTGGTCACGATCGGGACAGGCACCACCGTCGAGGATCTGGGGTGCGAGCTGCAGTGGAACGCCGCCCACCACCACATGGCGGGCGGCTGAGCCGGGCGGGTCAGTCGGGCAGCCGTTCGGTGAGTGCTCGGAGGTCGGCCTCGTCGCCGCTGAATGCGTTGCGATCGACGCTGCCGTCCACTCCCGCTTTCCTCTCGGGGAGGTACTGCCAGAATGTCCACTCGGGCGCGCCCCACGGCTCCAGGAGTGGCGACATGACCCACCAGGTGACGTCCGGGGGCGAGTCGTCGAGATACTCGTCGTAGTAATCGGCGTTGGTGTAGACCACC
Source organism: uncultured Acidimicrobiaceae bacterium (assembly GCA_964569015.1). Classification (GTDB taxonomy): domain Bacteria; phylum Actinomycetota; class Acidimicrobiia; order Spongiisociales; family UBA5794; genus CAYQEC01. Next base: position 8,185 of record CAZMSN010000054.1, on the reverse strand, counting down.
GGGCGCATTCGATAGTGAGCTTCGATCGCCTCGAGGAACACGTCCAAGCCCTCTCGAAACTCCTCGACGCTGGGCCGGGCCGAGCAGTTGCCGCCGAATTCGAGGTCGACCGCCGGAGGCAGCATGTCCGGCTCGTCCGGAACGGTGGCGATCATGTGGGTGGCTTGATCGGCGCCGGGGGCGCACAGGGAGAAGAAGTGGTACGCACCTCGAAGCACGCCGGCCTCATCGGCTGCCGACCAGTTCTCGGCGAAGCGACTGTCGGTCCAGTCGCCTCCCTCGGTGGACTTGATGTACGCGAAGGCGACTCCGTCGACCGCGAGTGCACCCCAGTCGATCTGGCCCTGGTGGCGGGAGACATCGACACCCCGAATGTCGTATCGCCATCCCGGATCGTAGAAGCGGAGTCCGGCGAACCCGACTACGACCAATACGGCGAGCCCGATGCCTGCCCACTTCACCCATCGTCGTCTCATCCCGGTCACGGTAGAGGAGAAACGAGTTCGCCACCGGCGATGGTTCCAGTCGATCGTGGCCCGAGAGTCGCCCTCAGCCGCGCAGATCCTCGAGTTCCGACTCGGTGACCTCGGTCGGCAGCTTGCCGATGATGATCATGGCGAGGACCTCGTCCATCGTCACGTCGTTCTTCCTGACCGTGCCGACGAGCTTGCCCTGCAGCATCACGGCGATCCGGTCGGCCTGGTCGAACACGTCGTGGATGTCGTGGCTGATGAGGAAGATGCCGATCCCCTCGGACTTGAGCTGCATGATCAGCTTCGCCACCTGGGCGGTCTCGGCCGGGCCGAGCGCCGCCGACGGCTCGTCCATGATCAGGATCCGGGCGTTGAAGTGCACCGCCCGGGCGATGGCCACCGACTGGCGCTGGCCGCCCGACAGCGAGTTCACCGGTGACTTGAAGTTCACGAAGGTCGGATTGAGGCGTCCCATCACCTTGCGGGTGGCATCCTCCATCGCGGTGTCGTTGAGCGTGCCCCAGCGGGTCTTGATCTCCCGCCCGAGGAACATGTTGGCAGGGGCGTCGACGTTGTCGGCGAGGGCGAGGGTCTGGTAGAGCGTCTCGACCCCGAGCGCCTTGGCGTCGCGAGGTGTGTAGATGTTCACCTGCTCGCCGTCGATGAAGATCTCTCCCGAATCGGCCCGGTGGGCGCCAGAGAGGGTCTTGATGAGCGTCGTCTTGCCGGCTCCGTTGCCGCCCACCAGGGCAACCACCTCGCCGGGGAACAGGTCGACGGTCACGCCATCGACGGCGTGGACACCGCCGAAGGCCACGCGAATGTCCCGCATCTCGACGAGGGGAACTCGATCGGTGGTCTCTTGGGTCATGTCTGCATCCTCCGCAGGTACAAGGAATCGACGGCAACCGCCGCCACCAGGACCACCCCGACGACGATGTCCTGCAGCGGGGCGTCCACGCCCATGAGAACCATGCCCGATTGCAGCGACTGCATCACGAGGGCGCCGAGCACCGCCCCGGGGACGGTGCCGATGCCGCCGGTGAGAGAGGTTCCCCCGATGACGGCGGCGGCGATCACGTACAGCTCGGTCGTCTGGCCGAGCCCGCTGACGGCGGCATTGAGGCGGGCGATCTGCACCGCGGCGGCAACGGCGACCAGCATGCCCATCAGCGCGAAGGACTTGACGATCGTCCAGCGGGTCTTGATGCCGGCCAGCTCGGCGGCCTCGGGGTTGCCGCCGATGGCGAAGATGTAGCGGCCGAAGCTGAGGCGGGTCGCGATGAAGGTCACCACCAGCGCCACCCCGATGGCGATCAGCACGGGATTGGCGATGCCGAGCGAGATCCGAAGGCCGCCCTCCGGCCATTCGATCCCGTGCTGGGTCGCGTACTGGCGGGCCAGCGACTCCGGCATGTAGTAGCTGTTGATGACACCGACCGCTCCTAGGACCACGGCACAGCCGATGGTCCCGATCGTGATCTCCGCCCAGCGGGGTCGGAGACGGAACCCGAACTTTTGGCGTCGGCGCCGCCCGAAGATCAGCGCGGCGACGAACCCGATGCAGGCGACGATCCCGACGAGCCAGCTGGCCGTCCCGCCGATCCTGCCGCGGGAGCCTCCGCCGAGGAGCTGGAAGGTCGAGTCCATGGGGGCGATGGTGCGGCCACTTGCCATCCACCACGCCACCCCGCGCCACGCCAGCAGTCCGCCCAGCGTGACGATGAAGGACGGCACGCCGGCGTAGGCAACGACGAACCCCTGGAACCCTCCGAGGAGCGCCCCGAGCACGATGCCGGCGAGCAGGGCGATGAGCCACGTGGCCCAGTGGTCGAATCCGAGCCATTTGGGAATGATCTCCGCCTGGAGCAGGGCCATCGCCATGCCGAGAGTCGCCAGCATCGATCCCACCGAGAGGTCGATGTTGCGCGAGACGATGATCATCACCATCCCCGTCGCCATGATGGCGACGGCCGAGGTCTGGACCGAGAGGTTCCACAGGTTGCGGGCCGTCAGGAACGTCCCACCCGACATGAAGTGGAAACCGACCCAGACGACGAGCAGCGCCACCACCATGCCCAGGAAGCGGCCGTCGATCTCCGTCGACCGCAACAGCGAGCCGATCGAGTGGCGCGGCCGTTTCTCTCCCGGCTGCCCGCCACGCTCGTCGACTTGGTCTCCCTCGATTGTGGTTGCCTCAGCCACGCACACACACCTCAGACATGATCGAGATTACGCGCCGCGCTCACGGAACATTCCGTGAGCGCGGCGCCTCATAGTCAATACGTGATCAGTGCTCTAGGGACAGACGTCCACAGAGCCCGCCTCCACACCCTGGCAGAGCGCGTCGACCGTGATCCATTCAGCGTCGACCACGACGTCCAAGTTGTCCTTGGTGATCGGGATCGGAGCCAGCAGGATCGAGTACATGACGTTGCCTTCCGGCGTGGTGAACTCCACCATGCCGTCGACATCGGCCATGGCGGTGCCCTGCACCAGGGCGACCGCCACCTCACCGGCGGCCCTGCCCAGCTCACGGGCGTCCTTCCACACCGACACCGTCTGGGTGCCGAGGGCGACCCGGTTCAGGGCGGCGGCGTCGCCGTCCTGGCCCGACACCGGCACGATGCCGGCGAGACCCTGGGCCTCGAGAGCGGCAACCACGCCGCCGGCGGTGCCGTCGTTGGAAGCGACGACCGCGTCGACGTCGTTGTCGTTCGTCGTCAGGAACTGCTCCATGTTGGTCTGGGCCACCGCCGGATCCCAGTTGTCCGTGTAGGACTCACCAACGTTGACGATGTCGCCCGCGTCGATGGCTTCTTGCAGGATCTCGAGCTGCCCGTCATGCAGGAAGTCGGCATTGGCGTCTGCCTGATTGCCCTTGATGAAGACGTAGTTGCCTTCGGGCATCACCTCGAAGACCGCTCGCGCCTGCATCCTGCCCACCTCGACGTTGTCGAAGGTGATGTAGAAGGCGCCCGGGTCCTCGATGAGACGGTCATACGCGATGACCGGGATGCCCTGGTCGATGGCGTTCGCCACCGCCGGTTTGATGGCGGTGCCGTCCTGGGCGAGGATGATGAGGGCATTCGCACCCTGAGTGATCAGGTTCTCGACGTCGGTGAGCTGCTGCTCGGCAGACGAGCCGGCATCCGACGAGATGTATGCCACGCCTGCCGCGTCGAGCGCCGCCTTGATGGCGGGCTCGTCGGACTTGGCCCACCGCTCCTCGTTGTAGTTGTTCCACGACACGCCGACGATCAGGTCGTCTGCCGCCGCTGCGGTCGTAGTGGTGGCGGCGGGTGCCGCCGTCGTGGTGGTGTCCTCGTCGCCGTCACCGCATGCCGCGAACAGCATCACGAGGACCGCGATGAGAGCCACCCATTTGCGATTCAACACTGAAACCTCCTCCTCCAAGATGGTGTCCCCTCATGGGGGACGCATCAACGCTAGCAAGCATCTTCGCGTCGTGCCCGATCGGGCAGCGCGTTCTCGGTCCGCTTCTCACACCTCCTCGGTGCGTTCCCTCGTGTTCTCGACGAGAGAATGACCGTATCCCCGCGTTGAGCATACCGCATCATATGTTCGGGTGTACAACAAAAGCGGAGGGGGACCCGGCCGCTCAACACCGAACCGCCGCCACGACGGGCGTTCTTCGACGGCGGGCGGCGAGCCGGCCCAGACAATCTCCTCTCGAAAACGGGACATCTGCCGCCGCGGCGGGCCGCCGGGTCGAGACTTCTGACAGCGTATAGTGGGCTTGTCAACAAATCCCGGAGCCCATCCTGAGCCGCACAGAGATCAGCAGGAGCAGAGACCCGCGCAATGGGACCCGTGGTGTCGCCGCGGAGGAGTTGCGGCGCCACAATCTCATTGCCGTGCTCGAGCGCCTCCACCTCTTGGGGCCGGTCTCTCGCTCCAAGCTGACGGGGATGACGGGCCTCAATCGCTCGACCATCGCCGACCTGATCGGCGAGCTCGCGGCACTGGGTCTGGTCGAGGAAGGGCCCGGCTTGGCCACCTCCGGGCCGGGACGCCCCTCCCCCGTCGTCCAGGCGAGACCGGAGGGCGCGGTGGTGCTCGCCGTGGAGATGTCGGTCGATTCGATCGCGGTGGCGACCGTGGGTCTGGGCGGCTTCGTTTACAACCGGCTGCGAGTGGCGCGGCCGAGAGCGAGGTTCTCGCCGCAGGAGACCGTGTATGACGTCGCCAAGCTGGCGGGGCCGCTGCTCGGATCGCTTCCCAATAAGCACGCCTTTGCCGGCGTCGGCGTCGGCGTCGTCGGCATCACCCGGCGGTCGGACGGCTTCGTGCATCTCGCCCCCAACCTGGGATGGCACGACGTACCCCTCGCCGAGATGCTCGTCGGCGAGCTCGGCCTCGACACCGAGGTGATGGTCGCCAACGACGCCGACCTGGGCGCCCTGGCCGAGCACTGCCGCGTGCGCCCCGGCGTCAGCAACCTGGTCTACGTGTCGGGCGAAGTCGGGATCGGCATCGGTGCGATCGTGGACGGCAAGCCCCTGCTCGGTTCCGCCGGATACGCGGGCGAGGCAGGTCACATGCTCATCAACCCGGACGGGCGCCGGTGCCGCTGCGGCGCAATCGGCTGCTGGGAGACGGAAGCCGGAGAGGCCGCCCTGCTGCGTCGCGCCGGATCACCGGCGAGCGTCTCCGGCCTCGACGCCCTGCTGTCGGTGGCCGATCGGGCAGCCGCCGAAGACGAGACGGCGCTGCGCGCCATCACCGAGGTGGGCCGCTGGCTCGGCTACGGCATCGGCAATCTCATCAACATCTTCAACCCCGAGCTCGTCGTACTCGGCGGCATGTACCACCGGTTGTTCCCGTTCCTCGAGGCGGCCGTCGACGAGGGTGTGCGTTCTCGGGCTCTCGACGCTCCGCGGGCGATGACGACGATCGCCCGCAGCGGCCTCAACACCGACGCGGCTCTCATCGGCGCCTCCGAGATGGTCTTCTCCCGGGTCATCGCCGATCCCGCCCGCGCCGGCAGCCGGGCTCACGCGGAGACGTGACGAGGCGAGCGCCCGTTCTGCGAATCGTCAGAGACGCGACAGCTTGTCGATATCGCGCACCGCGCCCCGATCCGCCGACGTCGCCAGCGCCGCGTAGGTCCGCAGTGCCGGCGACACCGCACGGTCCCGGGAGCCCGGCCGGTAGCCGCCTGCCGCCTCGATCACGTCCCGGCGCCGGTCCAGCTCGGCGTCGTCGACCTTCAGGTGGATACGTCGCTCCGGGATGTCGATGTCGATCACGTCGCCGTCCTCGACGAGGGCGATCAGGCCGCCGGCCGCCGCCTCGGGCGACACGTGCCCGAGAGACAGCCCGCTGGTCCCACCCGAGAAGCGCCCGTCGGTGATGAGCGCGCACACCGTCCCCAGCCCGCGGCCCTTGAGGAACGACGTCGGGTAGAGCATCTCCTGCATTCCCGGACCACCGCTGGGGCCTTCGTACCGCACAACGACAACGTCCCCGGCCTTCACCTGACCGGAGAGGATCACGTCGCACGCCTCCTCCTGCGAATCGACCACCACGGCCGATCCGGAGAAGGTCAGCAGCGACTCGTCGACACCCGCGGACTTGACCACACACCCATCCGTGGCGAGATTGCCGTACAGGACCGCAAGCCCGCCCTCGGCGCTGTAGGCGTGAGCGACATCCCTGATGCAGCCGGCCGCGGCGTCGTCGTCGAGGGACTCCCAACGTTCGGATTGGGAGAAGGCCATCGATGAGCGCACACCCCCGGGAGCGGCGTGGAACAGCTCGATCGCCTCAGGCGAGGCCGCACCACCCCGGACGTCCCACGTGTCCAGCCACTCGGCGAGGCTCTCCGCGTGGACCGCGTGTATCTCCTCGTGCAGCAGGCCGGCCCGGCGCAGCTCGCCGAGGATCGCCGGAATCCCGCCTGCCCGGTGCACGTCCTCCATGAGGTAGGTGCTGCTCGGCACCACCTTGCACACGCACGGGACGCGCCGGGAGAGCTCGTCGATGTCCTGCATCGTGAGGGCGACGTCGGCCTCGTGGGCAGCGGCGAGCAGGTGCAGCACGGTGTTGGTGGAACCGCCCATGGCGATGTCGAGCGACATGGCATTCTCGAAAGCGGCACGGGTGGCGATGCCACGCGGTAGGGCGCCGGCGTCGTCGCCGTCGTACCAGCGCCGGGCCAGCTCGACGGCCAAGGCACCGGTCTTCTCGTACAGCGCCCTGCGGGCGGTGTGCGTCGCCATGGTGCTCCCGCTGCCCGGGAGCGACAGGCCGAGGGCCTCCACCAGGCAATTCATCGAATTGGCGGTGAACATCCCCGAGCAGGACCCGCACGTGGGGCAGGCTGCATCCTCGATCCGTTGCAGGTCCTCGTCGGAGACCGACTCGGACACCGCGTCGGTCATGGAGTCGATCAGGTGCACCCGGTGCCGCACGGTCCCGTCCACCAGCACGGCCGTGCCGCCCTCCATGGGCCCGCCGGAGACGAACACGGTGGGGATGTTCAGCCGCAGCGAGGCCATGAGCATGCCGGGGGTGATCTTGTCGCAGTTGGAGATACAGACCAGGGCATCGGCGCAGTGGGCGTTGACCATGTACTCGACGCTGTCGGCGACGAGGTCTCGCGAGGGAAGTGAGTAGAGCATCCCGCCGTGCCCCATGGCGATGCCGTCGCAGATCGCGATCGTGTTGAACTCGCGGGCGATGCCGCCGGCGGCGTGGATCGCCTCCGAGACGAGACGGCCCACCGGCTGCAGATGGGTGTGTCCCGGGACGAACTCGCTGAAACTGTTCGCCACGGCCACGATCGGCTTGCCGAGGTCTTCCGCGGCGACGCCGGTGGCGCGCAGCAGGGCGCGGGCCCCTGCCATCTTGCGCCCCTGGGTGACCGTCCTGGACCGAAGCGCCGGCATATCGTGCTCCTTCCGCGTCGTCGGTCTTGGCCTGCGCCGCGTCCCACACGACACATGCCGGTAGGGTACCGCTCGCCACGGTGGGCCGATGCAGCAGATCCGGCCGTGCTCCGTTGACCCGTCTTCGCAGCCAACCGGCTCTGTCGCGGCTACTCCTTCACCGAGCCGGCGGTGAGCCCGCTGATGACGTAGTTCTGGACCGGGATGTACAGGATGAGGACGGGAAGCGCCGCGATCACCGCCCCGGCGATCGATTCGGCTACCTGGTCCACCTCACGAACTCGGAGGGAGACGCCGACCGCCAGCAGGAGATCCTCCAGTCCCTCGTCGACCGGGGAAGCGACGGCGTGATCGTCTTCCCGGTGCGGGCCGCCGAGCAACAGCTCATCGCTCTGGCGGATCGGCTCTTCCCGGTGGTGGCGATCGACCACCGTATCGAGCACCCCCACATCGGCTCGATCGAGTCGGACACCGAGACCGGTGCCCACCTGGCGATCGAGCACCTGACGGCGAGGGGCCGGCACCGGATCGGGATGCTCTCGAGCCGGATCGCCGAGTCCGTCCGTGAGCCGCGGGAGATGGGATTCCGGGACGCCATCGCCGATCTCGGCTACGACGTCGACCAGGCCGTGGTCTGGATCGACGAGACGCTCGAGGGAGGCGCCGCCGGCGTCAACGAGCTGCTCGATCGATTCCCCGATCTCGACGGGGTCTTCGCCTACACCGACATCATGGCCATCGGTGCCATGCGGGCCCTCGAAGACGCAGGGAGGACGGTGCCCGACGACGTGGCGGTGA
>CAZMSN010000053.1:2453-12142 GCA_964569015.1 uncultured Acidimicrobiaceae bacterium | reverse complement strand
TCTACGGGGACGACCAGCGCTACGTCGACACGTACTGGTCGCGGTTCCCGGGCCTGTACTTCGCCGGGGACGGCGCCAAGCGTGACGTCGACGGCTACTTCTGGCTCCTCGGTCGGGTCGATGACATCATGCTGGTGGCGGGACACAACATCTCCACTACCGAGGTCGAGTCGGCGCTCGTCGGTCACCAAGCCGTCGCTGAGGCGGCGGTGGTGGGGCGCACCGATCCGGTGACGGGTCAGGCGATCGCCGCCTTCGTGACACTGCGAAGTGGTATCACGGGTGACGAAGCCCTGCTCCAGGAGCTCCGCAACACGGTCGCCGAGACGATCGGCCCGATCGCCAAGCCGAAGAGCATCGTGTTCACCGACGACCTTCCCAAGACCCGCTCGGGGAAGATCATGCGCCGCCTGTTGCGGGACATCTCCGAGCAGCGTCATCTCGGTGACGTCACTACCCTGGCCAACGCCGACGTGGTGGCGGAGATCGCCGCCTCGGCGTCCCACAGCCCGGAGGAGTGACGACGCTTCAGCCATCCGATCCCCCTCCGCTGAGGGGGATCGGGCGCGCTCGAGGACTTCCGAGGTGACCGGTTTGGGGGCGAGGGCGAGCGGCGCGGCACCTGCGGCGCCGGGGTAGGCTCGGTCTGAGAACACAGACTCAGGAGGTTCATCGTGTCCTGGACCGTGCTGCCCGAAGAACAATCTTCCCAAGTCGTCGCCGAACTCCAGCCGGCGCTCGCCGACCTCGTCGACTTGCACCTCATCGGCAAGCAGGCTCACTGGACTGTGGTGGGCCGAGGCTTCCAAGCGGTCCATGAGCGGCTCGACGTGCTGGTCGACGCGTGGCGACTCTGGACCGATCAGGTTGCCGAGCGGATCGTCATCCTCGGTCACTTGCCGAAGGGTCGGGCCGAGGATGTCGTCGCGGCCGGCACCTTCCCCCTCGATTGGCTCTCGGACCGGGACGCCATCGTCGCGGTCGGTGATCGGGTCGAGCAGGCAGCGATTCGTATCCGTGAGCATCAGGCGGTCGTCGCCGACCTCGACGTCGTGACGGATGGGTTGCTCCAGGAGATCATCGAAGGCCTCGAGGAGCAGCTCTGGATGCTGCGCGCCCACCTCGAGTGAGCTGAGCAACTCCCGCCGAGTCATAGCACCAGGAAACCATCCGCTCAGGTTCGGGATCCTGGCGGCTCAGAACATCCCCTGGGCCGATCAGGTGAGGCGGTGGCAATTCATCGAGTCCCTGGGATTCGACAGCGTGTGGCTCGCTGACCATTTCGTCGATCCCTATCAACCGGACTCTCCATGGTTCGAGGCGTGGACGCTTCTGGGGGCCCTGGCGACCGAGACCCGGACGATACGGATCGGAACGCTGGCGACGTCGATGCCTCTCCGCAATCCGGCGCTGCTGGCCCGGCAGGCGATCACGGTCGACCACATCTCGAACGGGCGTCTGGAGGTCGGGCTCGGCGCCGGAGTGCGCCGGGACCCGGTTCATTCCATGATCGGGATCGAGAACTGGTTCTCCGCAGAGCGGGTGGCCCGGTTCCGTGAGGCCGTTGAGATCGTTGATCGCTCGTTGCGCGGCGAGACCGTCGACTACGAGGGCAGTACTGCCGGCTCGAGGGTGCCGTCTTCGCGCTCTCGCCCTTCCAGAGGCCGAGACCTCCCATCACGATTGCCGCGGAGGGGCCTTTGATGCTGCGGATCGCGGCGAAACACGCCGACACCTGGAATCTCGTCACCGGCGGCTGGGACGATTCCCGAGACGAGATGCTGGCCCGGGTTCGGCGCACGGCCGGGCAATTCGACGATCTCTGCGCGGAAGTCGGGCGAGACCCCGAAGCTGTCCGGCGCTCCCTGCTCGTCTTCGGATCGGAGGCCAAGACCACGTTCGACTCCGTGGATGCTTTCGAGGGAGTCGTTCGCCGCTACCGGGACGCCGGCGTGACCGAGTTCATCTTCCTCTACCCCATCGAGAGTCGCCAGTTGTCGGTGCTCGAACGGGCCGGGCGCGAAGTCATTCCCAGGCTGCGAGCCGCCGCGGCTTGATTCTTCGGCCGCTCTCGCCCCCGAGCGTGCAGACAGGAACGGCTCTGCCCCCCAGCCGCAATGTGGCAGCGGCCCTACGCACGCTCGATAATGGGCACGTGCATGAAGTCCCCTCCGACCTGATCGATGCGACTCTCCAGTGGATCGAGGGGGATCCCGATCCCGAGACCCGGCTCGAACTCGAGGATCTCCTCGAGCGGGGGGACACCGAGGCGCTCGCCGAGCGGATGGCCGGCTCCCTCGCCTTCGGTACCGCCGGGCTGCGAGGCCGGGTGGAAGCCGGCTCCAATCGTATGAACCGAGCCGTCATCATCCGCACGACCAGGGGTCTCGCCCGGTACCTCTTGGCTCGCGACCCCGACTCGGAGCAACCGGTGGTGGTGGGGCGCGACGCACGCCTTTCCAGCGAGCGCTTCATGGAGGACACCGTTGGTGTCCTCGCTGCCGCCGGCCTGCCGGTGCGCTACTTCCCGGAGCCTGTCCCGACCCCGCTGGTCGCTTACGCGTCGAGGATGCTGGATGCACAGGCCGCGGTGGTCATCACCGCCAGTCACAACCCTCGGTACGACAACGGGTACAAGGTGTACGACGCCAACGGTGCCCAGATCGTGCCGCCGGTGGATGGCGAGATCGCCGCCGCCATCGGCGCCGTGGGGCTCGCCGTGGATGTCCCGCGAGTGCGTAGTGCCACCCGAGGCGGCGACGCCGTCGCCTCGCCGGTTCCGCCGGATGTCTTCGACCGGTACCTCGACGACGTGGCGGCGGTGCGGCCCCGAGGCGCCGGCGGCTCGGATCTCGTCATCGTCTATACGCCGATGCACGGCGTCGGGGGGGTTTTCGTCACCGAGGCGCTTCGGCACTTCGGGCACACACGGCTGCACCCTGTGCCGCGACAGTACGAGCCGGACGGTCGTTTCCCGACGGTCGAGTTCCCCAACCCGGAGGAGCCCGGGGCCCTCGATCTCGCCACCGAACTCGCACGTGAGGTGTCGGCGGACCTCATCATCGCCAACGATCCAGACACCGATCGGCTCGCCGTGAGTGTCGAGCACGCCGATGGCTGGCGTCCCCTCACCGGGAACCAGGTCGGGGTCCTGCTGGCCGACTTCATTCTCGAGACCACCGTGGTGCCAGAGCCGATCGTCATCAACAGCATCGTGTCCTCGCCCATGCTGGCTCGGGTTGCCGCAGCACACCACGCCGGGTTCGCGCAGACGCTCACCGGTTTCAAGTGGATCTGGAACGCAGCTCTCGATCTCCAGGCCGCAGGTGAAGGGCGGTTCGTCTTCGGCTACGAGGAGGCGCTCGGCTACTCGGTCGGCCCGGCTGTGCGCGACAAGGACGGGATCAGCGCCGCAGTGCTGTTCGCCGACCTCGCCGCCGCCTGCAAGGCAGCGGGTATCACGTTGTTGGACCGGCTCGATGCGTTGCATCAGAACCACGGGCTGTGGGTATCGGTCCAGCGCAGTGTGGTGCGGCCCGGCACCGAAGGGGCGATCGAGATCGCGGCCGCTATGGATCGCCTGGCAGCATCCCCTTCGGCTTCACTGGCGGATCTCCCGGTTCTCGGCTCGACCGACTACCGGCGGGGAGCCGAGGCCCGGCCGCGTTACCTGCCGGCGGCGAGCCTGGTCGAGCTCGACCTCGGTGAGAGGGGTCGGGTACTGGCCCGTCCCAGCGGTACCGAGCCCAAGCTCAAGGTCTACGTCGACCTCACCTCACCACTCGCAGCAGGCGACGAGCCGAGCTCGGTCGCGGCCGATCTGGAGGGCACCGCGAACCGGCTGGCGGCCGAGACGGTGGAGGCGCTCGGACTCTGAGCTGTCCCTCTCTGTCCCAACCGGCCATAATGCGCGGGAGAACACGAAGACCACCGGCGCGAAGCCGGATGACGAGTCGAGGAGCTGACATGGATCTCGTAGGCCTGCTCGGGGATGACGCCCAGGAACTGCTCGATCACGTATCGACCGGGATCGCAAAGGAAGACATCTCGCTTCCGGGGCCTGATTTTGTGGATCGTGTCTTCCTCGAGAGTGACCGCTCGCCCCAGGTGTTGCGCAATCTCCAATCGTTGTTCGATCACGGTCGCCTCAGAGGAACCGGCTACGTGTCGATTCTCCCGGTCGATCAAGGCATCGAACACTCTGCGGCGGCTTCGTTCGCGCCCAATCCGGCGTACTTCGACCCCAAGAACATCGTCGAACTCGCCCTGGAGGCCGGCTGCAACGCCGTCGCCAGCACTCTCGGTGTGCTCGCTCTCACCTCACGACGGTACGCCCACAAGATCCCGTTCATCGCCAAGCTCAACCACAACGAGCTGCTCACTTATCCGGCTACGTACGACCAGGTCATGTTCGGCTCGACGGAGCAGGCATACGACCTGGGTGCCGCCGGCGTCGGTGCCACCGTGTACTTCGGCTCCGAGGAGTCGATGCGGCAGCTCCAGGAGGTCAGCGAGGCTTTCGCTCTCGCCCACCAGATGGGCATGTTCACCGTTCTGTGGTGCTATGTGCGCAACAGCGCTTTCTCCAAGGACGGCGTCAACTATGAGGCATCCGCCGATTTGACCGGCCAGGCGAACCACCTCGGGGTGACGATTGAAGCCGACATCATCAAGCAGAAGCAGCCGGAATCGAACAACGGCTTCGGGATCATCGGATTCGGCCGCACCGACCCGCGCGTCTACTCGGAGCTCACGACCGACCACCCGATCGATCTGACGCGGTGGCAAGTCGCCAACTGCTACATGGGACGTTCCGGCCTCATCAACTCGGGCGGGGCCTCGTCCGGCAGCGGTGACCTGGCGCAGGCGGTGCGGACCGCGGTGATCAACAAGCGTGCCGGTGGGATGGGGCTCATCAGCGGCCGTAAGGCGTTCCAGCGGCCGATGGCCGAGGGTATGGAGCTGCTCAATGCCATCCAGGACGTGTACCTGGATTCGGAGATCACGGTTGCCTGAGTCCGTCGAGAACCATCTCTGCTAGAAGGCGGCCCGGCCGGGCCGCCTTCTGCATGGGTATGCTCTGGCCCAAATCGAGCGTAGACACCCTCAGGAGGTCCCCACTCGTGGTCTTTGAACTCCCGCCCGCCCGATCCGTAGCGACGAATCCGACCCAGGAAGAGATGCGGGGCTGGGTCCTGGAGTACATGTCCCGCATCCAAGAGACCATGTTCGGCAACCTCAACTACGAGGCGGAGATGACGGCCCGCCTGGTGCGCTCGACTTTCTTCATCGCCGATGAGGACATCCGTCAGAGCCGGATGCCGCGCCCCGAGTACGAGAAATGGGCGACGATCCAGGACGCCTACATCGCCGACAAGGACATGATTCTCATCGAGGGCTACGTCGGGCCCGACCCGGAGTTCCGCGCCGGGGCCAGGCTCTACATCGAGCGCACTCAGGCGAACATCCCCGCCATGCAGCAGCAGCTCTACTTCCCAAAGGATGACGAGTGGGAGCCCGTCTTCACCGTCATCTACACCCCGGGCCTGCCGGCGACGGGGCTATCGAACAACCGGCTGATCGCGGTCGATGTCGACAACTACACCACCAGGATCCTCGGATCGGACTACTTCGGCGAGGCGAAGATGGGCTCGCTTCGCATGTGGAATCGCTACGTATACGAGCGAGGCGGCCTCGCGCTGCACTCCGGCCTCAAAGTGTTCCCCGACGTCGACGGCAGGGAGAAGGTCGCCCTCATCCTCGGCCTGTCCGGTACGGGCAAGACGACCTCCACTTTCCGTCAGCAGCTCGATTCGCTGCCGGTGCAGGACGACTTCAACGCCTTGATGCCGGGGGGCAAGGTGTATGCCACCGAGAACGGCTGCTTCGCCAAGACGTTCGGTCTCGATCCCGATGACGAGCCGACCATCTACGGCGGCACTACCCGGCCGGATGCCTGGCTCGAGAACACCCACGTCAATCCCGACGGGACCATCGACTTCTTCAACGACTCCCACACCGCCAACGGCCGCTCGACGTTCCCGCTCGAGAGCATCCGTCATCGCGACCCGCGTGCTCTCCCGCCCGCCGACTACATGCTCCTCCTCAATCGCAACGAGAACATCATCCCGGCGGTCGCCAAGTTGAAGCGGGAGCAGGCGGCGGCATATTTCATGCTCGGCGAGACGAAAGGCACCTCGGCTGGCGGCGCCGCCGAGATGGGGAAGAACCTCAGAGTCCCCGGCACCAATCCGTTCTTCTTCAGGAACGATGCCCTTCAAGGGAATCGAATGCACGAGCTGCTTGAAACCATGCCCGATCTCGAGGTGTACCTCCTGAACACGGGGCGGATCGGTGGCACCGATGGCGACGATCTCTCGAAGAAGGTGAAGATCTACCACAGCGCAGCGGTGATCGAGGGCTTTGTCGCCGACACCATCGAATGGGTGGAGGATCCCGACTTCGGCTACTTCGTGGCGGCTTCATTGCCGGGATTCGACGACGAGGAGCTGCTGCGTCCACGCATGCTGTACGAGCGCCAAGGCCGCTCCGACGAGTACGACGCAATCGTCGCCTCGCTCACCGAGGAGCGGAGAGAGTACTTGCGGAGTTTCCCGGGGTTGGATCCCTCCATCGTCGCCGCCATATAAGAGACCGCAGGCAGATCCACCGGCGACGAGGCCCTATTCGTTGCATCGGGCACTCTCGGCAGCCGCCATTCCTCAGTCGCGTGCTCGTGAGACCCACTCGCTTGGGACCTGCTCGCGAAAACTGAGCTTTGGTTGAGCTTCCCTCTTTTCACGAGACTGTCAAGGGCAGCCGGTGAGGGGCCGATAAGGCAGGGGTGAGTGAGGAACAGCGCGCCGCGCTCGATCGTATCGACGAGAAGGCCTTCTCGATCGCGCGCAAGGGCTACAGCCAGAAAGAAGTCGATCAATACCTCGCCGACCTGGAGTCGGCGTTCCGGGATCTCGAGGGTTTCTCCCAACGCACTCAGCAGCGCCTCGCCGAGGTGGAGGACAAGCTCGAGGAGGCCAAGGCCACCGAACAATCGTCGCTCGACAGCGCCATGATCGCCGTATTTGACGCCAAGGACCGCATTATCGAGCGGGCCCACCGGCGAGCCGAAGAGATCGAATCCGCGGCAAGGAGCGAGGCGGCGCGCATTCGTGCGATGACCGAGTCGACGATGGCCTCTGATGACGCCTCGCGCATGCTCGCCGATCAGCTTGCCGAGGCCCGTGCCGAGGCTGACAGGATCATCAGCGAGGCCCAATCCGAGGCGATGGCCATCCGAGAGGGCGCCGACACGGGCCCCGACACCTCTGATCAGGCGGCATCCCTTCAGGGGGAGCTCGCCCAGGCGACCGCCGAGGCCGTGGTGCTGCGGGAGGAATTGGGACGGGAGCGGGCGCGCATCGACGAGCTGACGCGAGAGGCCGAGCAGAGGGCCGCTGCGGCCGGGACCCCCGATCAGGTCGCTTCTCTGGAGGCGGCATTGGCGGAGAGCACGGCAGAGGCAGCCGCGGCGCGCGAGGAACTCGCCCAGGAGCGCATCAAGGTGGTGGCGCTGGAGAAGAGCGCCGAGGCCGCCACTCAGACGGCCGGCGAAGCCGAGCAGCTCACGGCGCAGGCACGCGGCGAGGCCGAGCGGATACTGACAGAAGCACGCCGCCAGGCCGAGGAGCTGCGGAGCGAGGTGGCGGCATCCCCCGATCTCAAACGCATGCTCGACCTCGACCAGGAGCTCACGGACGCCCGCCAAGAGATCGAGACGCTGCGACGAGCGCTTCAAGAGGGACGGGAGGCCGGAGAGGGGTCCGAGTCCGAGGACACAGCCGTGAAGGCCCGGCAGGAAGCGACCGCGATCATCGAGCGAGCGCACGAACAGGCCACTGTCATGATCACCGCTGCCGAGACCGGACTGGCCGAAGCGTCCAATCTCGAGGAAATGGGTGAGAAGGCCCGTGCCGAGGCTACGGCGATTCGAGCTCGCGCCGAGGCCGACGCCACCAAGATTCGAGCGAATGCAGAGACGGTCCAGGCCGAGATGGCCGCCAAGGCCTCACGTTCCGCTCGCGAACTCGACATCAGCCGGATCGAAGGCGAGATGATCCAGGCGGAAGCAGAGGCCGAACTCGCCCGAATCGCGGCCGAAGCCGAAGCCGTCCGAGAGCAGGTCGAGCAGCGCAAAACAGAGCTCGCCGAATTCGAAGCCCTCGCCGAGCAGCGCGCCGCCGAAGCCAAGGCGCTGGTTGATGAGGCAGCGCGTCAGGCAGAGGTCGAACGGGACCGCATCATCGCCGAGGCGGAGGCGGTGGCCGCCGAGATCAGAGCCGAGGTCAACTCGATTCGAGACGAGGCGCGACTCGGAGCCGAGGAGTTGCGTGTCAAGGCGAAGGAAGAGGCGGAGGCGATTCGTGCCGAGAGCCAGGAAGCGGCGGATGCGTTTCGTGAGACTGCGCGGATCGAATCCGAAGAGTTGAGAGCCGAGGCGAAGCAGGCACGTGATCAGGCCGAGCGCACGCTGGAGGAAGTGGAGGAGAAGGTGGCGAGGCGTGAGGCGAGGGCGCGGTCGACCCTCGACGAGGCGCGCCACGACGCCGAAGTCGCGCAGGCCGAAGCCAACACCGCTCTCACCGAGGCGCGGGAAGAGGCCAATGCCATCCGTGCCAAAGCGGAGGAGCAGGCAGAGCGTATCCGCGGCGAGGCAGAATCGCTTCGTAGCGACGTCGTTTCGCTTCGGGAGCAGGCCGAGGCCGACATGTCCGCGACACACGAGGAGATCGAGGAACTGCACGTGGCGGCCGAGGCAAGAGCGGCCCAGATCGTGGAGGCCGCTCGTGACGAGGCGACGAGGATTCGAGACGCCGCTACCACCCTCACCAACCAGTCGGAGGAGGCGCGTTCGGGATCGCTGAAGGCGAAGCTGGCGGCTGAGAAGACGCTCGCCGAGGCGCGCGAGCAGGCGGAGACGATCCGGCGCGAGGCAGACGAGCAGGCAGCGCGAACTCTGAAGGAAGCCGAGGAGGCCGGGGCAGCCGTCGTCGAAGCGGCGGAGCAAGAGCGGCTCGCCGCCCAGGCCGCGCACGAGGAAGTCGCCGGGATCAGGCGTGAAGCGGAGCACCGCGCGGTTGCGATCACCGCCGAAGCCGACCAGCAACTGGCCGCGGCCCGAGACAATCAGGCACGGCTCGACGGCGCCCAGCAGCGGGCGGCCCAGATCATCGAGGAAGCAGAGGCCCGGGCCGCCAAGATCATCGAACGGGCTGGCGACGAAGCCGGAAGAGCAGCTTCTAGGGGCGTCGACGAGGACATCGAATCGAAACGCAAGGAAGCCGAGCGCCGACTGGCCGAGGTGGAGGCCCACCAGCGTCAAGTCCTCGAAGCCGGGATCAGCGCCGATTCGATCATCGCCGAGGCCGAGGAACGAGCCGCCTCCGTGCGGAGAAACGTCGAGGAGGAGTCGGCGGAGATTCGTGCGGCGGTACGGGCGGAAGCGGCGGCGATCGAGAGCCGGGCGCAGGAGCTGACCGAACGAGAACAGCAGATCGCTAATGAGATGGAGAGAGTTGAGCGAGCACGCGCCGAGGCGGAACAACTGGTAGTGAGTGCTCGTGCTGTCATGACGAAGACCCAGGGCGCTGCTCGCGACGACGCCGGGCAAGCCGTACGGGATGCCGCAGCCG
>CAZMSN010000053.1:0-2353 GCA_964569015.1 uncultured Acidimicrobiaceae bacterium | reverse complement strand
TCGGTGAACGTCGTCGAGACGGCGGAGCACGTCGAGACCGAGGCCGAGGAAGAGGCGCCTGAGCGGACGCTGGCCGAGCGGGTGGCTGCGGAGCGAGCTGCCATCGAACGTGAGGCTGCGGAGCGTGCCGCCGTCGAGGATGCCGCCGCCGAGGGTGCCGCCGCCGAGGCACCCGAGCGGAGTCTCTCCGAGCGGGTCGCCGCGGAGCGTGCGGCGATGGAGACGGAGGAACAGGAGCGGAGTCTCTCCGAGCGGGTGGCTGCGGAGCGTGCGGCGATGGAGACGGCGGAACAGGAGCGGAGTCTCTCCGAGCGGGTGGCTGCGGAGCGTGCCGCCGCCGCGGCCGAGGCCGCGAAGGTCAAAGAACCGGACGACGAGGACAGCGACGGCAAGCGATCCCGCTACGCCCGGCGCTCCGCCAAACTGCCCCACCTGCACGACGACTCCGGGTCGGTGTTCTCCAGCCTCTCCGGGCTGCGGAGATCACGCGGCGACAAGCGCGGCAAGCGCTGAGTCGGCTCACCGTCGATCTCTGATCCTCCGATCGCATCTGTGGGACCGCTGCTGGACGTGTCATTCTGCGTGGGTTTGGCGGTGTGATCTGGCGGTCGATACCATGCGTCCCCGGGCGTGGGGGCAGGGACTTGCGCCGTGGTCATGCGGTTCTCCCCCTCAATCAGCAAGGAGTGCGTTGCCGTGCCCGATAGCCTCATCGAGCCCCATGGGGGCGAACTCATCGACCTGATCGTTGGCACCGACCGAGGCGACGAGCTGCGAGCCGCCTCGCGAGATTGGCCCTCATGGGACCTGACCGAGCGTCAACTCTGCGACCTCGAGCTCCTGCTCAACGGGTCCTTCTCGCCGCTGCGCGGCTTCCTGAGCAGAGACGACTACGAGACAGTGTGCTCCGGCATGCGGCTGGGCGACGGAACGCTGTGGCCGATGCCGGTGATGCTCGACGTGACCGCCGATGTGGCGGAGAGCCTCTCTGCCGGCTCCACACTCGCTCTCCGCGACCCCGAGGGCGTCATGCTCGCTGTTGTGCACGTCGATGACGTGTGGCAGCCGGATCTGCCGGCCGAGGCCGAGGCCGTCTTCGGCACTTCCAATCCTGAGCACCCCGGAATTGCGTTTCTCCTCGAGCAGGCCAATCCTCACTACGTCGGGGGCCGGGTCGAGGGCCTGCAGCTCCCGGTGCACTACGACTTTCGCCTGCTACGCAAGACACCGGCGGAGACACGTGCCGAATTCGCCCGGCTCGGTTGGCGCAAGGTGGTCGCGTTCCAGACCCGCAATCCGATGCATCGTGCTCACGTCGAACTCACTCGCCGCGCCGCCGCCGAAACCGAGGCCAATCTCCTCATCCACCCGGTGGTGGGGATGACCAAGCCCGGCGACGTGGATCACTACACCCGGGTGCGTGCCTACGAGGCCATCATCGACCGCTATCCCCACAACACTGCTCAGATCGCCCTCCTCAACCTGGCGATGCGGATGGGTGGGCCTCGCGAGGCGATATGGCACGCCATCATCCGCAAGAACCATGGCTGCACCCACCTCATCGTCGGGCGTGATCACGCCGGTCCGGGAAGCGACTCGCAAGGGAATCCCTTCTACGGTCCCTACGACGCCCAGGAGCTCGTCACCGAGCACGAAGCGGAGCTGGGCGTCACGATGGTGCCCTTCAAGATGATGGTCTACGTCGAGGATCGTGACGCGTACCTCCCGATCGACGAGGTCCCGAAGGGGGTCCGCACCCTGAGCATCTCAGGTACCGAGCTGCGCGACCGGTTGGCCTCCGGCAAGGAGATACCCGATTGGTTCTCCTATCCCGAGGTGGCTCGGGAGCTTCGCAGAACCCATCCGCCGCGTGCCAAACAGGGCGTGACCGTTTTCTTCACGGGCCTGTCGGGCTCCGGCAAGTCGACCATCGCCAACGCACTGCTCGTGAAGCTGCTGGAGATGGGCGGCCGGCCGGTGACCCTGCTCGACGGGGACGTCGTCCGCAAGAACCTTTCCTCCGAGTTGGGCTTCTCCAAGGAGCACCGTGACCTCAACATCCTGCGGATCGGGTATGTGGCGTCGGAGATCACTAAGAATGGCGGCATCGCCATCTGCGCTCCGATTGCCCCCTATGACTCGGTTCGCAAGCAGAATCGGGCGCTGATCGAACCGCTGGGCGGCTACATCCTGGTTCATGTCGCCACTCCGCTGGAGGTGTGCGAGCAGCGTGACCGCAAGGGACTGTATGCCAAGGCCCGGGCTGGGATCATCAAGGAGTTCACCGGCATCTCCGATCCGTACGAGGAGCCGGACGACGCCGACCTCGTCATCGACACCACCAACACGAGCC
>CAZMSN010000052.1:0-12803 GCA_964569015.1 uncultured Acidimicrobiaceae bacterium | reverse complement strand
ACCAACACCAGCCGGACCACCCATAGCGGCTGGACCACTCAACGGGGCCCCGTCACCAGCGGGGGGATGTACGATCTGACTATGGCCAGGTTCATCCACACCGCAGACTGGCAACTCGGCATGACGCGGCACTTCCTCGATGTGGAAGCTCAGGCACGATTCTCTGAAGCCCGAATAGAGGCCATCAGAAGGATCGGGACCCTTGCCGTGCAGCAGGACTGCTCGTTCGTGATCGTCTGTGGCGACGTCTTCGAATCGAATCACGTGGAGCGGCAGGTGATCGTCCGTGCGCTCGACGCAATGGCTGAGACCCCCGACATCACCTTCTATTTGTTGCCGGGGAACCACGACCCGCTCAATGCGTCTTCGATCTACCGCTCGCAGACCTTCATCGATCGACGTCCGGACAACGTCGAGGTGCTCGACACGGAGGGCACAACGGATGTAGGCCCAGGCGTTCAACTCATCGCGGCGCCGTGGACGAGCAAGGCGCCTCTCGACGATCTCGTACATCGAGCGGCCTCGAATGCCGCTGTCGGTGACGGTGTCCATATCGTCGTCGGACACGGTGTGGTCGACTCGCTCAACCCCAATGACGCCGACCCCTCGGCTATCAGACTCGAGGATCTCGAGGCCGCGATTGCCGACGGGCGGATCCAGTACGTCGCGCTCGGAGATCGCCACTCGACCACGTCGGTCGGAAAATCAGGCAGGGTCTGGTATTCCGGCACTCCCGAGCCGACCGCGTTTCGTGAAATCGAACCGGGGAACGCGCTCATCGTCGAACTCGACGGCAGCGAGATCGCGGTGACGCCACATCCGATCGCCCGGTGGAAGTTCCACACGATCGAAACCGATCTGCGCACCACCGATGACATCGAGCGGCTCGAGTCGGCGCTCTCCGATCTTGGCGACAAATCGGTGTCGATCGTGCAGCTCGTCCTCGTCGGACAACTCTCGCTCGGAGACAAGATCCGCCTCGACACGGCGCTGGAACACTTCTCCGATCTGTTCGCCTCACTCAACACGTGGGAGCGTCACAGCGACCTCGTGGTACTCCCCGACGATGAGGACTTCACGTCGCTCGGTCTCTCCGGCTTCGCACAGGCGGCTCTCAACGACCTAGTGGAGCTCGCAACGGAGGATGGCGAGGAGACGGTGACCGCCCGGGAGGCACTCGGGCTTCTCTACCGGCTCGCCGGTGGTGGCACGTGAGGATCCGTCGCATCAAGGTGCACAACTACGGCGGTGTCACTGAAGCCGAGGTCACGTTCCCAGATACCGGCATCACGATCATCGAGGGTGTCAACGAGGCTGGCAAGACGTCCCTCATCGAGGCGGTCGATGCGATCCTGTCCATCGCGGATTCATCCAGCTCCCGCAGGATCAAGGCGGTCGTACCGGTTGGAAAGGACGTTGGCCCCGAGGTCGAGGTCGACATCACAGCAGGTGCGTTCGAGTTCACGTACCGCAAGCGGTGGGTACGTAGCCCGGAGACCGTGCTAGATGTTTCGAGACCCAAACGAGAGCAACTCAGTGGCAGAGAAGCACACGACCGGGTGAGGCAGATACTCGATGAAGCGGTTGATCTCGATCTCTGGCAGGCACTTCGTCTCCATCAGGGGACCGCTCTCTCCCAAGCGAGCTTCGAAGTTTCGGCCCTTGGTCGGGCACTGGACGCCGCGGCAGGTGGAGACGTCGCCGGCGATCGAGAAGACGTATTGTGGGATCGCATCGAAGTGGCATACGGCGAGTACTGGACCCCGGGCGGAAAACCCAAGAATGCTCTCCGTGCTGTGGAGGAGGCGCTCGATGCGGCGCTGGAGAAAGCTGACAGAGCAAACGCGTACTTGCGCGAACTGGATAACGACGCCGACGAGATTCAGCGTCTCGAGATCGCCGTAACGGCCCTCCAGCAGGTTCACGCCGAGACGGCCCGTGAAGTGGAACGTCTCACCGAGCAGAACGCCGCGATCGAGAAGATTCGTCAGGCCGTGAACCAGGCAGAGCAAGAACTGCAGCGGGCAGACGCGATATACCAGAAGGTCCATGGAGATCGGCAGCGGAGGGACGAACGCGTCGAAGCAGTCAGGATCGCCACCGAAGAGCTCGAACGGGTCACCGGGGACATCGAGGAGTCGGCTCCAGCTCGCGAGATCGTCCTCAACAAACGTGAAAGCGCCAGAGAAGCGCTGAAGGATGCACGCTCAGCCTCGGAGGATGCGCAGCGAACGCACGAACAAGCCAGATCTGACAGTGAATTCCGCAGGCAGCAGATCGAGATCGAGCAACTCACGGAGCGGAGAGATCGCGTCGATGAAGCACAGCAGCGCCTGGCACTCGCCGACGAGGCGCTCGAATCGATCAACATCGACGACGACCTCCTCGGAGAAATCGACGAAGCCCACCTCGAACTCGCAAAGGCAAAGGTGGCCGCGGAGCGAGCGCTTGCAACGGTCGCCGTATCAGCTCTGCAGAAGGTCCGCCTGAGCATCGACGGGTCCGACTTGGAAATGGATCCAGGTGACGAGCATTCCCTCACCGTGCGTGACACTACCCGGATCGTGGTGCCGGACGTCGTCGCGGTTTCGATCGTTGCCGGTGTCGACAATGCCGATGTTATAGAGAAGTTGGAAGCGGCCAGAACCCGGTACGAGGATCTCTGCCGTCGAGGCAGTGTCCCCGATTTCGCCGCTGCACGGGTGCAGGCAGACACTCGAGCTGCCGCGCTTCGAGATCGAACCGATGCTCTGGCGACAATCGAGCGAGACCTCCGTGATCTCACATTCGCGGCGCTCTCCAAAAAGATCGATCGACTGATCGGGCGCACCACCGAGTACAGGCAAAATCGCGGATCTGAGCCGCCGATCCCGGACGATCTCACCGCTGCTCAGGATCTTGAACGCGCCGCACAACAAGCGTCGGCCGAAACCAAAGCAGTGTTGGACCGCGCCAATGCTCTCGCGCAGGAGACTGCGGAAGACTTGAACCAGCTCGATGTCCAAGGAGCGGGTCTCAACGCCCGCCGCGAAATCGCGGAGAGCAGGCTTGCTTCTGCCAAAAAGACCCTGACTGCGGCGAGAGACGAACAAGACGACGAGCAGCTTGTGGCTGCTTCGGCGGCGGCTACATCCGCCGCCGAAGCAGCCCAAGCGAACGTTACAAGCGTGGAAGCGCAGCTCGCTCAGGCCGACCCGGACAGTCTCGAGGTCCTCCTGGCTAACGCAAAGGCAGCGCTATCGCGAAGCGTTCAGGACCTTCAAGAGAACGAAGGCCGCCGCACAAAGCTGCAGATCAAGCTCACTCTTGAGACAGAACGCGGTCCGGCACACGACGCCGACGAGGCAGAGACGAACCTGGTGGAGGCAAGGACTCGATTCGAGCGTCTCAACTCCCAGGCTGATGCAGCCCAACTGCTGCATGAGACCTTCCTCCAACACAGACAGGAGGCGCGGCAGCGGTACAACCAACCGTTCCGAGATCGAATCGAGCGTCTCGGTCGAATCGTCTACGGCCCCACATTCGAGGTCCATCTAGGTGATGATCTCTCTGTCGAGAATCGCACACTTGACAACACCATTCTCGACTTCGATCAGCTCAGCACGGGTGCGCAGGAACAGCTCGGGCTATTGGCGCGGCTCGCATGCGCGACCCTCGTTGCCCCTGAAGGTGGCGCACCGGTCATCTTCGATGATGCGCTCGGATGGACCGATCCCGGGCGCCTCGATCGGATGGGCGCAGCGATCTCGACAACAGCGGACGATTGTCAGGTCATCATTCTCACCTGTGTCCCGGACCGGTACTCCGCAGTTGGGAAGGCTCGCACCGTCACCATCCAGGCCTGATTTGTCGAGGATCACGATCACGACGCTGAGTCTCACTCCGGGGTTCGGGCGACGGCCTCATCTGGGATGGGGCGCCAGCGACATGGCGTAGAGGGGATCGAAAGTCAGCTGCCCTATGACGGAGATCTCGACCGTCTCGGTGTCGTGCTGTGCCGTGAAGCGACGGATCGCAAGGGCCTGCTCACACGCTCCCGGCGGGGGATCCTGGTTACGGGAGGTCATCCAAAAGGTATGACATCCCAGCAGCGGAAGCGTCTCCACCGATTCGATCACCGTAATACTGGTGTTCTGCCCTGTCGTCCTAGGAAGATCAGACAACGGGACCGGTGCGCCGGCGCAGGCCTCCAACACCAACACGACGATCAAGACGCGGATTACCATCCCGTCGCGGCAGGGCGCACGCTCGGCGAGAGGAGCGAGATCATGACCTGGCACACCGGACCGCTCGCCGTCCTCGACCTTGAGGCCACCGGTGTCGACCCGGCGACCGCTCGTGTCGTCGAAGTCGCCCTCTATCTTGTCGATCGGCACGGCAACGTCGATCCTATGGTTGACACGCTCGTCGACCCTGGCGTGCCGATGCCCGCTGAGGCCGCCGCCGTCACCGGGATAACCACCGCCGACCTCGAGGCCCGTGGTGCCAACCCCGCCACGATCCTCGGCCAGATCGTCGGCGCCCTCGACGAGCTCGCTCGCGAGGGTGTACCGATCGTGATCTACAACGCGACCTACGACTGGCCTCTGCTCGCCGCCGAGCTTGCTCGCCACGGACTCCCGAACCTCCCGAACGTTCCTCCGGCCGTGATCATCGATCCATTGGTCCTCGACCGACACGTCGACCGTTACCGCAAGGGCAAGCGCACCCTCGCCGCCACCGCCGAGCACTATGGCGTCCACCTCGAGGATGCTCACCGGGCCACCCCGGACGCGATGGTGTCCGTGGCTGTGGCCCGCGCCCTCGCCGAGCGCTACCCGGCCGTGCTCGACATCACCGGTCCCGATCTCGTCGCGCTACAGGTTGCTGCGCACCGTGCGTGGCGAGACAACTTCAACGCCTACCTTCAAAAGGTTGGTGCCGAGCGCGAGCCCGTCTCCGGCGACTGGCCTGGCGTCTAGATCTGATGAACCACGGACCCCTTGGCAGCATGCGGCGAGACCGTGAATACCTTGGGGACAGGACCAGGGGACCAGGTCGTCGCGAACCGTGAAGACCGGGATGAAGTTGAGCGGTGGACGAGAGCCGGAGGAGGAACCGGCATGGACCGAGTAGACGGAAAGCTGGTGGTGAGCGTCACCGATCTGGTGGGGCACCTGGCGTGCGAGCATCTCTCGGTGCTGGATTTCGCAGCGTTGGATGGCAGTCTACGCAAGCCCGTCCGTGACGATCCTGAACTCGAGGTCCTCCAGCGCAGGGGTCTTGAACACGAGGCTGCCTATCTGGCTTCGTTGGCCGATGCCGGTCTGAGTGTCGTCGAGATCACCGAACCCGCCGACGACGTCGACCGCCTCGTGGCTCTCCGCCGGCGCGAGGCCAACACCGTCGCCACAATGCGCGCCGGCATCGACGTGGTGTTCCAGGCCACATTCCTTGACGAGACCGCCGACGTGGCGTGGCGCGGCCACGCCGACTTCCTGCGAAAGGTCGAGCACCCGAGTGCGCTCGGTGATTACAGCTACGAGCCGGAGGACACCAAGCTCGCTCGCCACGTGAAGCCGTCGGCGATCCTGCAGCTCTGCCACTACGCCGAGCAGGTAGAACGGATTCAAGGGGTCGCCCCGGAGCAGATCCACGTCGTGCTCGGCGGCCGGCACCGTGAATCGGTCCGGTTGGCCGACGTCGCCGCCTACCACCGGGTGGCCCGTGCCCGTTTCCTCGCAGCCCTCGCCGAGCAGCGGGTCACCTACCCGCTGCCGGTCGAGCACTGCTCGGTGTGCCGCTGGGTGGAAGGGTGTGAACAGCGCCGAGAGGACGACGATCACCTATGTCGGGTGGCAACCCTCACCCGGGAGCAGGCCCACAAGCTGGAGACAGCGGGGGTCGGCACGCTGGCTTCGTTGGCCGCAAGCCCCGACACGCTGGCGGTGAGCGGCATCGGCACTGCGACCCTCGCTCGACTACGGCAACAGGCCCGCCTCCAAGCTGCCAGGAAGACCGGGCAAGCACCCCCGGTAGAGTTGATCATTCCCGTCGAAGCCGACCGCGGGCTGGCGGCGCTGCCCGAGCCCGACCCCGGTGACCTGTTCTACGACATCGAGGGCGACCCCTACGTCGCAAGCGCCGGGATCGAATACCTCCACGGCGTTGGCCGGGTCGAGGGTGACAGGTTCGAGTTCCAGGCGCTCTGGGCCCACACCGCAGCCCAGGAACGCCGGGCGTTCGAGGAACTCATCGACCTGATCGTCGAACAACGCCGACTCTATCCACTGATGCACGTGTACCACTACGCGCCCTATGAGCCGAACGCTCTCGGAAGGCTGATGGGCCGCTACGGCACCCGAGAGGCCGAACTCGACGACCTGTTGCGAGGCGGCGTCTTCGTCGACCTGTACCGGGTAGTGCGCCAAGGCCTCGTGATCGGCTCACCGTCATACTCGCTGAAGAAGCTCGAGCCGCTCTACATGGACGCCCGCACCGGCGAGATCACCGATGCCGGCTCCAGCATCGTCGAGTACGAGCGGTGGCTACAGACCGGCGACCAGCAGATCCTCGAGGACATCGAGGCCTACAACCGCGAGGACATCGAGTCGACCTGGCGCCTACGCGACTGGCTGGAGGGCCGTCGCCGGGAGTTGGTCGCGACCGGACACGAGGTGTTCCGTCCCGCAGGCCGTGCACTCGAAGAAGATGTAGAGACCCCGGCCGAGATCCAGACCGAGGAGGACGCTCTCGTCGATCGCCTGCTCGAAGGTCGCGTCGACTCACCGACCGATGGGGACGACGAGCAGGTCCGCACCCGCTGGCTGATGGCCCATCTGCTGCGCTGGCACCGCCGCGAGGACAAGCCCGAATGGTGGCGCTACTTCGACCGGATCTTGAGCTGCGACGAGGCTGATCTCATCGCCGACACCGAGGCCATCGCTGGGCTACATCCGGTGGGTGACCCTACACCGGACAAGAAATCCCTCATCTGGCGCTACAAGTTCGACCCCGACCAGGAACACAAACTCCACGCCGGCGCCCGGGTCCTCGACCCGGCCACCGAGCGGGTGAAATACGACACCGGCCAAAAGATCCCTGGACCCGGCACTCTGGTGAGCGTCGACCCGGCAAAGGGCACGCTCCAGCTGCGAAGAGGCGCCACCTCCGCAGCCCCCCATCCGTCCGCCCTGATCCCCGATGGGCCGATCCCAACCATCGAGCAACGGGCCTCGCTGCGGAGGGTCGCCGACGCACTGCTCGACCACGGAATCGACGCACCCGGGCCGGCCGAGGCCGCCCGACAGCTCATGGCCGGCCGTCCACCCAGGGTCGACGGAGTTCGTCAGGGCGATCCCCTGAGACTCGGCGGCGAATCGACGCTCGATGCCGCGATCCGCCTTGGCCTCGGCCTGGAGCGTTCGTGTCTACCGATCCAGGGGCCTCCGGGTTCTGGCAAGACCTATACCGCTGCGAGAGTAATCATGGCGCTGGTCGCCGACGGCCGGAGGGTAGGCATCACCGCCAACAGCCATGCCGTTATCTCCAACCTGCTCACCTGCGTCACCGAAGAGGCAGCCGAGCAGAACATCGAGCTACGTGCCATGCAGAAGATCTCCACCGGTGATGAAGGTGTCGATCATCCATCGGTCCGAACCACCAAGAGCAACGACGACGTCGAGGCCGCCGTGGCGGCGGGCAGGGTCGACGTGGTCGCGGGAACGGCATGGCTATTCGCCAGAGAGGCCATGACGGGCGCCGTCGACACGCTCGTCGTCGACGAGGCCGGCCAGCTGTCGCTCGCCAACGTGCTGGCCGTCACCCCCTCCGCGTCCAACCTCATCCTGGTGGGCGACCCCCGCCAGCTAGCCCAGCCATCGAAGGGCACACACCCGGAGGGAGCCGGGGTATCCGCGCTCGACCACGTACTCGCCGGGGCGGCGACGATGCCCGAGCATCTCGGGCTCTTCCTCGACCACACCTGGCGGCTCCACCCCGAGATCTGTGCGTTTGTCTCCGAGCAGGTCTACGACGGACGCCTCGAAAGCGAGGCCCACTGCACCATCCAACGAATCGACGATGGCCCCATCGCGGGCGGATCAGGGTTGCGCTGGCTCGGTGTCCAACACGAAGGAAACCGCACCTCGTCGGCCGAGGAGAGCGAAGCGGTGGCACGGGTCTTCGAGGCCCTCCTGGGCCGAACATCAACCGACCATACCGGATTACGTGCCCCCCTCGACATCGACGACATCCTCGTGGTCGCCCCCTACAACGCCCAGGTCCACCTGCTCACCCAGCGTCTACCGACCGGCGCCCGGGTGGGCACAGTCGACAAGTTCCAGGGCCAGGAGGCACCGGTGGTGCTCGTGTCACTGACGGCATCGAGTGCCGAAGATGTCCCGCGCGGAATGGAGTTCCTTTACTCCCGCAACCGGCTGAACGTGGCCGTGTCACGGGCCAAAGCCTTGTGCGTCATGGTCGGCAGCCCGTCGCTGCTATCGGTTCGCTGCCGTACTGTTGACCAGATGCGGCTCGCCAACGTGCTTTGCCGATATGTCGAGCTCGCTAAGGAAATCACCCGCGCTACCCCGCTTAACTGACCGTGGGCCCCGGAACATCGGGGGAGAGTGTGAGCGCTCAAGAGTCATGGCTGCAGTCTTCTGGAGCGCCTGCCGACCCGGGTTGACCCGGCCAGCGGATCTCGCACCTAGAGGACGAGCCCGTTGACTGTGACTTCGCTGCGACGAGTCTTGATGACCGCACCGCCATCCGTTGCAGCAACGACGCGAATCGGGTCCCGCGCCGTCACCTCACCAACCCTGATGCCATCTCGTGTGAACCACCGAAAACACCTGCTTCCCAGCAATCCGAAACCTGTCTGAGAGACTATGAGTCTCCCCTGTTCGAATACGTCGAGGAACGCTGAGAGCCGGATACCTCCCTCAACAACATAGAGCCGGGTTGGCGTGAGGAAGTACGTGTATTGGCCCTGATCGACAATCTCTGTGGGGCATGTCCCCAGGTCGTACACGGCCAACGGTGCACCGTCACGTGATAGCAGGATGACCTTCCCCGAGTATGTCGCGACGTATGTCCGTCCTTCTGAGGCAGCGAAACTTGCGGCGTACAACCAGTCTTGCGGAACTCCGCCCATGGTGATCTCGATCCGGATACCGCCAGCCTCGATCACTCGATCAGGTTTGGTTCGCACGAAGTAGGATCTGTCGTCGTTCGGATCGAGCGTCTCGGGGTCGACGCCAGTGAGGACCTCGAACGCCTTGTTGATCTCACGCATCTTGTCCGACGCCTGCGGATCATCCGGGTTCCTGTCTGGGTGGTGCTCGAACGCCAACGCTCTCCAACGTGTCTTGATGTCGTGCGGATCGACAGGGAGGGAGAGGCCAAACAGTGCCAACGCTCGGTTCACGTCGGCGCCGACTCCGTACCTGTCGGAGCGTCCCACAGCCCGTGCCCATCCCTCTCTCAACGGCATCGCCACGCCCCACACGGTTCGACCGTCCGTGGTAACGCACCACGCCTCATCAGCGAAGGTGAACAGATACATGCTGGCATCTGGTGACACGTCGACAGCTCTCACCTGGGTCTTGAACTCTCCCCAGTAGTCCGTCTCGATCGTCGCGAAGTGATCGACGACATGCGGATCCTCTCGCAGATTGGTATTGACAATGTCGTCGAGGTTCTCGTCATATACATGCAACACCCCACTTGAGTCCATGATCGCGAGGCTGGGACCGGACGATCCCACGCCGACGCGGTATGCGTCATGGCCGAGCTGTTTGTCAGCTACGAGAGAGCCGTACCGGTCGATGCGTTTCAGCGCCGCTGTGACATCCGGTGCAGCCGCGGTTGTCTTAACGCGATGAAGCAGCCAGGTTCCTCGACCGTCAACAGCTACGACGTTGAACTGAGGGTCAGGCTGTTCTCCGCCTTCAAGCTTCCGTTCGCCTTCGAGTGCCCAGTCGGAGTCTTCTGAGATGCTGAACTGCGGTACCGAGGATGCCTTTGGGACTATTAGCTTCGTGAAACTGTGCTGCTTCTTGGCTTTGTCCAGCTTGGTGACGATCCGGTTGAAGCGGCGCTTGTCGACATCTTCCACTTCGTCTGCAACCATCTCGAGCATCTCGAGAGATTTGTTGGCGGCTGTGTGCAACTCGCCGGCCTTCTCGCGAGCGATGATGATCTGCCGATATGACTTCGCGATGACACCAGCTACTCGGCCTTGACGCTGCATTGAGGTGAGGCCGGTAGCGAGCGCGACGACTGTGCGGTGGTCCATGATCTGCGCAGCATCGAACACAGGTCCGAGCACAGGATCGGCAAGGTCACGTTCGTTGTCGCCCCGGCCGTCCACTTCCCAGGTCGGAGGTGATGGAGGCAGCGGTATGTAGGTGGCGTGGGTCCAATTGAGCTCCGTAGGTGGTTCACGCCGCCCGGAACGGCGGGGCGCTGCAGTTCTCACGGGTACCGCGCTGCTAGATGAAGACGTCTTCTTGCCGAGGAGCTTCTGGAACAGGCCAGCCATGAGGGTCAGACGTCTCGCAGCTTCACTTCGACCTTGCGCATGCGCAGCAGAAGCTTGGGAGGGGTCGCTCCGGGTGCATGCTTCTGGCGTGAGAAGCGTCGAAGAATCTCAAGCTCGCCTTCGAGGTCGCCGCGCTTGCGGCGTACGATTGCGACCTGTTCGTAGTACCACGGCGCAACACCGAAGCCCTCGACCGAAGCCTCTTTCTCAGTGGCGTCGACAAGACGCAGGAGGAGCGATTCAGCCTCATCGATCGTGCCTTCACGCTTGAGCTGCTTCACCGTGTTCACATAGGTCGTGTAGTGCTTCCCGTCGACGAATCCTGGTCCTGTGTCGAAACCCATATGCTCATGGTCCCACATCTGGCCGATATGGCGAACAACGATCGCAGGCTCTATCGAGCCGATCCGCAAGTTTCTTCGTGGTCGTCCAGTAGGGGTTCTCGAGACCGTGGACGGCATCAAGCAGCTGTTGAGTGTTCGGTATCCCGAACGCGCCGGAGGCCCCCGCACCGACGAAATAGACCTGAGCATTCCTCGCTGGCGCTTTGGTCACAACAATAGCTACGCGCAACGCGTGCTCACTGCCAAGCATTGCGGGTCTTCTGGCGGGAGCTGAGTCCTCTCCGTTTCTCCGGACCCGTATCGTGTGGGACCGAGGCCCAGGGGAGGAAAGAGGATCCCCGCAGCGGTCCCGTTGGCGTTCAGGCGGAGACCGTGGAGTTGGCGAGGGAGCGGCTCGACGATTTGCGTCCCGGGGAGTGGTGTAGGCAGGGCCGTGTGTCCGTGACGCGCGTGGGCCACCGTGCGACCCCCACCGCTGAGGTCTCCAAGGATACGATCTCGAAGATCGCTGATCGCGTGATCGCAGAGAGGTCGCAGAAGCGGCTCCTGCGCCGAATCCACCCGGTGGTGTCCGTCGACGCCCTGGTGGTTAGGATCCGATCAGCGAGGGGCCCGTCACGAACCGTCCCGTCTAGACCGCCATCGGCGTCACCATCAACGGTGAACGAAAGATCTTGGGACTGTGGGTCGCCGCGCAATGACGCACCCCGACGACGCCAGGCAGTCATCGTCCACCAGCAAACTCTGGGCCGCGACCGCGGTTGCGAGCGGCATCGCGCTCCGTTTCTCTGGTCCGAGTCCGATGTTGCTCGATGCTGTCGAGGATGCGCCGTTCGAGCTTGGCGTGACGATCTTCGTCGCCAGGGTCGGGGCGCAGCCGGGAGCGGGGATCGAGCTGGGCTCTTCGGGCGACCGCGGGCTGGTCGATCCAGTCACGGCCGATGGCTTGGGTGAGCACGTCGAGGGCGGTCTGGTTGTCGTCGACAACGACGTAGGCGTGGTTGCTTTCTCGTCCTCGGGTCATCGGGGTGTAGACGCCGCGGCTGTCGGCTGGGGTGTCGACGAGGAGGAGGGCGGTGTCGACGGTGCGGCCTTGGGTGGCGTGGCTGGTCTGGGCGTAGCCGAGTTCGAGATGCTCGACTGCATACTCGGCTGGGAGCCGGATCATGCCGGTGGGTCCGTCAAGCGTGACACCCCCGTCGAGGTGGATGTCGGTGATGGTCCAGTGGTCGCGGTTCTTGACCATCAACCCGCGGTCGGTGCGGAGCCTCCGGTCGTTGCGACGGGTAACGACTTCGTCGCCCACCAGCATCCACTCCTCACCGGCTCGCATGGAGGGTGCGTCGCCATCGAGTTCGCCGAGCATGATCCGGGTGTGTTGGGCGAGCCGGTTGAGCTGGATCACGATGTCGGCGCTGTTGGCCATGAGGGCCACGGTGTCGCCCCGACGACAGGCCTGCTCCCAGGCGGTGATGACTTCGGACTCGATCTCCTCGAAGGTGCCACCATGGAGCCGACCCCGCTTCTCGTATTCGGCGAGCGCGCCCGGGTTACCGGCGCGGAGACGGAGGCTGGCTTGGCGTTCCCAGTGGTGGTGGAAGCGGTGGACCTGGTCGAGCTCGACGCCGCCGTACATGTCGACGAGGTGGCCGAACATGCCTCCCCGTCCCACCGCTGAGAACTGGCGTGGGTCTCCGACCAGGACGATTCGCCAGCCCTGCCGATCGGCGAGCCGGGCCTTCACCTGCTCGGATCGCAGCAGGTCGATGTCGGCCATGCCAAGCGGCTCGAAGATCCGCTCCCGGAAGCAGCGATCGAGCGGCTGGCCCGTGACGTCCTCGACGAGCTGGCCGAGGGCGGCGGGCCCGTGGTTGCGGAGACTGCGCGGTGAGTTGGGGAGCCGCAGTGTGGTGATGATGCCGGGCTGATGATCA
>CAZMSN010000051.1:0-12825 GCA_964569015.1 uncultured Acidimicrobiaceae bacterium | reverse complement strand
CGTCACGGAGACGCCAGCGGGGCTTCAGCCGAGGGCAGCAGACCGGGCAGCCAGCGGCGCCGTGTCGGGAGCGTGGTGACGGTTGCGGCGCAGCAACCAGTCGACCAAGCGGCGCCCCACATACGTTTCGGCTCGGGTCCGAGGTCGGAGTAGGCGACGGTGCCCATCCTCTCTTCGAGTGCTGTGGCCACCCGGGCCGCCACCCCGGCGACGTCGTGGAAGATCTCCGATCCGGTGAAGCGCAGCGTCATCCATCCCAGTACCGCCAGGTGGGCGTCGCGGTCGGCGTCACGCACCGCGTCGTGCCAGGCCCACCCGTGGGCCTCGACGACGAGGCGCTGGGCCGGGAAGGCGAAGTCGACCCGGTAGTGGTCGATGCCGTACTGGACCTCGGGCTGCAACGACCGGTCCCGCACGATCGGTCGGCACCTTCCCCAGGCAGCGGGTGGCGCCGGCCGCTCGGCCCAACCAGAGAGCCGGCGACCGACGACAGGGCTTCCGACGCGGCTCTCTAGCGCGCTCGCGGGGGCACCGTGGTCTCGCGGACGCGCAGGGAGGGGCTGATGATGACGCGGTGACGCGGTCGGCGTTTGTCGGCGATGCGAGCGACGATCAGATCCACTGCAGCCCGACCAATCGATTGCCGAGGCGGTCGTACGGCGGTGAGACGTGGGGTGAACAGCTCGGCGACCTCGTCGTCGTACGCGATGATCGAGAGATCGTGCGGTACGGAAATGCCGCGAAGCTCGCACCGTTGTGCGAGTGCGGCCGCCGCGGCGTCGGCGTGCACCAGGACTGCCGTGGTGCCGGTCGCCAGACAGTCGTCGAGAACGACGTCCACGATTCCGTCCCAGCTCGGTTCGCCAGGATCCGGCACATCGGTATCGACGCTATGTCGCGTTTCTATGCCGAGGTCGGAACGCGCTTGGTGCCAACCGCTCCGGACGTGCTCGCTGGTCGGGCTCGCCGCCGAGGTGAGAAGGCCAACGCGCCGATGCCCGAGGCCCACGAGGTGGCGGAGCGCGATCGCGGCGCCCTCCGCATGATCGGACGTGACGGATTCGAGCGCGGTGTGCATCGGGCCGATGGCGGCCGTGCGCTCGACCAACACCACCGGGATACGTGTGGCGGCAACCCATTTGAGGTCTTCTGCCGTGTGGTCGGCGGCCATGTTCGGAGCAAGGAGGAGACCGGCCATCGGTCCGTGCTCGAGCAACCGCTCGACCTGCGGGCGAACATCGTCGGCCCTGTACGACGAGCCGCGCAACACCAGGCCGATCCCATGGGCAGCCGCGGCGCGCTCGGCCCCGCGGATGACGTCGGGCCAGTAGTAGTCGAGTGACGGCACGAGCATGCCGATTGACTGGTCCGTCGTGGTGCGTGCGGTCACCGGTGCTGTTGACTGCCGGTCGGTCACCGGGCTTTTGTCCGAGCTTTCTGGGAGCACAGCTCCACCGTGGACACGTTTGACCAAGCCGTCGCGCTCCAGCTTTGCGATGTCGCGCCGGATCGTGACCGGTGCGACGCCAAGGCGGTTGGCGAGATCGACGCTGCGGACTACGCCCTCCTGTTTGAGGAACTCGACGATGCTCGAGTGCCGCTTGACCGCCAGCGGGTCATGTGCCGCGTCGGGTGTCATGTCGCCTCCCTGACTGTGAGGGTGATGTTCTTCATGTCGCGGGTGTGAGGGATGCTGATCGTGAGGCGCGAGATCGTCGACCCCCACGATGCCTGGAGCATCGGATCGTTCAAGGTGCGCTCCTCCACGAGGGACGGCAGGGCGGGATTCCATTCCAGCGCTGCGGCGGTGCCGTCCGCGGACCGAACGCGAACCGTTCCCTGGTCACCGTCGACGATGCCGGAGAGTATCCAGTGCCAGAGCGAAGGAACATGGTGGTCGATCGGGTCCCAGCTGTCGCTAACGATGACGGTATGTAGGAGTCGGTCGAGCCGCACCGTCCGGTGCCAGTGCGCGACCGGTGCCGCGGGATACGCACCGGCGATGTCGTACGAGAACTCGGTGGCGGTGACGCCGTCCGACCACGACGCGTCAGAGGCACCCCACATTACTCCGATTCCCTGCTCGCTCCCGGCGATCGCGGGCACGCTATGCCACCCACTCTGCATCGTCCAGGTCTCGTAGCGTCTGTCCGAAAACGTGTGTTTGGTATACGTGGGACGTCCGGGGTCGATGATGAGCGGCGTTCCGCCGACCGCAATGATCACGCTTCCCACGTCGAGATGATTGTGGTGTTCGCCGTTGTGGCCGCCCTTCGCCACGACCGTGAGTCCCTTCTGGTTCGGTCCGAGCGCTTCCGGCGCCTCACGGGCGATGCCCACCTGCACCGAGGGTAGCCACACCCCCGACGCCGGGCCGGGTGGTGTGGAGTCGGCGAGATGCCACGCGGGATCGGTCAGTGCCATGACGAACCGGCCGAATCCCTCGGATGGGGTGGCGATCGGCCCTTGTCGAGGGCGGCGGCTCGCCGCAAAGCGTGCCGCTTCGGTGGCGCCGAACGCCCGGGCAACACGGAACAGCGCGTGCCATGGCGCATCGGCATCGGGCCGTGCCCGGGCGTCACCGAGGCTGATGAACCATGGGCCGCCCAGATGCATGCGTTGGGGGAAGTCGAGTGTCGCTCGCAACGCAGGCACCGGCTCGATGGTGATTCCTGGGTAGACCGAGGTGAGGAGGACCGTGGTCTCCAAGGCGCGACATGGTCCGTTCCACCAGTACGAGTAGCCCTCGTCGATGGCGCCATCGGCGGGCAGGGAGGCGATGTACCTGTCGATCCCGTCGAGCGCGAGCCGGATGACCCCGTCTTGTCGATCGGGTTCTTCTACCAGGGCCAGGGCCGCGACCGCGAGGTTTCCGTGGATCCACGGGTTCCAGTTGTCGACATCGCCGTCGGCTCCGAGCCAATGCCAGTCGCGCCGAGACACGAATGGCTCGAACGCGCGCCTGTCCGCCTCGTGGCGGATCCGGTCGCGCAGACCCGATGCCCGACGATCCAGCTCACGTCCCAGCAGCCAATCGATCCACGCAAGCTGTCCGAGGACTTCGCCGGCTCCTAGATCCAGGAACGGCCGGGCTGGATCGGGGAGGTGCGAACTCGTGGTCATCGGTGCGTCGTCGTGAGCCGGCCAGCACCAGGAACTCTGCTCGCAGAGCACGACGACGCCATCGACGACTTCGTCGATCCATCGGTCGTCGAGCGTTGTCGCGGCCGCCACCGCGGCCACCGAGAGTCGTTCCTGACGCCCGCGTACCCGATCCTCGTAGTCGACACGATTGCCGTCACGCTGATAGCGAAGATACGACGTCGCCGAGGCGAGCGGCCAGGGCTCGCCGGCGAGGGTCTCTGCCCGTCGCGTCGACGAGGCCACGGTAGCGGCGTGGATGGTTCCGTTGTCGCCCCATACAGTGCGGTCGCCGGCGGGCGGGACCGGCAGGTGGCCGGGTCTGGGTCGAGGGCGAGTGGTCCAGGCGCGACCGAGCGGTCCCATCGGTTCCTGGCAGCTCACGCAACTCCTCCCATCGCGGCGGGCGGATCTTTGACGTTGTGATCATAATTGATCGTTTAGGTGTTGACTAGCCCCAAATACGACATGTATTGACAAAAGTGATCCCATGTGATAATTATTGAACATCGCGGTGGCGTCTCGTTGAGAGCCCAACGGCGGGAGAGGGCATGAACAGCTTGGTTGTTGATGAGACCGATCTCCGGGGCACGTTGCGCGATCGCTCCGAACTGGTTGCCCTCGCCGAGCGTCTGGTCGTCGGTGCGTTGGCTCACGCCAGCGCGGGCGGTGCTCAGATCCATGTTCCCGGGGCACCCGGGCGCTTCGGCGTGGATGTCGACGGGCTCGAAGGCTTCGCGAGGTCCTTCCTCGCGGCCGGCTTCCTCCTCGCCGGTCGGCAAGGAAGCGATCCCGACGGATTTGCAGAGCGGTATGCGAGAGGTATCGCCAGCGGCACCGATCCCGGTTCCGGCGATCGCTGGCCGAGGTTCGACGAGCACCCGCAGGCCAAGGTCGAGGCCGCGTCGATCGCAATCATCCTCGACATGACTCGGCCCTGGATCTGGGACCAGCTCGGCTCGGGCGTTCAAGAGCGGGTGCGAGAGTACCTCGCACCCGCGGTCGGCGACCCCACGTATCCTCAGATCAACTGGGTGTGGTTCCGGCTGCTCGTGCAGACATTCCTCCGATCGATCGACGGGCCGTGGTCCGAAGACGAGATGCGGGCCGACCTGGCGACCCACGACCGGCTCGCCCGGAGCGGGGGATGGTTTGCCGACGGTGACACCCGGGCCTTCGACCACTACAACGGATGGGCGTTCCACCTCTTTCCCGTGTTGTGGTCACGCATGGCCGGCGCCGAGTCATTGGCTGCCGAGCGCGGCAACGTCGACCGCGACCGCCTCGACCGCTATTTGTCTGATGCGCTTGCCCTCATCGGCGCCGACGGAACACCGCTGGTGCAGGGGCGCAGTCTCGTGTACCGGTTCGCTGCGGCCGCTCCGTTCTGGGCCGGCGCCTTGTCGGCTGTCCCCTCACACCAGCCCGGAACACTCCGCCGCGCCGCGCTGGCCATCGTCTCCTCGTTCACCCGCAACGGGGTTCCAGCAGGCGACGGAACGCTGAGCCTGGGATGGCATGGCCCATGGCGGTCGCTCGCCCAGGCCTACTCCGGACCAGGTTCGCCATACTGGGCTGCCAAGGGTTTGCTCGGGGTGGCGCTGCCCGAAGATCACCCCGTCTGGACTGATGCCGAAGGCGTGCTTCCGATCGAGCGCGATGACTTCGTCTTCGCAGTGGAGGCCCCCGGGTGGATCGTGTCCGGCAC
This sequence comes from uncultured Acidimicrobiaceae bacterium, assembly GCA_964569015.1. Classification (GTDB taxonomy): domain Bacteria; phylum Actinomycetota; class Acidimicrobiia; order Spongiisociales; family UBA5794; genus CAYQEC01. Next base: position 7,976 of record CAZMSN010000051.1, on the reverse strand, counting down.
ACACGACGACGGCATCGCTCGGGTGGTCAATCACGGTACCGATCATGCGCGGGAAGGTGATCTGGTCGGCGACTCGCCTCTCTACGCCCGGCTGGGCTACTCCACCGCGACCTTCCCACTGCTGGACGACCACTCGTGGATCTCGCCGATCGACCAGTGCGTCGGCCTGGTGGACGCCCAAGGGCGCTCTACCCACCGCTCCGGCATGGTCACGACCGCGCTTGGGGTCGAATCCGCTCTGACGGGCCGGCTCGCGATCGCGGCATCCGTCGCGCAGGCGCACTGGCTGACACCGGCCGATTCCCAGATGCGCCACGGCTCCGGCTACGAGGGCTCCTCGAGCGTGGCCGGGGAGATACAGACAGTCTCGGTGGTGCGAGGACCGTGGGAGGTTCGGTGCGTGCGCATTGCCAACCTCACCGATGAGGGACGCATCGCCGCGACGCAGATTCGCATAGGTGGATGGGCCGTACCGGCAGGTGAGATCGTGATTGACTCCGGACAGGCCCGGATCCACGGCGGGGGCCTCATCAGCTTCGTCGCCTGCGACCTTCCCGAGGCCGCAATGAGCGTCGAGACGTTGGTCGGAGCCAGTCCCGTGTCGACGACCACGCAGGTCCCCATCGTCCACCTCCCCGTCCAGACCGGCCGATGGATCGCAGCGGTGATCGGGCTGGCGGGCGACCAGGTGTCGCTGCCGGCGCCGATCTCGCATGTCTCTGACGATGTTCTGGTCATCGAGTGGGGCGATGGCCGGACGACGATTCACCTCTCCGATTCTCTGACCGGCGCGACGACGGACCGCACCGGGAGATCCGGGCTCCGCCGGAGTCCAAATGCCAGCAAGGATGCTACTAAGGAGGCACAATGACGACCCGAACTCGAATGGGCGCGCTTTCGGCCGCCCTGGCCGTACTCGTATTGGCGCTCGCCGGGTGTGGCTCCTCGGCCGAGCCCTCCGCCACGGAGACGACGGCGCCGACGGAGACCACAGCCGCCACGGAGACCACAGCCGCCACGGAGACCACAGCCGCCACCGAGACGACTGCGGCGCCGGAGACGACTGCGGCCGAGCCGGTCACCATCACCATGTCGGCATGGAGCCTGAACACGACACCGGAGTTCCAGCTGCTCGCCGACCGGTTCCACGAGATCAACCCCAACGTGACGGTGGAGCTCAAGGAATACGACGCTGCGGAGTATGACACCCAGATCACCGCCGACCTCGCGGCAGGCGCGGCACCCGACCTGTATGTGCTGAAGAACCTGAGGAACTTCGCCATCTACCAGGAGGGTGGCCAGCTCGCGGACGTCAGCGACATCGTCGCCGACGTCGGCGCCGGCAATTCGGCGATCGACTTCTACACGGTCGATGGTGCCACCTACGCAGTCCCGTACCGGCAGGACACGTGGTTCCTCTACTACAACAAGGATCTCTTCGACCAGGCCGGGGTCGACTATCCGACCGGTGCCATCACCTGGGACGAGTACGCAGATCTGGCCGAACAGATCACCACCGGCCTCGGCGGCGACATCGTCGGGTCGTATGAGCACAGTTGGCAATCGACGCTGCAAGGCTTTGCCAATGCGCAGAGTCCGGGGGCCGACATCCTGAGCGGAATCTACGACTACATGGCGCCGTACTACGAGCGAGTGCTCGCCATGCAAGACAACGGCTCACAAACCGACTACGCCACGGTGACGACCAACAGCCTGACCTACCAGAGTCAGTTCGGCACCCAGAAGGCCGCCATGATGAACATGGGGTCGTGGTACGTTGCCACTCTCATCGCCCAGCAAGAGTCGGGCGACGCCGACGCGTTCGAGTGGGGCATCGCTCCGGCCCCGCAGCTCGACTCGTCGACGTTCGATCTCCCGGTGTCGTTCGGTGACCCGACCGGTCTCGGCATCAATCCGGCGATGGATCCCAGCAAGCTCGACGCCGCCAAGGCGTTCTTGGCTTTCATCGGCTCGGAGGATGCCGCCACCCTGCTCGCCGGCATCGGTATCAAGCCCGCCTACGTCTCCGATGCGGTGACCGCGGCCTACTTCGCGGGTGAGGGTGTTCCTCAGGACGACCTGTCGAAGTTCGCCTTCGGCACCCATGACACGCGGCCGGAGAACCCGGTCTCGTCGAACACGGCGGCCATCCAGACCATACTGAATGAAATGCACTCGGGCATCCTCACCGACAGCGTCAGCGTCACAGACGGGATCGCTGAGGCCGAGAGCCGAGTCGCATCCGAGGTGCTCAACTAGAAGGGTGGTGCTTGATCGCCGTTCACGCCCGCAACGCCCCGATTCGGCGCTGTGATGGAGCACGGCTTCGAGCCTGAATAGGAATTCTGCAGCACCCTCCTGAGAGGGCGACGGCACGCATCGCCCGGAGCAGATGGCGGTGGGCTGGTCTGGTTAACTCCTCCTTCCAGACCAGCCCACCGTGAAGCGAGCGACACATGGTGACGACTTCGAGACGACCAGCCCGGAAGCGGTCAGCGCTGCGCCGACACGCTACCCGAGTGGGATGGTCATTCATCCTTCCCAACTTCATCGGGTTCGGGCTGATCACCCTCCTGCCGGTGCTGGTGCTGTTCTACATGGCGTTCACAGAGTGGAGCGCCTTCGGATCACCCGAGTTCATCGGACTCGACAACTTCAAGCGTCTGATCGGGGACGGCGGCTTCCGGACTGCCCTGACAAACACCTTCTACTACAGCAGTGTCCACATACCGGTGACGCTCTTCACCTCCCTCGGGCTGGCGCTGCTCCTGAACACGAAGCTACGTGGAGTCACGTTCTTCCGGACCGCCGCCTTCTTTCCCTACATCACCTCGATCGTCGCCATCGCTGCGGTGTGGAACCAGCTCTTCAGCGCAGACGGCGTGATGAACCAGCTCGTCGGTCTGATCGGCATCAACCTGGACAAAGGATGGACGGCCAATTCGACGCTGGCGATGCCGGCCTTGATCCTCGTCAGTGTCTGGCGTGATACGGGCTTCTTCATGTTGCTGTACCTGGCCGGGCTGCAGACCGTTCCTCGAGTCTTGCACGAGGCCGCCTACACCGATGGTGCGACAACCGTACAACGATTCCGCTACGTGACCTGGCCGTGCCTGCGGCCGACCACGTTCTTCGTCACCGTGTACCTGACGATCCAAAGCCTGAAGGTGTTCGACCTCGTGCTGCTGCTCACCCGTGGTGGGCCGGGCCGATCAACTGTCGTGCTCTCCCAGTTCATCTACCAGAAGGGCATCGTCGAGTTCCAGTACGGCTACGCCTCGGCCGCGGCCATGGTGCTCTTCTTCCTCTCGCTCGGCATCACCATCATCCAGTTCCTCGTGAATCGGAGAACCGCGCCGTGACCTCGTCAACCGCACCAGCCAGCCAACGCACCAACCGGCCGGCGTCGTTGCATGATCGAAGCCCGCTCCGATCGGTCTACCGCGCCCTCGGCTACCTCGCTCTGCTGGCGGCGTCGGCGTTCGTTCTCCTGCCGTTCGTGTGGATGATCGTCGCGTCGCTCAAAGGCAACAATCAGGTTTTCACCGTTCCGATCGAGTGGATACCCAACCCGGTCAAGTGGGGCAACTACATCGAGATCTGGAAGAAGTCCCAGATGTTGCTGTGGACGCGCAACACGCTCTTCCTCGCCGTCGTGATCGCCTTCCTGCAGGTCTTCACCGGATCGTTCGCCGCCTACGGATTCTCGAAGATGCGTTTCCGGGGTCGCGACGCGCTCTTTCTCGCCTACGTATCGACCATCGCCGTGCCGTGGCAGGCCTACATGGTCCCGCAGTTCATCATCTTCTCGAAGGTCCACCTGACGAACACGTTGTGGGCAATGATCGCCCTGCAGGCGTTCGGAGCGTTCGGTGTCTTCCTGATGAAGCAGTACTTCGAGTCGATCCCCGACGAACTGGTCGAGGCGGCGCGTGTCGATGGCCTCAACGAGTACGGCATCTACCGACGGATCATGCTCCCGCTGGCGATTCCGGCCATCGCGGCATTGGCGCTGCTCACGTTCATCACCGTTTGGAACGACTACCTGGGTCCTCTGGTCTACCTGCGCAACCACGATATCTGGACCATCCAGATCGGTCTCAGCTCATTCATCAACCAGTACAACGCAGAGTACGCGCTCATCATGACCGGCTCGGTGCTCTCGGTCATCCCGATCGCCCTGATCTTCGGCTTCGGTCAGCGCTACTTCGTGGAGGGCGTCGCCGGCACGGGTCTCAAGGGGTAAGGGGTCATGAACGACGCAACCGCTTCCGCCTTCCGGTGGGTCTCATCGACGGCCTACATGGTGCTCATGACGAACGTGATCGTCGTATTGATCGCCCTGCCCGCCGTGCTGCTCTTCGTCACCACCGACATGGCCGACACCTGGCATGCGATGCTGCTCATCGCACCGTTTGCGGCGCCGGTCTCACTTGCCGCGTTTCGGGTGATCGCGGAGTTCACCGCCGATATGTCCGCTCCCGTCGTGCGGACATTCTTTCGGTCTGTCCGCGCCGACTTCCGCCGGGCGATCCTGGTCGGTCTCGTTTCCACCGCAGCAGGGGTCATACTCGTGGTGGATATCGGTGTTGTGTGGGGCACGCGATTCGGGGCACTCGCCATCCCGATCTTCGCGATGCTCATCCTGCTGCTGGTAGCAACCACGATGACCGTGCTCGTGGCCCTCTCGGTGGAACCCGAGGCACGGCTCGCCCTGGCATTCAGGGCGGCACTGGTGCTCTCGGTCCGTGACTGGTATCTGTCCGCGCTGTCACTGGCGACCCTGGCGATCCTCGCCTCCTTTGTGATCGCCCAGCCGGTGCTGGGCCTCGGGCTTGCGTGCACACCTGCGCTGTACATCGTCTGGGCGAATGCGCGCTTCTCGTTGCGAGCCGTGCTCCCCGACCCGGTGGTAGACCAGCCCGGCCGTGCGTCCTCCCGCGCAATGATTGGAGAACCTCGATGACATCCCCGCAGACCACCGTCCTGAGTGACGTCGAAGTCGCCGCAGCCATCGATCGGGCGCTTCATACCGTCGCCCGCAACATCGACGTCTTCGGTGATCTGTATCCGGACGACACGACACGGGACGGCGTCTACCCTCCCCGGTCCTGGCGGGGATTCCCCGACGGCGCCAACGTGGGCTGGACCACCGGCTTCTGGCCCGGGATGCTCTGGCTCGGCTACGAGCACACCGGGGATGGCCGGCTCGCCGCGGCAGCAAGACGGCACGTCGAGTCCTTCTCGCGGCGCCTGGCGGAGCGCATCGACATCGCCACCCACGACCTCGGATTCCTCTACACGCTGTCGTGTGTGGTAGCCGCTCGTCGTGGCGACAACGACCGGGCGAGACGGGCCGGGCTGGAGGCTGCCGACCGGCTGATGGACCGCTACCTGGCGCCGCCCGGCATCATCCAGGCATGGGGCTCACTCGAGGACCCGGCACAACGTGGTCGCACCATCATCGACAGTCTCATGAACACACCCCTGCTGCACTGGGCGAGCCAGGAGACCGGGCGGTCGACGTATGCGGAAGCGGCAGAACGTCACGTCGAGAGCCTCCAGGATCACATCGTGCGACCGGATGGATCAACGTTCCACACCTTCTTCTGGAACGCCGAGACCGGGGCGCCGGAGCGTGGTGGAACCGAGCAGGGCAACGCCGACGAGTCGTGTTGGGCGCGGGGTCAGGCGTGGGGGATCTATGGCTTCGCCATCAACCATCGCCTCACCGGCCGGCCGTCCTTTCTCGCCACGGCGAGGCGTTGCGCCGAGTATTTCGTCGCCCACCTCGACGCAGAAATGGTGCCCTACTGGGACCTGGCCTTCCACGACGGTTCCGGCGCGCCCAAGGACTCGTCGGCGGCCGCCATCGCCGCCGCGGGCCTGCTCGAGATCGACGCGCTCGACCCCGATCCGAAGTACCACGACCTCGCCCACCGGATCCTCGCCTCGCTGGCCCGAACCTACGCTCCCGCCGCGGAAGATGGCTCGAACGCGCTCCTCCTGCACGGGGTCTACGACGCGCCCAAAGGCATAGGCGTCGACGAGGGGACCCTGTGGGGCGACTACTTTTATCTGGAATCGTTGCTGCGCATCGCCAACCCGAACCGGGAATCGTTCTGGTGAGGTCCGACGGCGGCGCGACAGCACGCGTGCCTGACGGGGCCGCTCCTTCGCTAGCAGAAAGGTGAGAAGCATGAAGTACCACTGCAACCTCGAGGTGCGTGACGGGCTTGCCACGCTCTCGCACAATCCATGCGAGATCCTCGACTTCGCGTTGGTTCGCTTGTCGGCCGGCCGGCGCTACGAAGCCGAATCGGGCGATCGCGAAATGCTTGCGGTCGTGCTCGGCGGCAAGGCTGATATCGAGGTCGGAGATGCTTCGTTCCTCGCCGTCGGCGGCCGACCGAACGTGTTCGGCGGGAAGCCGCACTCGGTCTACATTCCGGCCGGGCAGGCTTTCTCCTTCACCGCGATCGGCAACGTCGAGATCGCGCTTCCCTCGGCGCCGAGCACGCTCGAGGTGGAGCCCTATCTCATCGCACCGGACTCGGTCGCGCAGGGGCGGTGGGGCGCTGCCAACTTCTCGCGCAACTACCACCAGATCCTCACCGAGGTGGCCCAACCCGACCTTCCCGCGGCGCGGCTGATCGTCGGCGAGACCTACACGCCGTCGGGCAACTGGTCGACCTATCCGCCGCACCGCCACGCCAATGAGGATCTGCCCCGCGAGGCAAAACACGAGGAGATGTACTACTTCCGGGTCAATCCGACCGACGGATTCGGGATCGCGCGAGTTGTAGACCTCGACGGCGATGAGGAGAACTTCACAGTGCGCGACCAGTCGATGCAGATGATGCCGGCGGGATATCACACCGTCGTGTCGGCGCCGGGCTACACCACGTACTACCTGTGGTTCCTCGCCGGTACCCATCGGACCCAGGGAAGCGTCGACGATCGGGATGTGGGCTGGGTTTCTCGTACCGTCCCGATGCTCCGTGAGCTCGGTCATTGAGGCAGCCGTGATCCTCGATCGCGCCAAGCTGGACGGATAGATCGCACTGGTGACCGGCGCCGCTCGTGGACTGGGCCGCGGCGTGGCGGTCGCTGTTGCCGCGGCGGGGCGCCGATGTCGCCCTCCTCGGGTGCGTCGACACGCGGATGAAGCCGCGCAGCGACAGAGACGGAGCGCCGAACATCGCAGGACCGGCAACCACCTCCTCGAGAATACGGCGGGCAGTCATCGTGATGAGCTGTCCGCCCGGTGTGTGTGGACCAGCACGTTGACGTCCCCCACTGCTTCGTCGCCGTCCGACCTGTAGTCCTCGCCGGCCTTGCCCTTGGGATGGTTGCCAGGCGGCGCGTAACCGTCGCATCGTGGCATGTCGAGTCCGTAACGTCATGCCGATCCGACCGCACCGATCGCCGAGCGGGCCCCGTCCAGGTCGGCGGTCGGCTCGTCGAAGCCGGGGAAGAAGAGCCCCAGCGCCAGGAGCAGGAGTGCGGGGAAGACCAGCCCGAAGAGGAGGGCGATCGGATCCCGCAGGAAGAGGCGCCCCTCGGTGCGGGTGAGTTTCATCGTCGCTGCCGTCAGTGTCCCTTCGCTTCCGTGTCGTTCGATGCGCCGTCCTGGGTGGTGAGGGCCAGGTAGGCGTCCTCCAGGCTGGCCTGCTCGATGCGCAGCTCCTCGGCAGAAAGCGGCGGCGAGAAACAGAAGGCGAGCAAGATCGTCGCAATAGCAGCCGAACCTAGCCCGAGCAGGAGACCTCGTTGGTGCCCCACGGTGGGGACGAGTCGTTCGCATTCCACCACCAGACGGCGGCAACAGCGGCCGCCGCGAGCAGGACCACCGCCGCCAGACCAGGCACCCATCGCATCACGATCGGAGGGTAGCGGTCGCTCCAGGTTCCTCCACGAAACGGGGACGGACCGCCCGCCACTCGTTATCCTGCCGTCTCCTGTGGGAATCATCG
>CAZMSN010000050.1:6520-12967 GCA_964569015.1 uncultured Acidimicrobiaceae bacterium | reverse complement strand
GGGAGCATCACCATGAACGCGAGCTGGATGGCCTCCCCCTGGGTACGCGACAGCGTGGAGATGAGCACCCCGAGCCCGAGCACCACCAACAGGAACAAGAACGACAGGAGGGCGAAGACGAGCACGGAACCCCGGAACGGGACGTCGAACACGAGCAGTCCGGCGACGGTGATGAGCACGATGTCCACCGTCGCCACCAGGAAGTACGGGGCGATCTTGCCGATGATCACGTCGCGGGGCTTGAGCGGCATCACCGAGAGTTGCTCGAGCGTTCCGTCGGCGCGTTCCCGCACCACCCCGAGACTGGTGATGGCGGTGCCGATGAAGGCCATGATCAGCCCGATGAGCGCCGGGACCATCACCACCGCGGTGCTCAGGTCCGGGTTGAACATCACCTCGACCGGCGCCGGCAACGTCGGCGCTCGCCGCAGCAGTGCCTGGGCCATGAACAGCTCCGACCCGTCGACGTAGACCACAGGGTCCGGCCCTGCGTAGATGGCCACCGCGGCCTCGCCCCGGCGCAGCACCTCCTGGGCGTCCTCGCGGCTCCCGGCCGTGTCGATGCTGACCACGTCGATCGACGGCGGGAGCTGTTCTACGAGCGCATCGGCCTGCTCTCCCACAACGGCGGTCGGGATCTCGTCAACGTCGAAGCGGGCGGCGTAGCCGAAGACCGTGAGCAGGATCAACGGCATGACGATCATCATCGCCAGGGTGCGCCGGTCCCGACGGAGCTGGCGGAACTCCTTGACGATCATCGGCCACACGTCGTACCTCCTTGTGTGGGTGCGTAGACGGAGGGATTCTACATTTGTTGAATTGTTGGGTCAACACCCGTTGAATTCCGGGCGCCAAGACCCGGAGGACCGAACCGGGACCCCGCTGCCCTACTCCGGATACCCGGGGTGGGCGACACGGGTGGCGGCGGCCGCCTTCGATACGGCCCGGGGAAGCTGCGGCATCGAGTCGCTCAGCCCTCGCAGCAGCGCGTACATCGTGGCGGCGCGGCGCAATGACAGCGCCTGACCCTCGGCGGCGCCCGGAGACGGGACCGCTTCGATGAGGGCGAAGGTCTCGGCGTCGAGCGTGGCCCGGAACGCCGGCGACTCGTACTCGGCAGAGCCATTCAGCTCCAGCCGGTGGGTCTCCCCGTCCCAACGGGCCTCGATCACCGCCGCCTCCCCGTCGTCGTACACCATGAAGGCGTTGTCCTTCTGCGCCATGAACTCCTCACGGTCGAGGTAGAGGCGTGGCTTGTCGACGTAGGGACGGCCCGAGGTGGGACAGACGGTGACGCAGTTGCCGCACTCGTTGCAAAGGTCGGTGAGGACCGCGATCTGGGGACGCTGACCGATACGAAACGTGGCGGTCTCCCCTGCCACCGCCGTCTCGCCGTCCACCGCCAGCTCCGGCAGCTCGACCGTGAACGGCTCGATCTCGTAGGTCATCAGGGCGAGATTGGGGCAGACCCCCACACAGAGGCTGCACATGGTGTGGCAATCGAGGCAGCGGCCCGCCTCGACCCTCGCTTCTTCCGCGGTGTACGTGACGATGGTCTCGCCGAAATCGTTGCGCACCGGCAGCGGGGTGTGGGTGACGGGCACCCGGTATTCCCGGCGGGCTCGGCGCACGAACAGGCTGCCTAGGTCGACGTCGACCCAACCGGCCGTCTCCGGCGTCTCCGGCTCGCCGGCGGCGGCCACGATGGCAGCGGCGACCGCCTTGCCGTCGGCAGCGGCCTTGACGATCGATGACGGCCCGGCGGCGGCAACATCGCCCCCGGCGAACACGCCCCGGATCGACGATTCGAAGGTGACGGGATCGACCTCGATGTACCCACGGGAGGTGAGTACCGGCGTCTCGTCGCCGAAGAAGTCGAGCGCCGCATGCTGGCTGATGGCGACGATCAGCGTGTCGAGCGGGATCTCGAACTCCGAGCCGGGAACGTCGTGGGGGACCTTGCGGCCCGAGGCGTCGCGATCGCCCCGGTACTCGGTGCGGGTGCACACGAGCCCGGCCAGGTGCCCGTCCTCGATGCGCAGCGAGTCGGGCTTGGCGAGCTCGACGACGTGGACGCCCTCTTCGAGGCAGGCACGGATCTCCTCCCGGTCGGCCGGCATCTGGTCCATGGTGCGCCGGTAGATGATCGACACATCGGAGGCGCCCAGCCGCAACGCCGAGCGGGCACAGTCCATGGCGGTGTCCCCGGCGCCGATCACCCCGACCCGGTCGCCGATCGGCACCGGCTGTTCCTCGCGCACGCCGCGCAGGAAGTGGAGAGCATCCATGATCCCTTCGGCGTCCTCGCCCTCGAGACCGAGGCGCTTGGCGAGCTGGGCCCCGACGGCGACCAGGACGAATCGATAGCCCTCGGCCCGAAGGTCTTCGAGCGAGAAGTCGACGCCGGCCTTCTGCCCACAGCGGATCTCCGCCCCGAGCCGGTGGAGGATCTCGACGTCCTGATCGATCTGCTCCTGGGGAAGCCGGTAGGCGGGAATGGCGCCTCCCACCATGCCCCCGGGGTAGGGACGCGCCTCGAGCACCCTCACCTCGAAGCCGGCGTAGGCCAGCTCCTGGGCGGCCGACAGGCCAGTGGGCCCGGCGCCGATCACGGCCACCTTCGCCCCGGTGGCGGGTTTGCGGGGAAGGAGGTGAGGCTCGTCCTCATGGGACATGATGAACCGCTTGATCTCCCGGATGGCGAGCGGCTGGTCGAGGTGGGTACGGATGCAGGTGTTCTCGCAGAGGTGGTCGCACACCCGCCCCAGGATCGCCGGCAGCGGGTTGTCCTCCCGGGCCAGCGCCACCGCCCTCGCCATATCCCCCTCCCGCACCGCCGCCATGTACTGCGGCACGGCCTGGTCGACCGGGCACTCGTCGACGCAGGGCGCCTTCACACAGTCGAACAGGCCGAGTTGGCGCGGCGTCTTCGATCGGTCGGTCCGCAACGAGCTCTTGTGGAGGCGCCAGTCGCTGCGGACCGCGTTGGCGTACTGCCGCAGGTTCACCCGGGCGAGCACCTTCACCGCCGACGCCACGATCTCGACGACGCGTTCTTGGCTGTGGCCCGCCTCTGCCGCCCAGGCCTCGATGACGTCGACGGCGGCGGCCGCCGGCGGCAACGTGCCCAGCCGGTCGGCCAGGGCCTGGCAGGCGTCGAGGTCGAGGGCGACTCCCGTGTCGGTGAGGACGGCGACGTACAACAGCGAGGCGAACTCGGAGAACGTGCCCTGACGGATCGCGGTCCGGCAGACGAAGTCCGTGATATCGGCGGCACCTACCGCATCGAGCGCCGCGTCGAGCTTCTCCGTGTACTGGAGCATCCGCAGGTAGCCGCCCGATTTGAGCAGGTCGGAGCACACGGTGACGGTCCTCATTCCCGATCGCAGCAAATCGGCGACGTTGAAACAGTCGGCGCCGCCGGCGAATGAGAGCAGCAGCCCGCCGCGGAATTCCTCGGAGATGCGCTGCGCCAGGTTGGTGGTCACCGCGTGCAGCGCCCGCCCCGACATGTACATCGTCTCGTCGCGGTCGAAGACGGTGCGGAAGTTCTCCACCTCCAGCGTGTTGGTGAGCTTGAGCCCGAACGTCAACCCGTGGGCGCCGGCGACCCGGCGCAGGTTGTGGAACATGGGCACGGCGTCGGCATACTCCAGGTCGTGGCCGAACGCCTCGTCGGGGATCGGGACGTCGGTGAAGCCGAGGTCGTCGTGCACGATGCGGCGTACCCGATCCGCCCCCAGCAGCGTCGGGTTGCACTTCACCGAGGTGTGCAGCCCGCGCTCGGCGAGCAGGTAGGTGGTGATCTGCTCGATCTCGTCGGGCGGGCAGCCGTGCATCGTGGAGAGGGTGATCGTGTCCGAGAGCTGTGCCGGAATGGCGAGGTCGCGGACCTGCGGGTAGTGGGCGGCCACGACCTCGACGTAGGCGGGGAGGTACTGCGAGGCGTCCCGCATGGCGTCGAGGAACCACTGCACGTTCGGGCGGAGGATGCCAGCGAGGTCGTAGCCGACGCTCATGTTGAAGATGATCCCGGGCCGTTCCCCGGGGAAGCCGAGGGCATGGTGCAGGGCGTGGATGAGCACCCAGGCCCGCAGGTACTCGTCGAACGACTCGGAGACCTTCAGCTCCTGGGACCACTCGACGTTGTAGCCCTCGTCCTCGACGTCGATGCAGGGCTTGTTGACGGCCAGCTCATCGAGGGTCTGCACGGTCTTCAGCTCGATAAACCGGGCTCCGACCAGCCAGGCCACGACGATGTTCTGTGCCATCTGGGTGTGGGGCCCCGCCGCCACCCCGAACGGCGTCTCCAGGGTCGTGCCGTACGTCTCGACGCGAAACCGATCCGCCGGGTCGGGCACGAAGAAGGCCGAGCGCGGGATGCCGAAGATCGATCCCTTCCGCTCCAGCTCGGTGAACACCCAGCCCGTCAGTTGCTCCATCGAGATCGGGCGGAAACGATCGGACATCGTGAGACTCCTCAGAGACGGGCGTGGAGACGGGTCGCCTGCTCGCGGGCCTTGGCCCGCACCTCGGCGACATCGACCCGGGTCGGCTCGCCGTCGCTGAAGACCACCTCGCCGGCGACCTTCACCTCCAGAGGGCGAACCCCGGCGGTGAAGGCGAGGTGCCAGGGATCCATCGGCTCGTAGGACCAGGTGACCTCGTCGTCGCGTGCCTCGGGCATGAGATCCCACCCTGTGGCGAGCCACTCCCAGGCGGTGTCCGGCCCGCAGGTGACGCCGACAGATCGCTGCATCACGTATGCGAGGCGGAACGCTTCGATCATGTCGGCGCCGATGCCGTCGGTGCCGAGCGCCACCGGGTTGGAGAACCGGGCCGGGTCGGCGTAGCCGACGGCGTTGTTCAGGTTGGAGCGGGGGTTGTGCACGATCGTCCCCCGCAGCGTGTGATCGGTGGGCAGGTGCACACAGTGGATGAGAAGCCAGTCGTCGCGGGTGAGGCCCTCGAGCCGTTGTGGGGCGTCGGCATCATCGACGCCCTCGGCAACGTGGACGTGCACCCCCACCCCCAGATCCTCCGCCAGGCCGGCGGCGGCCTGCAGCGTCTCGTCGGTGCAAGTGAAAGCGGCGTGGATGCCGACCAGGCCCCGCCCTCTCTCCTTGATGAATCGCTCGTTCTCTTCGAGGCCGCGGCGGGCACCGTCCGGGCCGTGGCGATCGGTGATGCCGTAGGCGGGGAGAACGCGCACGCCCACCTCGGCGCAGGCATCGGCGATGACGCTGAGGCTCCCCTCGATCGCCTCGGGGGACTCGTGGTGGTCGATGATGCCGGTGGTGCCTGCCTCGAGCGCTTCGAGGGCGCCGAGCATCGCCGACCAGCGAATCATGTCGAGGTCGAGGGCAGTGTCGAGGCGCCACCAGATCTGTTCGAGGATCTCCCGGAAGGTTGTCGGCGTCTTCGGCGGCGCCGGCATGCCGCGCGCCAGAGCCGAGTAGAGGTGGTGGTGGGCACAGACCAGGCCGGGTGTCGTCGCCGCCATGCTCACTCCTCGTCGCGGTTCTCCCTCTCAAGCTAGCGCCGGCGGCCGTCGTGGGTCGATGGAACTCCCGCGATCTCGTGGTTGAGCGCACCGACCGACGGCTGTCGATCAGCGTTTTCTGTCACAGGCAATCGATACATTGCCTTCATGGACGCCGCCATCTCCTCCACCGCCACCGACACCCTCGAGCAGATCTTGCTCGAGGCGGAGGCCGCCGTCGCTCGGCTGCGGGCGATCCAGATGGCGGCGCTGGCACAGCTCGATGCACGCCAGGTCGCCACCGCCGACGGTTGTCGCTCCATGGTCGAGTGGACCGCAGGACGCCTCGACATTGCTCCCGAGACGGCGGCGGCGCTCTTCCGCACCGCCGTCTCGCTCCTCGATCGGCCCGCGGTTCGCGCCGCCCTCGACGCCGGGGACATCAGCTTCGACCGAGCGGTCGAACTCGCCCGCTTCGCCTCATCGGGCATCGACCCGATCGATGAGGGACGGCGATTCGACATCACAGAACTGCGCCGTCACACCGCCCGAATTCGGCGCTTGGGCGGGCACGAAGAGCGGCGCATCTTCAACGACCGCTACCTGGTGCTCCAGCCCACCCTCGACGAGAGTGCCTGGCGCCTCCACGGCCAACTCCCGGGGGCCGACGGTCGCATCGTCGAGCGCGCCCTCGATGAGCGGGCCGATCGGTTCCCCCTGCTCCCCGGCGGCACGCGGTGCAGCCGGGGTCAGCGCAACGCCGATGCCCTGGTCTCCCTCTCCACCGATTCCCTCACCGCGACCGGCGGTGACGGCGATGGATCCGCTGCCCCACTGGTGACCGTGTTCGTCGACGCCTCCACGGCGGCGGCCGCCAACGGCGAAGCCGGCGCCGCCGTCGCCGCCGGTCCCCGGGTCGGGCCCAACACGCTGCGAGAGCTGCTCTGCGAAGGATCGGTGGAGGT
>CAZMSN010000050.1:0-6420 GCA_964569015.1 uncultured Acidimicrobiaceae bacterium | reverse complement strand
CCGGGGTTTCGACGCGTGCAGCGTCGGCCTGCGACCCGGAAGACGCGGCGGCGCACCCTGCAACGGGGCCTCGTTTCGCCCGTCTACGATCCCGTTCCGGAGGAGCGAACCGTGATCGTGCGACCGATGACACCCGATGACTGGGAACAAGTAGCGTCCGCCTACCGCGAGGGCATCGCCACCGGAAACGCCACTTTCGAGACCGACGTCCCCTCCTGGGAGGACTGGAACGCCGGCCACCTCGCCGCGGGGCGCCTCGTCGCCGACGGGGACGAGGCCCTGCTCGGCTGGGCGGCCCTCAGCCCGGTATCGGATCGCTGTGCCTACGCCGGTGTGGCCGAGGCGAGCGTGTACGTGGCCGCCTCCTCCCGGGGCAGAGGCATCGGCCGGAAGCTGCTCGACGAGACGATCCGTGCCTCCGAGGATGCCGGCATTTGGACCCTCCAGGCGGGGGTGTTCCCAGAGAACGAGGCGAGCTTGGCCTTGCTGGCGGCATGCGGCTTCTGTGTCGTCGGAACTCGGCAGCGGCTCGGGCACATGAACGGCGTGTGGCGCGACGTGATCCTGCTGGAGCGCCGCAGCTCGGTCGTGGGCGTCTGAGCCCTACTTCTTCTCCACCGGCTGGTGGACCGCCATCGGGAGCCGGTTGCGCCAGCGGCCGTCGACCTCGTGCAGGGCGGCGGCGACTGCCGGGGCGGTCGGTACCAGCCCGATCTCGCCGATGCCCTTGACGCCATAGGGCGCTCTCGGCTGCGGCTCCTCGACGAGGATCACGTCGACGGGCGGCACGTCCTTGGCCCGCAGGATGCCCAGGCTGCGCAGGGTCATGTTCGTGGGCCGTGCCTCGTCATCGGTGGGGAACTCCTCGGTGAGGGCGTAGCCGAGCCCCATGTGCACGGCTCCCTCGATCTGTCCTTCGCACAGCTTCGGATTGACGGCCCGGCCTACGTCGTGGACCGCCACCACCTTCTCGATGTCACCGGTCTCCGGATCGGCGACGACGAGCTGGGCGGCGTAGCCGAACGCCGAGTGGACGATCGGGTGCTCGATGCCCTCCTCGACGCTGTTGGTCCAGTCGACCCGATACTCGCCGAGGTAGTCGACGCCCGGCACCCTGCCCTGCTCGTCGGCGACCCGGCAGGCGTCGGCGATGGCTCCGGCACCCATCAGCGTCCCGCGGGAACCGGTCGTCTGGCCGGAGCCGAGCTCACGAGTGGTGTCGACGACGACCCGTACCTCGCCCGGATCGACGCCCAGCTCCTCCACCGCCACCTGGCGCGCCACGGTGTGGATTCCCTGACCCATCTCGGTCCAACAGTGGCGCACTTCGACGCTGCCGTCCTCCTCGAATCTCACCACTGCCCGCGCGATCTCCAGGGACCCGTTGCCCAGTCCCGTGTTCTTGATGGCGAGCCCCATGCCCACCGCCTTCCCGGCGGCGCGGGCTTCGTCGTATGCCGGTCTGATGCGATCGAGGCAGGATCGGGCGCCGCGACAGCCCTCGTCCATGATCTGGCCCGGGCCCCACTCGTCGCCGGGAACGATGACGTTGCGCGAGCGCATCTCCCAGCCGCTGATCCCCACCTTCTCGGCGAGGCGATCGACCAAGCCCTCGGTGGCGAACTGCGCCTGATTGGCACCGAAGCCCCGGAAGGCACCGCAGACCGGGTTGTTGGTGCGCACCGCAGTGGAGTGCACCTCGATGGCGGCGAACACGTAGGGACCGCTCACATGGCCGGCGGCCCGTTCGAGGACCTTCATCCCCACCGAGGCGTAAGGGCCGCTGTCTCCCACGAGCCGGGCGCGCAGCGCCGTCAGCTTGCCGTCGGCGTCGCAGCCGGCGCTGGCCTCGATGGTGATCGGGTGCCGTTTGGCGTGCATGAGCATGGACTGCTCGCGGGTCAGGGTGCATAGGACGGGGCGTTGCAGCAAGTGGGCCGCCAGCGCCGCGTGGGCCTGGTTCGACATGTCTTCCTTGCCGCCGAAGGCGCCCCCGTTGGAGACGAGCTCGACAACGACTCGATCGGGCGTGACGCCGAGCACCGCGGCGATCTGGTCGCGATCGTCCCATACCCCCTGCCCCCCGGAGTAGACCATCAACCGCTCGTCGTCGAGGGGCATCGCCAGGGTGGACTCGGGTTCGAGGAAGGCGTGCTCCACCCGCTGAGTGCGGAACACCTCGTGCACGACGTGGGCCGATTGCGCGAGGGCCGCGTCGACGTCGCCCCGCCAGTAGGCGGAGATGGAAAGCACGTTGCCGACGAGGCCCCACACCGCGTCCTCATCCGACCTCAGCGCCACCTCGGGGTCCGTGAAGGGTCGGAGTACCTCGTACTCGACGCTCACCGCGTCGGCGGCGGCACGCGCTTCGGCGACCGTGCCGGCGACCGCCACCGCCAATACGTCGCCCACGTAGGAGGTTCGGCCCCCCATTGGGATGAGCACGGGCCAGTCAGCCTCGATGATCCCCACTCGCAGGTCGCCGGGGATGTCGGCGGCCGTGTAGACGGCGACGACGCCGTCCATGGCCTCGGCGGCCGCGGTGTCGATGGCCACCACATCGGCCCGGGCGTGATCGGTGAGCCGGAGCACGGCATGGAGCAGGCCGGGTGGGCGCATGTCGGCCACATAGCCACGATCGCCGAGGGCGAGCGAGGCCGACTCGTACTTGACCCCGGAGCTCCCGATACCGCCGGGAAGCACGGGTACAGGCACCGAGTCGTCGCGGAGCATCTCGATTGCCTCGAAGATCTTGGCGTAGCCGGTGCACCGGCACAGGTGCGCGCCCAACCTCCCCGCCATCGTGGCCCGATCGAGGTCCTTGCCCTTCTGATCCAGCAACGCCTTGACCCGCATGATGATCCCCGGGGTGCAAAAGCCGCATTGCAGCGCACCGGCCGTCGCGAAGGCCGCCGCCAGGCGGTCGCGCTCAGTCGGATCGAGGCCCTCGAGAGTGGTGACCTCCTTGCCCGCCGCCTTCTCCATGGGCACCAGGCAGCTCTGGATCGCCTTGCCGTCGAGCAGAACGGTGCAAGCCCCGCACTGGCCGGAGGCCGAGCACCCATCCTTGGGTGAGGTGACGCCGAGTTCCTCACGCAGGGCGGCGAGCAGATGGGGATGATCGCCGCGCACGGCGACCCGGTGACCATTGAGACGAAACTCGATCACTTCCGGTGTCGCCGACGTCATCCCGCATCCCCTCGTGTGGGCGAGACGGTAATCGGCCGCGCCAGTCGTGACCGCCGCGCCTCTTCAGGAATTGTACATTTCGTCAAGAGGGCTGAGTTGGCTCGACTTGGTAATCACTAGGATCATCCACATCAAGTCGAGGAGTCATGACGATGTCCGCCTGCCGGGCCGAATTCCTGATCGAGCCTTTCAAAGAGGGGACACTGGGGCCGCACGTGCAGGCCGCCATCGATGCCGTCTCTGCTCTCGGCTTCGAGCCCGAGATCGGGCCCTTCGGAACCACCATCGTCGGGGACCGGAGCGAGGTGATCTCGGCACTGCAAGCGATGCTGGAAGCAGCCCTGAACAATGGAGCCACCCGCGTGTCCCTTCAGTTCGTCAACGACTGACCAATGACTGCCCCCGACCACCCGCTCTTCGAGGCATTGCGGCCGCTCTTGGCCTCCATCGGCGCCACTGTGGTGGCGCCGGACAGCATCGCTGAAACCGATGTCCCGGTCGAGTGGCAAGGCAGATTGATCGGAGGCATTCGCCTGGAGTCGCTCTCGGGTGCCCTCGACCGCATGGTCACCTGCATCGAGCAGGAGTTCGGCGCCCCTCTCGCCGACCTGGACCGGGTGGAGAAGCAGGCCGCGGTGCGCATGCTGACCGAGCGGGGCGCCTTCCTCCTTCGTGGGGCCATCGACTCGATCGCCGACACGATGAGCGTGAGCCGCATCACCATCTACAACTACCTCAACGCCATCCGTAAGGATTGAGTTCGCGCTCTCGCCCGAACGGGCTTCCCGCGCATAGAGTGATCTTCCCGTCGGCGGAGTGAGCGGACTCGTTCCGGCGCGGGGAACGAGTGCGAAACCCAATCGGAAGAAACGGGAGGATCAAATGGCTCGAGGCAGATGGCGCCTGATCATCGGGCTGGTGTTGGCCCTGACCTTGATCGCCGCCGCATGCAGCGACGACGAGGACGCCGGCAGCGAGGAAGAGACCCTGAAGATCGCCATCGTCTTCGTCGGACCCACGTCCGACAAGGGATGGTCGTGGGCACACAACGAGGGCGCAACGTACGTCGAAGAGAACATGGAGAACGTCGAGATCACGAGGCTGGAGAGCATCGCCGAGGGTCCCGACTCCCAGCGCGTGTTCGAGGATCTGGCAGCCGAGGGCAACAAGCTCATCTTGGGCACTTCGTTCGGGTACATGGATCCGATGCTCGCCGCGGCGGAGAACCACCCGGACACCGTGTTCATGCACGCCACCGGCTACAAGGCGTCCGAGAACATGAGCAACTACTTCGGGGCCGCCGAGGAAGGTCGTTTCCTCAGCGGGATGGCCGCCGGTGAAGCCACGGAGAGCAACCTGATCGGGTACGTCGCGGCGTTCCCGATCCCTGAAGTGCTGCGTGGGATCAACGCCTTCACGCTGGGTGTTCGTGAGATCAATCCGGACGCCGAGGTGCAGGTGGTGTGGACGTCCACCTGGTTCGATCCGACGATCGAGGGTGACGCCGCTCAGACGCTCCTCGATGCCGGTGCCGACGTCATCGCCATGCACCAGGACTCCCCCGCCCCCGGCCAGGCGGCCGAGGCGGCAGGGGCCAAGTGGGTCGGCTACAACACGGACATGATCGAGTTCGCTCCCAACGGCTGGCTGACCGCAGCCATCTGGGATTGGGGCCCGTACTACCTGAAGACCGCCCAGGAAGTCCGTGACGGAACCTGGACCAACGATCCGTACTACGGCACCATGGCGGACGGCACGGTCGACATCGCCCCGTTCGGTCCCTCGGTCTCGGACGAGATGAAGGACATGATCGAGGAGCGCAAACAGCAGATCATCGACGGCGACTTCGCCGTGTTCCCGGACCCGATCGTCAACCAGGACGGCGAGGAGCAGCCCTTGGGTGACATCTTCGGGATGGACTTCTTCGTCGAGGGAGTCATCGGCAGCCCCAGCGGCTGAGCCAACACGACGAACACGATTCGAGCAGGGCCCCGGCTTCGGTCGGGGCCCCGCCGCGCTCTCATCCCTCGCCCTCCCCCGACAAGGGGGAGGGTCGGAGAGTCCACCGCAGGTGGACAATCCGGGAAAGGCGTGCGTTGCAGTCCCGCCACCTGACACCCCTCGGTTCACATTCGCTCGCCGGAGAGGAAGCCGGTGATGCGCCCGCATTAGTGTGTGGCCATGTCTGAGGCCCCTGTGTGCGATCGAGCGAGCCTCGCTCTCGACCTGCTGGGAATCGACAAGGCCTTCTACGGCGTCAAGGCCAACGATTCGGTCGATTTCAACCTCCGCTGGGGCGAGGTTCACGCCCTGCTCGGCGAGAACGGCGCCGGCAAGTCCACCCTCTGCTCGGTCCTCGCCGGTCTCTATAGACCCGACGCCGGCTCCTTCCGCTACGACGGCGAACCCGTCGCCTTCCGGTCTCCCAAGGATGCCCTCGCCGCCGGCATCGGGATGGTCTATCAACACTTCCGGCTCGTGGCCAACCTCACGGTGGCGGAGAACCTGGCCCTGGGCCACCCCGGCCTCGGCATCCGAGTGTCCGAGCGCGCACTCATGCGGGATGCGCTCGAGCTCGGTGAGCGCTACGGCCTCCCCATCGACCCGGCGGCCCGGGTCTGGCAGCTCTCGGTCGGTGAGCAGCAGCGGGTCGAGATCCTCAAGCTGCTCTACCGCGACGCCCGCATCCTCATCCTCGATGAGCCCACCGCGGTGTTGACGCCGCAGGAAGCACAAGGGCTCTTCGGAACGATGCGATTGATTGCCTCCGAAGAGAGGTCGGTCATCTTCGTGTCCCACAAGCTGCACGAGGCGAAGCAGGTGTCGGACAGGGTCACCGTCCTGCGGGACGGCCGCCGGGTTGGCGAGGTCGTCACCGCCGACGCCGAGCTGCACGACCTCGCCCGCATGATGGTGGGACGCGACCTCGAGCTCCCCAGCCGCGGCGAATCCGAGGCTCCCGGGGACCCGGTACTGACCGTGCATGACCTCCACGTCGACGGCGACCGCGGGATCGAGGCGGTGCGCGGGGTCAGCTTCGAGGTCCGGCACGGTGAGATCCTGGGCATCGCCGGCGTATCCGGTAACGGACAGCGCGAGCTGGCGTACGGCATCGTCGGGTTGCGCCGTCCCTCCTCAGGCACCGTGACCCTCGCCGGCGAAGACATCACCCGCTGCGGGGTGCTCGAGCGCAGCCGTCTCGGCATCGCCTACGTGCCCCAGAGCCGCCTC
>CAZMSN010000049.1:1278-13073 GCA_964569015.1 uncultured Acidimicrobiaceae bacterium | reverse complement strand
ACGACTACGACCATCCCCCCGTCCGAAATCATGGTGATCTGCCGGGAGGCGTGGGGTGCTCGGGCGATCGATGGTGAGTTCGAGCCGCACGTCATCGAGCGTCTCACGATTCACCACACCGGGGTGGTGCTCGACGACAACACGCAGGCGCCCGGCCGTGCTCGCCGGCATCAGCGGTTTCATCAGCTCGAGCGTGGTTGGCCCGACCTTGCCTACCACTACCTCATCGACGCCCACGGCCATGTGTACGAGGGCAGGCCGGTCGACGCGGTGGGAGACACCGGCACCGACTACGACCCGACCGGTCACTTCCTCGTGGCCTGCGAGGGCGACTTCGATCGGCAGCCCGTGCCCGAGGCGCAGTTGTTGGCCCTCATCGACCTGCTGGCTTGGGCGTCGGCCGAGTTCTCAGTCGACCCGGCGACGATCCAGGGTCATCGCGATTGGGCCGCGACGAGCTGTCCCGGCGACACCCTCTATGCGTTGATCGAGGCCGGAGACATCGAGCGTGCCGTCCGGGAGCGGATCGACGCGGGGGGAGTGTCGCTCACCATGGTGTGCGGCACGGCGGGCGAGGAGATCGTCGCCGCCATCGAGGGCGGCACCGACGTTCCGGACTGATTGACTCGGTGTGCGTCAGCACACCCTGGCCAGTACCTCGATACCTGTGAGACAATCGGGGTAGAGCCGTGATCGACGATCCGCGGGAGGACGCGTGACTGACACAACTGAGCCGGGCTGGGTCGAGGCCCTTCCGCCGGCGGATGCAGATGGCATGGTGCCGCAGGTTCGGCTCCAGCCTGAACGTCGCGGGAGAGTCGCCGCCGCGCTCATCCTGACGGTCGTCATCGTTGCCGCCATCGGGGTGGCGGCGGCTTGGCGCGGCAGGACCGGGGACCCCCTGGCATCGGCCCGCATCGTGCCCGCCGATGTCGACTTCGCCGTGACCGTCGATGTTCTCCAACTCGGCGAGGGCGAGCGCCTGGAGCGGCTGGTGGCGACGTTCGCCGACCCTCTCTTCGAGGCGGGCACGATCGCGGAGCCGTTCGATCTGGTCGAGGCGATCGACGAGGCGATGCTCGAGGAAACGGGCCTCACGCTCTCCGATGACGTGCTTCCCTGGATTGGGCGCTCGGCGACGATGGCGGTGTCGATGGGCGACCTCGGAATCCTCAGTGATTTCGCCGCGGAGACCACACTCCACGAGGCCGGTGCCGCCGAGGCCCTCTACCGCCAGTCGGACTTGACGCTTCCCGGCGTCCTGGTAGCGGCCGGGGTGCGAGACCACGCCGCCGCCGACGCGTTTGTCGAGGCTGTTGTTGCACTCGTTGAGGAAGAGGGCGGCTCGGTGACGCCGCGCACCATTGCCGGTTTCGACGGGTACGACGTCGGTGACGGCATGGACATGGGTCCGATCCTGGTTGTGCTCACCGACGATATGCTGCTCGTCGGTACTGACACCATGGTCTCCCAGAGCCTGGCGCTCGACGGCGGAGCAGGCTCGCTCGCCACCGACCGCGATTACCAGTCGGCCCTGAGCCGTCTGCCACAAGAGCGCGTGATCACGGCCTTCTTCGACATGTCATTTCTCGAGGGGCTGGCGGGCAGCCCCCTCGGAACGGGCATCACCAGTGGCCTGTCGCAGGCCGAGCTGGGCACCTACGCCGTGAGCGTGAGCGTCGTCGACGAGGGCGTGCGGCTGAACTACGCCTTCGAAGGCGATCTGGGAGGGTACTCATTGAGTCCCGATCGAGAGATCGTGGACGCCCTCCCCGCCGACACGGTCGCCTTCCTCTCGGTCGATGGTGGAGAGCGCGCCGGGTTGACCGACGACCTGGATCCAGCTCTCAGGGGCCAGCTCGACAGTCTCGGGGCGGAGTTCGAGGCGATGACCGGCGTCGATCTCCTCGAGCTGATCGAGGCGTTCTCGGGGAAGCTGACAATCGCCGTGACCGAGACGCGCCAGGGCTCGATCGCCGAGCAGGCCCAGATTCCGGTCGGCGTCGTCGGTGTGATCGGCCTACTCGACCGGGGGCCCATCGACGAGTTGCTCGGTTTGCTCGACGAGGTCCCGGCGGATTCGGGGCTCGAGCTGACGACCGACGGCAACCTCATCAGCCTGCACGTCGACGGGCAAGAGATGGCCTCCTTCTCGGTGAGCGACGACCGGCTCGTGGTCGGCAGCGGGCGCGACCTCGTCACCTCCGTGGTCGAGGGCACCGGGGACGGGCTCACCGGCTCAGCCCTCTACCGCGAGCTCGACGGCCTGGTCGCCGGCGACGGCCTGGTTGCCTTCGCCGACGTGTCACGCCTCGCCGGCCTGGTCCCCATGGAAATGGACGAGCGATCGATCGTCGAGCGAGTGAGAGGGATCGGTGCCGGTGTCGAGACGGACGGGGGAGGCTCCAGCGCCGAGGTGCTGATTCTCATCGACTACTGAGGCTGCCCGCCACGCCGGGCGGCTTGGGATCAGCGCGGGTTTCGGGCGGGGCGACTTCAGATTCTTGGCGCCGGGGTCGATTGACTAAGGAAGAGACTGCAAGAGGCAGCAAGAGCGGCGAATCGGCTCAGCGTTGCAGAGACCACGATGGGCGATGTGCCCCAGCACGGCGCCCTTCATCACCTCCTCGCCCGTCGGTGCGCACTCCCCGCGATGGATGGGAGCCAGACCATGAGCGCATCACTCAGAGAGAAGTTCAGCCCGGACGATCCCTCCGCCCGGATCACCGGAATGGTGCTGATCACCTGCGGGCTGGCCGTGTTCCTCGTCATCTTCCTCGCCGTGTTCCCGGTGCTCAAGGACCCGGCGGGGACGTACGACGAGTGGTTTCCCCCTGGAGAGGAGGAGCCGGAGGCCGAGACGGCGCCTACCGCGCCACGGGCCGGGTTTGAGTGGCTCGCCGAGGGAAACCAGGAGCAGGGCGAAGCTCCCGAGGGCGAAGCTCCCGAGGGCGAAGCTCCCGAAGGCGAGGAGACGCCGTCCGTCTTCAAGGCCCACTTCCAGGATCGCTCCGAGCGGGGCGACGCCTCGATCGTCATCTGGGTCTGGGATCTCGGCGATGGATCGACGGCGCGGGGTCGTAGCGTTGAGCACGAGTACGCCTCGCCGGGTGACTACCAGGTCAGCGTTGAGATCGAAGACGAGAACGGGCAGGGCGACGTGGCAGACACCCGCATCTTCGTGCCGGAGCAGGGCAGGGAGGAAGGACAGGTCGAACCGCGAGGCGAGAGCCTCGACCTCTCCGGAATCGAAGCGTCCGTCGACAAGATCGCCGATTCGTTGGTCGACGCTGTGCGGGCTTCGATCGTGATCGGTCTCTTCTCCCTCGCCGCAGTCGTGATGTCGCTGCTGGGATGGCGGCTGACCAGGGGCGGCGTGCTGCTGCTACGCCCTGTCACGAGTGGGTCGTCCAAGCGGCCGGCAACGCGGCGGCGGCGGAGAGCCGAGGTCGAGTCCTCGAGTCCGAACGGTGCGCCGGAGGAGGAGAACCGGCGAGAGAGCGCGCGCCTCCTCGTGGAGTGACGGGATCGCGATGAGCATCGCCGGCACCTGACCGCTCGCTAGCGTCGACCTGATGACTCGCCTCGTCGACCTGTCGCATCCGATCGAGGACGGGATGGTGACCTATCCCGGCCTCCCCGGTCCTCGCATCACGGACCATCTGAGCCGGGAGGCGTCCCGATCCCACTACGCCGAGGGAACCCAGTTCCACATCGGCCGCATCGACATGGTGGCCAACACCGGCACCTACCTCGACACGCCGTTCCACCGCTACCCGGATGGATACGATCTCGCCGGCCTCGACCTCGGCCGGGTCGCCGACGTGGCCGGGGTGTGCCTGGCGACGTCCGAGCGGATCGTCGCCGCGGCGATCCTCGACGAGGTCGACATCGCTGACCGTGCCGTGCTGTTCGCCACCGGCTGGAGTCGCCACTGGCGCACCGATCACTACGGAGATGCCTCTCACCCGTGCCTGGCTGAGGAGACCGCGGCGCGGCTCGTGGCCGGTGGCGCGGCTCTGGTGGGCATTGACTCGGTGAACATCGACGACACAACGGGAAGGCACCGACCCGTCCACAGCCGATTGCTGGCGGCCGGGATCCCCATCGTCGAGCACCTCACCGGGCTCGACGAGCTGATCGGGGTCCCGTTCCGCTTCTTCGCGGTTCCGGTGAAGGTGCGTGCCTTCGGGACGTTCCCGGTGCGGGCGTTTGCCATCGTGGAGAAATGAGGGATCGCCGAGTTCCATTGCGCCGGTTGGGCTCGCCAATTCCAGGGGTATGGGAAGATCGAATCGTGCTCGTAGCCGATCCGTGACGGGAGGGCATCATGCGCACGAAGCGGACGATGATGTGGCTGGCGGCGTTGGCCTTGGCAGCAGCCTCCTGCGGGGGCAGCACGTCGGCAACGACCGTGGCCGACACCACCGTTCCTGGAGGCGACGGAGCCGTCGAAGACACGACGACGATCGTCACGATTCCGGCGGCAACGACTACCACCCTCGCCGAGCCTTCCGGCAGCGGCCTCACCCTGGCCGACTTCATCCCGGGGTTCGGCGGTCTCTTCGGCTCGGAGACGACCGGGGCCGAGTTCCGGGAGCTGGAATGGGAGGCCGAGGAGCAGATCAGAGAGTGCATGGCGGCCGAGGGGTTCGAGTACGTCCCGTACATCCCCGGTGCCGTTGACGGCGGCATGCTGGGAGCTGATCTCTCCGACGAGGAGTTCGCCCGGCAGTACGGGTACGGCCTGTCGACGTCCATCCTCGAGATCCAGGAGCTGTACGAGTCGGCAGAGGACCTCTACGACCCCTCGATCGATCCCAACTACGCCATCACCGAGGCCATGGATGAGGGCGAGTTGGAGGAATACCAGTTGGCTCTCTACGGCGACTTCCCGGACGTCGATCTTGACACGATGACCGACGAAGAGATCGACGAGCTGATCGCCGGCTACCAGTCCACCGGCTGCCTCGACGTCGCCTACGGGGAGCTGTACGGCGGTCAGAATCTGCTCACCGAGCTGGGCGACGAGCTGGAGGAGCTGTACGCGCGGGTCGAGACCGATCTGAGGATCGTCGCCGCCGAGCACGACTGGGTGTCGTGCATGGCCGGCAGGGGCCGCGCCTTCGCCGACCAGGATGAGATCCTCGAATACCTGCTGCTCAGGCTGGATGAGGTGGTCGTCTATCCGGGCGGTGGCACGGATGCGGGATCGGCCGATCCGTCCGGGGAGGGCGGTGAGCCGGCGACCAGCGACTATGTCGGACCCGTCTATGACGAAGCGGAGTTCCAGGCGCTGATGGACGAGGAGATCGCCATCGCCGTCGCGGACTGGGAGTGCGCGACCGAGCTGCGAACCCTGTACGACGAGTACGAGGCCGAGTTTGTCGACGCCAACCTGGAACGCCTCCAGGAACTCACCCAGGGTTCCTGATCAGGTGGCGCACTTGACGCGATGCGGCGAGGACGGAGGGGAGGGCGCCCGTTTCGTCAGTCGAGCCGGGCCTCTTCGAGCCGCTCGAAGACGACCCCCGTGTTGCGCAGCGCACGGGTGGTGCTGAAGCAATCGGCGAGCTGGTCGGGCGACAGCTCCACCTCGTTGTCGGCGGCCAGGAGGTCCTGGAGCTGCGCGTCCTCATCCCACGCCGTCATGGCGTTGCGTTGCACGATGCGATAGGCGTCGTCGCGGCTCAACCCCTGGTGCTCGATCAGATCGAGCAGCACCGCCTGGGAGAACACCAGACCCCGGGTGGATTCGAGATTGGCCGCCATGCGGTCGGCGTCCACCACCAGGTTGTCGATCAGCGTGGTCATCCTCACCAGGGCGAAGTCGAGGACCAGGCAGGCGTCGGGAAGGGCCACCCGCTCCACCGACGAATGGCTGATATCGCGCTCGTGCCACAGCGCCACGTTCTCGAGCCCGGCCCCGGCGTATGCCCTCAGCAGCCGCGCCAGCCCGGTGACGTTCTCGGAGGCGATCGGGTTCCGCTTGTGGGGCATCGACGAAGAGCCCTTCTGGGCGGGACCGAACGACTCGCGTACCTCGTCCACCTCGGAGCGCTGCAGGTGGCGGATCTCGGTGGCGAACCGCTCCAGGGACGAGCCGATGACGGCGAGTGTCGACAGCAGCTCGGCGTGCCGGTCGCGGTGGGTGACCTGGGTGGACGCCGGTTCGACCCCGATGCCGAGACGTTCGCATACGGAGGCCTCGATCGCCGGAGGAGTGTGGGCGTAGGTGCCGACGGCGCCGGAGACCTTCCCCACCGCCACCGTTTCCCGCGCCCGCTGCAGCCGGGCATGGTCGCGGGAGACCTCGAAAGCCCAATTGGCGAGCTTGAGCCCGAATGACGTCGGCTCGGCCCAGATGCCGTGGGTGCGCCCGATCATCGCCGTGTCCCGGTGCTCGAACGCCCGGCGCTTCACCACCTCGAACAGCGCCGCCACACGGCTCAGCAGCAGGTTGGCGGCATCACGCATGATCACGCCCTGGGCGGTGTCGAGCACATCGGAGGAGGTGAGGCCGTAGTGGACCCACTCACCGCCGGTCTCGACCGACTCCGCCAGTACGTCGACGAAGGCGGCAACGTCGTGATCGGTGGCCTCCTCCCGCTTCTTCCAAGCGGCGGGGTCGATCTCGGGAGCGGCGCGCAGCGCAGCGGCGGCCTCCGCGGGAGCGACACCCTCGGCGACCCAGGCTTCCACGGCCAGGGTCTCGACCTCCTTCCACACCGCCAGCTTGTGCTTCTCGCTCCAGATGGCCGTCATCTCGGGCAATGCGTAGCGGGGAATCACGCTTTCAGCTCCTCGCGGTATGCCGCCAGCCGCTCGGCCAGCGCCTCGTCGGTCAGCGCAAGCACCGCCACGGCGAGATAGCCGGCGTTGGCGGCCCCGTCCACGGCGACGGTGGCCACCGGGATCCCGGCCGGCATCTGAACCGTGGCCAGCAGGGCATCGAGCCCACCGAGCTTGCCGGCGGCGATCGGGACGCCGATCACCGGCAGGGTGGTGTGGGCGGCCACCGCCCCCGCCAGGTGGGCGGCCTTGCCGGCGCCGCAGATGATCACTCTAAAACCGTGGTCGCGAGCGGCGGTAGCGAAGGCGGCCACCTTCTCGGGTGTGCGGTGGGCCGACATCACGTGAGTCTCGTGGGGCACGCCGAAGTGCTCCAGCACGTCGGCGGCCGGCTGCATGGCGCCGGCGTCCTTGTCGGATCCCATCAGGATGGCGACCTTCATGATCCGATGTCCGTCCGGTAGTGCATCCCGCCGAAGTGGATGTGGGCGGCTGCGTCGTACGCCCGGCGCTGCGCGGTGGCGACGTCGGGACCGGTGCCGACGACATTGAGAACTCGTCCCCCCGAGGTGATGAGGCCGTCGCGGGTTGGCGTGGTTCCGGCGTGGAAGACGTGCACATCGCTCATTGCACCGACCACGTCGAGGCCGGTGATCACCCGGCCGGCATCGGGGGCCTCGGGATACCCGGCGGAAGCGAGTACCACGTCGACTGCGGCCGTGCCACTCCAGCGCAGGGATCGGTCCGGCAGCCTGCCCTCAGCGGCGGTAGCGAGCAGCTCGAGCAGATCCTCGTCGAGGCGTGGCATCAGCGCCTGGGTCTCGGGATCGCCGAGCCGGCAGTTGAACTCGAGCACCTTGGGCCCTTCCTCGGTGATCATCATGCCCGCGTAGAGGAAGCCGCGGTAGGTGATGCCGTCGGACGCCATCGTCGCCAACACCGGCTCCACGACATCATGCAGCGTCGTCTCGACGAGGCCCTCGGGGAGGTCGGCCACGGGGGAGAAGCAGCCCATGCCGCCGGTGTTGGGGCCCCGGTCCCCATCCTCGAGGCGCTTGTAATCACGGGCCGGCTCCAGTGCGAGGGCGCGCTCGCCGTCGCAGATGGCGAACACCGAGACCTCGCGACCGCTGAGATGCTCCTCGACGACGACGGTGGTTCCGGCCGGGCCGAATCGCCCGTCGATGCACAGGCGCGCCCAGCCCTGGGCGGCGATGAGATCCTCGGTGACGAGCACCCCCTTCCCCGCGGCCAGGCCGTCTGCCTTGACGACGTAGGGCCCTTCCATCGTCTCGAGGTGAGCGATCGCCTCGTCGACGTCGGTGAAGGACCAGGCCTCCCCCGTCGCCACTCCGGCTCGCCGCATCACGTCTTTCGCGAACGCCTTGGAGGCTTCGAGGCGGGCGCCGGCCTCAGTGGGGCCGAAGGCGTCGATGCCGGCCTCGGAGAGAGCGTCGACCACGCCGGCCGCCAGTGGCGCCTCGGGACCGATCACCACCAGGTCGATTGCGTTCGCCAGGGCGAGGGAGATGACGGCCTCCGAGTCGTTGATGTCCACTCCGGGGATGCAGGCGCCCAACTGGGCGAGACCCGGATTTCCGGGGACGGCAATCAGCTCGGTCAGGGCCGGGCTCTGGGCGAGCTTCCAGCCGATGGCGTGCTCCCGTGCGCCTCCACCCAGAAGGAGAACTCTCATG
Source organism: uncultured Acidimicrobiaceae bacterium (assembly GCA_964569015.1). Lineage (GTDB taxonomy): Bacteria > Actinomycetota > Acidimicrobiia > Spongiisociales > UBA5794 > CAYQEC01. The sequence goes on along the minus strand of CAZMSN010000049.1, from coordinate 4,584 downwards.
TGCCACCTCTCACGATCTGGTGAGCGTCGCCGCTCGTGATGGCCCCACGGACACGATCGTCACCGGGGCCCCTGCCATCTCTTCGACGTACTCGATGTAGCTCTGGGCCTCCTTGGGCAGGTCCTCGTAGGCACGCACGCCGGAGATGTCGGTGTTCCAGCCGGGCAACTCGTCGTAGACCGGGTGGCAGTTGTAGAGCACCCGTTGCTGGCGGGGGAACTCGACGTAGCGTTGGTCGAGGGAGTCGTAGGCGATGGCCACCTTGATGGTGTCGAAGTGTGACAGCACGTCGAGCTTGGTGAGCGCCAGCTCCGTGATGCCGCTGACCCTGACCGCGTAGCGGAGAGCGACCCCGTCGAGCCAGCCACAGCGGCGCCGGCGACCTGTCACGGTGCCGAACTCACCGCCGATCTCGACCATGCGCTCACCGATCTCGTTGTCGAGCTCGGTGGGGAAGGGTCCGCCGCCGACCCGGGAGATGTAGGCCTTGGCCACTCCGAGGACTCGGTCGATCGACTTGGGTCCGATGCCGGTGCCGGTGCACGCTCCCCCTGCGGTGGGGTTGGAGGAGGTCACGAATGGATAGGTGCCGTGGTCGATGTCGAGCAGTGTGCCCTGGGCGCCTTCGAAGATGACGTTCTTGCCCTCTCGAATCGCCTCCCACAGCAGCAGCGAGGTGTCGACGACGTGGTCTTGGAGCTGATCGGCGTACGAGAGGTACTCGTCAGCGATCGGCTCGGGGTCCATGGGGAGCTGGTTGTAGACCTTGGTCAGGATGCGGTTGCGGTCCTTGAGGACGACCTCGAGCTTCTGGCGGAAGATCTTCGGATCGAAGAGGTCCTGGGCCCGGATCCCGTTACGAGAGTACTTGTCCATGTAGGCCGGTCCGATGCCCCGCTTGGTGGTGCCGATCTGCTGGCGACCCAGGTAGCGTTCCATCGCCGCGTCGAGCTTGCGGTGGTAGGGCATGATGAGGTGGGCGTTGCCCGAGAGGCGCAGTCGTGAGGGGTCGATGCCCCGGTCACTCAGCTCGGCCATCTCCCGCAGCAGCACCGCCGGATCGACGACGCAGCCGTTGCCGATCACCGGGGTCACCCGCGGGTAGAGAACCCCGCTGGGGATCAAGGTGAGAGCGAAGCGCTCGTCGCCGACGACGATGGTGTGGCCTGCATTGTTGCCACCCTGGTAGCGGACGACGACATCTGCGTCTTCCGAGAGGTGATCGGTGATCTTGCCCTTCCCTTCGTCTCCCCACTGGGAGCCGATGAGGACGGTGGCCGGCATGTCAGTACCTCCAGGAATGGACGTGGCGCAGTGTAAACGGCCCGTGCCGAGGGCCGGTCGGGGCCACCTTTACAGCTTGTACAATCCGCGGCGGATTCATGACCAGGAGGATCATGCCGAGAATCCGCGGCGAGAGCATCGAAGCGCACAAGGAAATCACTCGGTGCGCCATCATGGACGCGGCCGCAGAGGCGTTTCTGACCTTCGGGTTGGCCGGTGCGTCGATCGGCGCCATCGCCGACCTCGCGGGCATCGCTCGTACCACCATCTACGAGTACTACCCGAACAAGGAGACGTTGTTGCTCGCCGTGCTCGAGGACCGGGTACCGCCGCTGGTCGACGATCTTGTTGACTCGCTCCCCGACGTGTCGTTGTTCGAGAGGATGGAGAAGCTCGTCGAGGGCACCTTCCGGTTGGCAGTGGAGCATCCCGACCTGGTCGCCTTGCTGTTCCGGGTCGGCCGCGAGCTCCCCAAGCCGGAGCGTGACGAGATGTGGTACACGCTGGATCGGCTGACCGACGAGCTGTATCGGCTCTGCAGCATGGGGATTGCCACGGGGGAGTTCGCGGCGGGACCCGCCGGCTCATGCGGACGGATGGTGGCCGACCTGCTCGTGGGCGGCGTGGACGAGTTGACCCACCATGAGGACTTGGCGCATGCGGAGCCGTCGATCCGGGCGGCCCGCCTCGCATTCCTCCGTCACGGCCTCGGAGTCGATCGGCCGGCGAGTGGCAAGAGGCAATGAGCGGCCGGTAACCTCTCGCTATCCTCCCGGTCCAGGTATCGTTCTGTCGCTCGTCGTCTGGAGATCTGAGAAGAAGCTTTGGAAGACCCATCTCCAACCACGCGTCAAGCGACCCACCGTCCCGACGGAACACTCACCGTTCTCGCCGAGACCATCGCCCCCACGGTACGCACTGAAGCGCTTCATTTCGCCACCGGCGGGAGCAACGAGTTCTGGGATCTCACCGACACGGTTCGAGGTGTCGTCACCCGCTCCGGGGTTCGGCACGGCCAGGTGACGGTCTGCACGGCACACACCACCACCAGCATCATCGTCAACGAGTCGGAGACAGGTTTTGTCAACGACTTCCGTCGCGTGATCGGCGAGCTGGTCCCCAAAGACCGTTACTACGAGCACGATGACCACGAGCTGCGCACCGAGAACCTCCAAGAGGACGAGTTCATCAACGGGCACGCCCACTGTCGGCAGCTCCTGGTGGGTCAGCCGTCGGTGACGGTGCCGGTGGTCGACGGCGAGGTGTTGCTCGGCCAGTGGCAGCGCATCTTGTTCTTGGAGCTGGATCAGGCTCGGGAGCGGCGCGTCTTCATCCACGCCCAGGGCGGCTGAGCCCGGGCCCTCTCCTCATGGGCGCGGCGCGATCACCGCGAGCGAAGCCCCGGTCACCACGAGGTAGTCGTCGGGTCGCAGCAGCACCTGGAGACCCTTGACGCCCGCCGAGACGGCGATCCGCTCGAAGCCTTTCGCCGACTCGTCGAGCACCACCGGCAGGCGCTTGCGGGTGCCTAGGGCGGTGACCCCACCGCGCACGTAGCCGGTGAGTGACTTCACCTCCTTCAGTGGGACGAGGGCGGCGCGGCGATCACCCCGCGTCGCCGCCAAGGCCTTGAGGTCGAGATCAGTGTCGGCGGGAACCACCGCCAGACAGGGTCCCGTTGTCTCTCCCCGCACCGCCAGGGTCTTGAAGACCTGCGCCGGGGGGAAACCGATCAGCTCCGCAACCCGGACGGCGGTGAACTCGTCGAGGGTGATCTCGTAGGACCGTAGCTCGTGGGAGACACCGGCTCGTTCCAGCATGCGGACCGCGTTGGTCTTGCGCACCGCCATGATCAGCCGGAAGAGCCCAGCTCGTCCCAGCGATGACCCATCGCCAGGTCGAGGACGGTCCAAGCCATGGCGAGGGCACCGTCCCGGACGGCCGCTTCGCCGTTGGGGGTGATGGTGCGGGCGGCGAACTCCTTCTGGTGGTTCACCGCCGGGAGGCTGTGGATGTCGAGCA
>CAZMSN010000049.1:0-1178 GCA_964569015.1 uncultured Acidimicrobiaceae bacterium | reverse complement strand
TCGGGTTCCATCATGCTTCTCGCCTCCATTCCCTCACCACCACACAGCACGATCGAGTTCGGTCCACTGACGATCCACTACTACGGGATCTTGATGGGGCTCGGGGTCCTGGTCGCGGCCCTCGTCGTGCAGCGGCGCTACACCCGGGACGGAGCGGATTCCTCGTTCCTCGAGGGGATCATCTTGTGGACGGTGGCGATCGGCTTCGCCGGCGCCCGCCTGGCCTACGTCACTACGCACACGGCCCGATTCCACGGCCGGTGGCACGCGGTCTTCTTCATCTGGGAAGGAGGGCTGGCGCTCTACGGCGGGCTGACGGCGGGCGCGATCACCGCCCTCTACCTGCTCCACAAACGGGGCGGCAACATCCTGGCGTTCACCGACGCCGGCGCGGTGGGGATTCCCCTGGCGCAGGCGATCGGGAGGTGGGGCAACTACTTCAATCAGGAGCTGTTCGGGACGCCCACGGACCTGCCGTGGGGCCTCGAGATCGCCCCGATTCACCGGCCTGCCGAGTTCGCCGACGCCGCCACGTTCCATCCCACGTTCCTCTACGAGTCACTGTGGAACCTGGTCATCGTGGTCCCGGCGATCCTCGTGCTGGAACGGCGTGGCAAGCTCCGGCGTGGTGTCGCTTTCCCGCTCTACCTCGTGCTGTACGGCGTGGGGCGTTTCCTGATGGAGCTGCTGCGCACAGACACCACGTTTCGGCTGCTCGGCCTGAGTCGCAATGCCTGGGTGTCGCTGCTCGCCATCGTGCTCGGACTCGTGTTGATGGTGGTCATCGTGCGCCGCGCTCGGCGCGGAGACGAGCAGGTTCCCGTCGAGGCAGACGCCGAAACCGGCGAGCCGGCCTGAACGCGAGGAGGCGGCGCCGGACGGGCGCCGCCTCCATGATGCCGTCGCGGACGGTCAGCGGTAGCCGGGTGAGGGGGGAGTGGTCTCCTCGCCGCCCTTGGCGCTGGCGAAGATCTCGCCAATGGCGCCGACGGATCCGAGGATCCCGCTCATCTCCATAGGGAGGAAGATCTTCGTCGCGGTGCCGTTGGCGACGTTCGTGAGTGCCTCCAAGTAGCGGATGGCGATGACGTCGGGGGTGGCGTCTCCGGTGTGGATGGCGCCGAACACCCGCTCGATCGCCTGACCTTCACCTTCGGCGACGGTCAGCTTCTGGAACT
>CAZMSN010000048.1:0-13165 GCA_964569015.1 uncultured Acidimicrobiaceae bacterium | reverse complement strand
CGACGTAGCCGGTTTTGAGTGACAATCACGCGAACAGGTTGGGCTCTTCTAGCCCGCGTTGGTGACCAAGCACTCGACACGATCTAGGATCTGCCTGGGGCCGATGCTCACGCCCGGGGACCGGGAAGAGCTCGGTGGCAGCGAAATAGCCCCGTTTTCAGGGCTTCAGGGGATCTTCCGTTCCGGAATCCGGCCTGAAAGCGCCTCACCGGGCTGAGCAAGCGGCCGAAGACCAAGGAACGTCGTGCGCGTTGGTAAGGATGGGCCGACAATGCATCAAAAGGGACAGATCACCCGCATCCTGTTGTTGACGGTCGCGTGGCTGGCACTGGTTGCCGCCGCCGTGCTCTGGGGGGTAGGGGAAGAGCAGGCCAACCTCAAGGCGGATGCAGTGGCCGAGCTGGCTGATGCCGGTATCGAACTCGACAACGTGAAGTTCGAGGGACGCGACGCGGTGCTCACCGGGCCGGAATCCGTTCGCGAGGAGGCCGAAGCTCTCATCGGCGCCATACGCGGAGTCCGCGACGTCCGCTGGGACACACCTCGCGAGGCCTCGGCAGGCCGGGACGGATCGACCACGACGAGTCCAACCACCAGCGCCACCACCGTCACGACGCTGCCGCTGGTCGATGACGAGCCGACCGAGGCGGGCGTTCCTTTCCTCGGCGCTCGCTTGGAGACAGGCCACCTCACCGTCCGCGGGGCGATCCCCGACGAGGCGGCTGCCTCCCGCCTCGCGGCGACTGCCGATCGTATCTACGCCCCCCTCTTCAACAATGAGCTCGTCGTCGACGACACGCTCGAGTCGGCCCCCTGGGTGGCTCGAGCTTCCGACGTGATCGCCGCGCTGCCCGTGGTCGGCACGGCCGACCTCCAGATCACCGGCACCGAAGCGACCCTCGTCGGCTTCGCCCCCGACGAAGCCGCCCTCGCCGAGCTCCGTACCGCCGTCGAAGCCGCGCTCGGGCCCGATGTCACCCTCACCACCGACGTGGAGGTAACGAGCCTCGCACCGCCGACGCTCGAAGGGGCGGTCACCGACGACGGCGTTCTCACGATCGAGGGCACCGTCGCCAGCAGTGAGGTCGCCGATTCCCTGCGCGGCCTGTTGGCAGCCGCCTTCGGGGAAGAGAACGTCGTCGGCGAGCTGACGATCTCCGACGATGTCGACACCACGTTCGGGCTGTTCCGCCTCGCCTCGGTGTGCGCCCTGTTCCAACCGCATCCCCATTGGCACTTCGCCGTCACCGGCAACGAGCTCAGCGGGGAGATCCGCGGGGGCCTGTTCCCGACCGCCCAGGCTCAGCTCACCCCCGAGATCATCCATCTCCTGCCCGCGGTGGTGACTCTCATGCAGAACAACCCCTCGCTCTCGGCAACAATCCTCGGGCACACCGACGACATCGGCCCGCTGGAGATGAATCAGCGACTCAGCGACGAACGAGCCATGGCGGGCTACGACTTCATGCTCGGTTCTGGAATTGCCCCCGACCGGTTGACTGCCGTCGGGTACGCTGACGCCCGCCCCATCGATGACAACGAGACGGCGGTGGGACGCGAGCAGAACCGACGCATAGAGTTCACATTCACAACGGAACCGTAAGGAGACCCCTCATGAACGGGACCCTGTACGCGATCCTCGAGGTCGTCGTCTTCATGATCGCGGCCACCGCATTCGGCTTCCTCGTGGGCCGTTCCACCCGCCGGCCCGCCGTCGCGTCCGATCCCGAGCTCGAGCATCGGCTCGCTACCGCCATGGACGCGATCCGCGAGCAAGAACAGGAACGACTGGCCCTCGAAGCGGCGTTGGCCGCCTCGCAAGAGGAAGCCACCCAAGCCCGCGAGGACGCGGCAGAGGCGGCACGCTCCGCCGCAGAGCGTTCCGAGGCCGTCGAGGGTGAGGAGAACCCCGAGCTCGTCGAGCTCCGGGCCGAGGTGGAGCGTGCCAGCGCCAACGCTTCTCGCCTCGAGGCCGAGGTGGAACGTCGCAACAGCCGCATCCAGCAACTCGAGGCCGCCCGTGCCGAACAGGGCGATGCCCCGCTGCCCGAAGCACGGCCGGTCGGTGGTTTCAGCTCGAGTGCTGGAAGCTTCGCCGACACCCAAATCGTGTTCTCCGAGGAGGATGCCGAGAGCTGAGGCCCGGGGTCTCCTTCAGCTCTCGCAATTCCTGTCGTCCGAACCACCGCTGTCTCCATTGGCGCCCTCGATCTCGGGACCGGCCGTCGATGGCGGCAGCGGAGCCTCCCAGTCGTCGATGCCCGATAGCGTCACCGACGGACGCGCAGACTCTCCTCGCGGGGAGAGCACAAGAGCCGGCCGGCGTCTTCGCTGCTCCCAGGCGGCGACGACCCAGCCGCCGACCCCGAGAATGAGCGCACTGAGGTAGAGGCCGAGACCGACGAGCGGAATGAGCCATATGCCGAGGCGCCAGACGATGCCCCCTGCCAGGAACGCGCCGTAGATGCCTCCCCGGCCCCGCATCATCCGGTCTCCCAGCGCGGTCACCGCAGGGATCGGGCCGAAGATGAGCCCGAGCGCGAGGAGGAGCAGCAGCGCCAGCGACAGGGGGATCCCCACGAGGCTCACCGCAAAGAGACCCGCGGCGAGCGGGATCAGCAGCACAGTGGTCACGCCCACGAGAAACGATCGCCACGGGTGAGTCAGCACGGCGGCGGCAGCGCGTGGGGCCGTCGAATGAAACACCCACAGCAGCACGATGCCGGACAGGAGGAATGCGAAGAAGCCCAAGATCGTCGCCACGGTGAGGATCAGCTCGACGAAGAACAGCCCTCGGGTGGGGAGACGGACGAACTGACCACCGACCTCCGCGGTGGGCGCCACCCCGGCGTCGTTGTGTGATCGATAGACCAGGTCGCCGCGCACCTCGGTGGAACGGCCGAGATCGAGCTGCCCGACGGCGATGTCGATGTCGTGACCCACGGTGCCGTCGACGGTTCCGCTGACGAACCGCCCCTTGATGTCACGGCCCACGTCGCCCTCGAAGCGAAACGAGCCCGCGAAGACCAGGGTGTCGCGGCCGACGTCGCCCGAGATGCGCGTGGTGAACGCGGCCACGGCGATATCACCGCCCACCATCCCGCTGACCGCCATGTCCCGTGCCGCGCCCCGCAGCGAGCCCTCGACCGTTCCCGAGACCGAAACCTCGCCGGAGGACACGACGAGCACATCGCCGGTGACGGTGCCGCTGATCTCCAGGTCTTCGGTGATGATGGCGAGGTCGCCGTTGACGGTGCCCTCGACCTTCGCTCGGGAAGCGGCGATGTAGAGGTCTTCGTCCTTCACCTCGTCTGCGGTGATGATGTAGACGTCGGCGGTGGCGACGGTGGCGAGGACGCCTCGGAGAGGAATGGCGATGGCGGCCACCGCGGCGACGCCCAACAGGGCCACGGCGCCGCGGGCACGATTCGCTCGCGACGTGAAGAGATTCATCGGACCGTCACCCTAGAACCTGGCGAAGGGCTGCGCGGGCAGGGCGATCTCTCGCCCCCTCGATCCTCAGAGCAGTGCGTGCTCGACCAGATTGAGCAGCGGCCACGGCACGATCCCGAGCAGCAGCGTCACCACAGCCGTCACTGCGAGGACCGCCCCCGAGCCTCGGGTCGTGTGGGGTGCCTGCGCCGTCGCGTCCTCGAAGTACATGAGCACGATGATGCGCAGGTAGAAGAACAGGCCGGCCACCGACGCCACCAGGCCGACGATCACGAGCCACAGGTAGCCGGCGCCGATCGCCGCCTCGAACACACCGATCTTGCCCACGAAGCCGGTGAAGAACGGCAACCCGCCCATCCCCAGCATGAAGGTGGCCATCGCGGCAGCCAGTGCCGGCGCCCGCTGAGCCAGTCCTGGGTAGTCGTCGAACGACGACCGGCCCGACCGGCTACCGGACACCACGGCAACGACGGTGAAAGCGCCCACGAGCTGGAAGGCGTAGGTAGCGAGGTAGAACCACATTGCCGGAAGGCCATCGATGCCCGCCACCAGTCCGGTCAGCATGAATCCGGCGTGGGCGATGCCGGAGTAAGCGAGCATGCGCTTCACGTCACGCTGTGCGATCGCCCCCAGGGTTCCCACCACCACCGAGAGTGCGGCGAGCACGGCCAGGACCGGAGACCAGTCGTCGATTCGGGAGGGGAAGGCGCCCACCAGCACCCTGGCCATCGCGGCGAACCCGGCGACTTTCACTCCGGCTGCCATGAGCGGGACCGCGCCGGAGGCGGCGCCCTGGTACACATCGGGCGCCCACTGGTGGAACGGCGCCGCCGAGACCTTGAACCCGAGCCCCACGATCATGAGCGCGATCCCGGCGAGCAAGACGCCGACGTCGAGGAGCGCCACCGGGGCATCGCGGAAGAAGGACAAGATGCCGCCGCTTCCGTAGATCGAGACCGATCCGGTGGCAGCGAACACCAGGGCGATGCCGTACAGGAAGACCGCAGATGCGAACGAGCCAAGCAGGAAGTACTTGAGCGCCGATTCATCGGAATGCGGCTCGGTGCGCGCGAACCCGGCCACGACGTAGAGGGCGATCGAGGCCGTCTCCAGCCCGATGAACAGCATGACGAGGTTCGCTGAGATCACCATGATGTGCAGCCCGGCAGTCGCCAACAGCAGCAGCGCAACGAACTCGGCCCCACGCGTCCCCAGCTCGGCAACGAGGCGCCACGACGCCGCCACCGCGAGGAGGGCGACGAGGAATAGGAGCATGCCGCCAAAGGCGGAGAAAGCATCCATGATGACCATCGGAGAGCGGACGGTGGACATGCCCCTCGCCGAGAATGCCAGCTGGGTGCCCACGTCGTCGACGCGCAGCCACTGCACCCAAGCCAGGAGAAACGAGGAGACGAGCGACACACCGGCCACGATCGCCCAGTCGCGCCGGCCGAGGTTGAGCGCCACTGCGGCCATCAGTACCAGCACCGCCCCGCCGAGGAGCACCACTTCGGGCCCGATGGGAAGGAAGGCGATGTTCTCCACTGGCTACTCCTCCCCCACCGTCTCGCCGGCGATGTCCACGAGATCGGCCGGGTCGCCGAACTGGGGAACGTCGAAGCCGGTGCTCGCCTCGATGCGTTCCAGCACCACTCCGACCGAAGGCTCGATCCGGTCGAGGGCCGGCTTCGGGTAGACACCGAGGAACACAACCAGCACCACGATCGGGACCAGGATCGCTTTCTCACGGAAGTCGAGGTCGAGCAGCCTCTCGTTCTCCGGCCGGGTGAGCGGGCCGGTGAAGATGCGCTCGTATGCCCACAAGAGGTAGATAGCGGCGAGGACCACGCCGGTAGCGGCGATCACCGCCGCCACCGGGAAGCGAAGGTAGGTGCCGAGCAGGATCTCGAGCTCGCCGACGAAGCCGTTCAGGCCGGGCAGCCCAATCGAGGCGAAGGCCGTGAACAGGAAGGCGCCGGCGAAGAGGGGCATCACGGAGGCGACGCCCCCGAACTCGTCGATCTGCCGGGTGTGGCGCCGGTCGTAGATCATTCCAACGAGCAGGAACAGCGCCCCGGTGGTGAGCCCGTGGTTCACCATCTGGATGACGCCGCCCTGGAGACCCTGGCTCGTCATCGCAAAGATGCCGAGGACGATGAAGCCGAGGTGGCTCACCGAAGAGTAGGCAACGAGCCGCTTCACGTCGGGCTGCACGATCGCCACCGCGGCCCCATACACGATGCCGATCACCGCCAGCGCCGCCAGCCAAGGAGCGAGCCGCACCGATGCCTCCGGGAACAGGGTCAGGTTGAAGCGGATGAAGCCATATGCGCCCAGCTTGAGCAGCACCCCGGCGAGCAGCACCGAACCGGCGGTGGGGGCCTCGGTGTGGGCGTCGGGAAGCCAGGTGTGGAACGGGAACAGCGGCACCTTGATGGCGAAGGCCAGCCCGAAGCCCAAGAACAGCCACATCTGCTGAGTGCCGGTGAGCTGGAGCTCGAGCAGCTTCCGGAAGTCGAACGTGCCGCCGAGCACCCCGAGCCACACGATCCCGATCAGCATCAGGGCCGACCCGAACGCGGTGTATAACGCGAACTTGACGGCGGCGTACGCTCTGCGACCGGTCCCCCAGATGCCGATCAGCAGATACATGGGAACCAGGGTGATCTCGAAGAACACGAAGAAGAGGATCAGGTCGAGGGCGACGAACACCCCGAGCAGGCCGGTCTCGAGCACCAGCATGGTGACCAGGTACATCTTGAGGTCCTTGTCGATCGACCGCGACGCTGCGATCGAGAGAGGGAACAGGAGCGCGGTGAGCAGCACCAGCAGCAGCGAGATCCCGTCGATGCCGACGTTCCACGAGATACCCCACGGCTCGTACCACAGAACCTGCTGGGTGAACTGGAAATCCGCCTCGCCGACCCGGAACTCCCACAGGATGTAGCAGGCGACCGCCAGCGGCGGAATGCTCATCGCGAGGGCGAGCGGGAACAGCATCTCCCTACGGCTCTTGGGAACGAGCGCAACCGCCAGGGCACCCACCAGCGGGAGCACGACCAGCAGGGCGATGGTCACAGCCCACCTCCCCGCACGAGGAGGATCAACAGCACCCCAACGGCACCGAAGAGGATGGCGGCACCGTAACTGCGCACCCATCCCGACTGCAGGGGCTTGAGGCGAGCGGCGGCCTCCTTGACCATCGCGCCGACTCCGTTCACCGTTCCGTCGACGACCTTGACGTCGGCCTGGAATGCGGCGACCTCAGCCAGTCGCTTGCCCGGGAGCACCAGCGCGGCTCCGTAGAGGTCGTCGACGTGGTAGCCCTCTTCGAGCAGGCTCCACACCGCCGTGCTCTCGTCGGGAAGGGTGGCCTCGACGTATCGGTGGTAGGCGTAGAGGATGCCGACCAGCGCGGCGCCGATCGAGATCAGCGCCAGAAGCCAAGGTGTTGCCCCTTCAGGCAGAGAGGCCTGCTGCATCCCCTCGAAAGCCGGTTCCAGGAAATGCTCCACGACCGGCTTCCACGGGGTGTTCAACAACCCACCGACGGCAGCCAGGGCGGCGAGGCCGATCAGCGGCCGGGTCATCACCGCCGGTGCCTCGTGCGGCTCGATGCCCTCGTCCCAGCGGGACTCTCCCCAGAAGGTGAGGAAGATGAGCCGGCTCATATAGAAGGCGGTGAGACCGGCGGTCACCACCCCGATGCCCCACAGTGCGACGTACCAGCCGCCTTTGGTGTAAGTGGCCGCGAGGATCTCGTCCTTCGACCAAAAGCCCGAGAGGGGTGGGATCCCGCTGATGGCGAGCCATCCGACGAGCATGGTGCCGTACGTGACCGGCAGGAGCCTGCGCAGACCCCCCATCTTCCACACGCTCTGCTCGCCGGCCACGGCATGGATCACCGACCCGGCGCCGAGGAAGAGCAGAGACTTGAAGAAGGCGTGGGTCATGAGGTGGAACATGCCGGCGGCGTATGCAGCGACGCCGACTCCGAGGAACATGTACCCGAGCTGACTGATCGTCGAATACGCCAGGATGCGCTTGATGTCCCGCTGGCCCACCGCGACGGTGGCGGCGAAGAGGGCGGTGACGGCGCCGACGGTGGCGACCACAGCCGCCGAGACCGGGGCGAGTTCGAACAGCACCCCGGTGCGCGCCACCATGTAGACACCGGCGGTCACCATCGTGGCGGCGTGGATGAGCGCGGAGACCGGAGTCGGGCCCTCCATGGCGTCGGGGAGCCACACGTAGAGCGGGAGTTGCGCCGACTTGCCGGCGGCGCCGGCCAGCAACAGCAGCGTGATGACGGTCACCGTGATGCCGCCGTCGGAGAGCAGAGCGGGCGCCTGCTCGAACACCTCGCTGAAGTTGAGCGACCCGAACGTGACGAAGATCATCATGAGGGCGACGAGGAATCCGAAGTCGCCGATCCGATTGACGACGAACGCCTTCTTGCCGGCCGCCGCCGCCGGCGGCTTCTCGAACCAGAACGAGATCAGCAGGTACGAGCTGAGCCCCACCAGCTCCCAGCCGAGGAACAGCACGGCGAAGTTGTCGCCGAGCACCAACGTCAGCATGGAAACGACGAAGAAGTTCAGGTAGCTGAAGAAGCGCAGGTAGCCCGGGTCGCCGCGCATGTACCCGATCGAGTAGACGTGGATGAGAGCGCCGACGCCGGTGACCACCAACGTCATGAGCGCAGACAGCGGATCCCACAGCAACTCGAAGTCGATGCCGAGGCCGGGGATCCACTCGAACAGCAGGATCCGGTGTGGTTCGGCGCCCCCACCGCCCCTGAAGAAGTCGATCGCCGCCACCAGAGCGATCACGAACGAGGCGATCACCGTCGCCGACGCCACCCATCCGGCACCCGGCTCGCCGAAACGCCGTGCGAGGGGCCGTCCGAAGAACAGGAGACCGACGGCGCCGAGCAGCGGCAGGGCGATCACGAGCCAGATGAAGTCGACCATCGGCTATCCCCCCATCCCCGACAGCTCGTCGACGCTGGCAGTCGCCCGCTTCCGGAACACCATCACGATGATGGCGAGGCCGACGGTGACCTCTGCGGCCGCCACCACCATCACGAACAGCGCGGCGAGTTGCCCGTCGAGCACGCCGAGCTCGTTGCCGGCTGCCACGAAACTGAGATTGACCGCGTTGAGCATCAGCTCGATCGACATGAACATGACCAGGGCGTTGCGGCGCAGCAGCATCCCGGCGGCGCCGATGCAGAACAGCACCGCCCCGAGCGCCATGTACCAGCCTCCGGTGACTTCCATCAGTCTTCCACCTCCGGCTCGCGGTCCTCGCCGGCGTCGAACTCGCGGGTGCGGCGGCGCCGGCCCGGGTAGCGAGCCAACGCCACGGTGCCCACCGCGGCAATGGTGAGCAGCAGCACGGTCGATTGGAACGGCAACATCCACGTCCCGAAGAGCTCGCCCGAGATGTCCTCGATGGTGCCGATTGCAGTTCCCGAATGCCCCCCCATGATCACCCATGTGGCACGCCCTGCGAGCAGGATCAGCACCAGGAGGCCGGCACCGAGTCCGATCACGATCGGTCGATGGAAGGGGATGCGCTCCTGGCGGTCTTCGGTCTTGTCCACCCCGATGAGCATGATGACGAACAGGAACAGGGTCATCACGGCGCCGGCGTAGATCAGCACTTGCACGACTGCGAGGAAGTGGGCGCCGTTGAGCACGTAGAACACCGCCACCGAGAACATCGTGACCAGCAGCCCGATCGCTGAGTGCACCGGGTTGCGAGCCGCCACCAGCGTTATGGCGCCAGCGACGGCGACGACGGCGAAGATGGCGAAGACGAGTACCTCGATCACGCCGGTGCCTCCCCGTTCGAGGGTGCGCCGCCCGGCGCTTCCCGACGCTGGCCCTGCTCCGGCGGCAGCTCACCGGCGGTGGCCGATGGCGTCCAGGCCGTGATTCCCTCATGGTCGGCGCGTCCCGACGGCGATGTCGCCCGCAGCCAGCCCGACCCGAGACGCAACTCGGCGAGGTCGATCAATGGATTGGCGGGCTGCGGGTGATTGGGGGTCCCATCCGGCTCGACGAGCAGCTCCGCCCTGGTGTAGATCGCCTCGTCACGATCGGTAACGGACATCTCGAAGAGGTGGGTCATCGTGATCGCCTCGGTGGGGCAAGCCTCGACGCAGAGGCCGCAGAAGATGCACCGCAGCATGTTGATCTCGTACACGAACCCGAATCGCTCCCCCGGCGAGACCGGCGCGTCCGGCGGGTTGTCGGCGCCACGGACATAGATGCAGCGAGCAGGGCAGACCCCGGCGCACAGCTCACACCCGATGCATTTCTCCATGCCGTCGGGATATCGGTTCAGGATGTGCCGACCGTGGAACCGCTGAGGCTTGACGCGCTTCTCGGCCGGATAGGAGGTGGTGACGCGCCGCCTGAACATCTGCCGGAAGGTCGTGGCGAAGCCCTGGAAGGGACCGAGCATCTGTGAGAACCAACCCATTCGCTCCATCCTCACGTCCATGGCAGGCCGAGCCGCCGGTAGGCGACGGCCAAGGTCGACAACGCGATCCACAACAGGCTGAGCGGGATGAGCCGCTTCCAGCCGAAGCTCATCAACTGGTCGTACCGCATCCGGGGCAGTGTCGCTCTCACCCAGATGAAGACGAAGAGCAGCAGGAACGTCTTGAAGAAGAACCACACGATGGGGAGAGCCCAGGCGATGCCGGCCGAGGCACCGAAGTCGGGCCCGTGCCACCCCCCGAGGAAGAGCGTCACCGTGATGGCGGAGATGTTGAAGATGTTGATGTACTCGGCGAGGAAGAACATCGCGAAGCGGAAGCCCGAGTACTCGGTGTGGTAGCCGCCGACGAGCTCACTCTCGGCTTCGACCAGGTCGAACGGGGCGCGGTTGGTCTCGGCGATCCCGGCGATGAAGAAGATCACGAACGAAGGCACCAACACCACGTTCCACACGCCGAGGAACCCCGCCACGTCCCCGGCCTGGGCATCGACAATGCCGGTGAGGGAGGTGGTGCCGGTGAACACGATGACCGGGATCAGCGCCAGTCCCATGGCCGCCTCGTACGAGATCATCTGCGCACTGGCCCGGACTGCGCCCAGCAGCGGGTACTTGGAGCCGGACGACCACCCGGCGAGCACCACCGCGTACACCGCCATCGAGGACAGAGCGAGGATGTAGAGAATGCCGACATTGAGGTCGGTCCCCGAGAGCTCGATGACACGGTCTCCGATGGTGAACGGCTCCCCGATCGGGATCACGAGGAAGATGAGCAGCGCCGGGATCAGAGCCGCTACCGGAGCGGCGAGGTAGAGGCCGAGCTGGACCTTGCGGGGCGTGACCGGCTCCTTGAGGAAGAGCTTGAGGCCGTCGGCGACCGTCTGGAGGATGCCCCAGGGTCCCGCCCGATAGGGGCCGATCCGGTTCTGCATGTCGGCGACGATCTTGCGCTCCAGCCACACCAGCACGATGGTGACGGTGAGCAGCATGGCGAGGACGGCCACCGCCTTGATCGCCGCCTCCAGGAAGACCTCCCATCCGCTCAGCATCAGGCCTCCCCTCCTACCGGCGTGACGGTGACCACAGGCGACGCATCCAGTCCGGACGTCGCCGCCAGGTTGGCAGGCACGTACACGGTCCCGGGCACGAGGCTGGGATCAATGCCGAGTGGCAATCCGACACTTCCCGTTGCCCCGGCCACCGTGACCCGCACCCCGGCGTGCAGCGACGCCGCGGCGGCATCCGCCGGATGCACATATGCTCGGGCCTCGGCCGACAGCGGGGCCAGCGAGGGGCTCATCCGGGTCAATACGCCGTCGTCGTAGAGCACACGGCCCAGGTGGAGGCCCCACCCCTCCTCGGTCGACGGGAGACCGGGGTCGACCGGGATGTATTCGAGGGGCTGATGGCCGTCGCCGGTGGGAACCACGACGCCTTCGCGCCCTTCGCCCCAGTCGAGCAGATCCCAGGAGATCCCGGCGTAAGCGGGAGCCACCAAGCGGATCTCCTCAGCGATCGCCTCGGCGGAGGTGGCACCAAGCATGCCGCCCATGCGGCGGGACAGGTCGTCGAGCGCCGACCAAACGGCGCGGGTCTGACCCGGACCGGGGATGAGCCGGTTCACCTTCTGGACCCGCCCCTCGAGGTTGGTGACGGTGCCTTCGACCTCGCCGAATCCCTCAGCAGGGAGCACGACGTCGGCGAGCCTGGCAGAGTCGCTGAGAAAGAGGTCGAACGCCACCACGAAATCCGCCTTCTCGAGGGCGGCGCGGGCGAGCTGTGGATCGGGGTGATCCCGGACGGGATCGGTTCCAAGCATCACCAACGCCCGCAGCTCGCCATCCCGCAAGCCCCGCAGGATGCCGGTGGCGTCGCGGCCTGTCTCCTCCGGCAGCGGCCCCCACCGCTCTTCGAGGCGCTTCCGCCCCTCACCACCGATCGCCGAGACGCGGCCGGGCAACAACGTGGGCGCCAGCCCCATGTCGAGAGCACCAAAGACGTTGCCGCGCCGGGCGAGCGGCATGACCTTGCCGCCTGGAAGATCTCTCACGAAGGCGGCGACGGCCTCAGCGAGGCGGTGGTCCTCAGCCAGCCCGGTGCGCCCGACGATGGCCACCGCCGGACCTTGCCGCAGCGCCTTACGGGCGGCGGCGAGGCGCCCCGCTCCTCTCGCGGACATCAGCCGGCGCAGCACCTCGGGACCGGTCCCCGGCCGGTAGGCGACGGTGTGGGCGGCCACATCGTGCAGGCCGGTGCGGCGTGGGTGAATGACGACGAGGGTCACTCCGAGCGCGGTGACGGCGCGGCGGACCCGGAGGTAGAGCACCGGGTACTCCTCCTTGAGATCCGCGGCCCACAGGAGGATGGTCTTGGCCTTTCCGAGATCGGGGATCGTGGCCCGTGGGGTCACAGCGGCGAGGAACTGGGGATCGAGCCCGTCTCCGAGCTGAGCGTCGATGTGGGGCGTGACGATCACAGTGCGCAGGAATCTGCCGAAGGCGAAGGCTTCCTCGTTGGTGTTGCGGGCTCCTCCGAGTCCCGCCACCTCGGCACCGGGAAAACGGCCGAGACGGTCGGCCACCAGCTCCAACGCCTCACCCCACGATGCTTCATGCAGCTCGCCGTCGCGCTTCACCAGCGGCATCGTGAGGCGCTCGGTGGAGTTGACGTACTCGAAGCAGTAACGGTCCTTGTCCGAGAGCCAGCCCTGATTGGTGGGCTCGTTGTCGACACCATCGATCCTCACCACCTGGTTCTGGCTCGCCTGGACCGACACTTTGGAGCCGACTGCGTCGACCATCGAAACGCTCTCGACGGCTCTCAGGTCCCACGGCCGCGCCTTGAACCGGTACGGCGTGGCGGTGAGAGCCCCGACCGGGCAGATCTGGACGGTATTGCCCGAGAAGTAGGAGGTGAAGGGCTCGCCGGGGAACGTGAGAACCTGGGTGTGGTTCCCTCGCTCGACGAACTCGATGAGCGGGTCACCCGAGATCTCGTCGCTGAAGCGGGTGCAGCGGCCGCACAGGATGCAGCGTTCCCGATCGAGGAGGACCAGGTCGGAGATGGGGATCGGCTTGTCGAAGTGTCGTTTCTCCTCGACGAAGCGGCTCTCTGCAGGGCCGTACGCCAGGGTCTGGTCTTGGAGGGGGCACTCCCCACCCTTGTCGCAGACCGGGCAGTCCAGCGGATGGTTGATGAGCAG
>CAZMSN010000047.1:0-13711 GCA_964569015.1 uncultured Acidimicrobiaceae bacterium | reverse complement strand
TGACACTGATTTCGTCGACGACGACGATTCGATCTTCGAAGCCGACATCGAGAAGTTGGCGGCTGCCGGGGTCACCTACGGCTGCAATCCGCCTGACAACACCATGTTCTGCCCCAACGACAACGTCACCCGCGGTCAAATGGCCGCCTTCTTGTACCGGGCTTTCGGGTCCCCACCGGTCATCGGATGGCCGGGATGCGTCATTCAAACGTCGGTGCCTGAGGCTGAATGCGACGCCCTCGTCGCCCTCTACGACTCCACCGACGGACCCAACTGGGTCAACAACACCGGATGGCTCACCAACACCGCCGTCTGCACCTGGGACGGCGTCACCTGCGACACCGGCCACATCACCAACCTGTACCTCGGCTACAACAGCCTCACCGGGTCGATCCCGGTCGACCTCGCCGACCTCACCAATCTCGAGGAGCTATACCTCGGCTACAACAGCTTGTCGGGGTCGATCCCACCCGAGCTCGGCAACCTCACCAACCTCGACTCCTTGACCCTCGCGAGCAACAGCCTGTCGGGGTCGATCCCGGCTGAGTTCGGCGACCTCGCCAACCTCACATCGCTGCAGCTCTACGGCAACGACCTGTCCGGGCCGATGCCAGCCGAACTCGGTTACCTCACCAGCCTCGAATATCTGTGGCTCAACTACAACAGCCTCACCGGGCCGATCCCGATGGAACTCGGCAACCTCACCGGCCTCTCGAGCCTCTACCTCGACCACAACAGCCTGGCGGGGGCCGTTCCCGAGTCACTGCTCGCCATACCGGCGAGTACGGACGTGTTTCTGTTCAGCCAAACGGGGTGTTTGACCGCAGTATCAGGCGCGTTGCAAGCGAGACTCGACACCTGGGATCCGGACTGGAACGACGGCTGCTGAGCCGCTGGTTTCTTCGTCCCCCCTGGGACCAGGGGGGGACCGGCGAAGCGCCACCGCAGGAGGCGGCGCCACCGTAGGTGGCGTTCGAGCCGAGGGGGGCACGGGGTGGCAGGAAACACCCTCGTCGCATCAGTCGCCTTCGGCTCCTCCTGCGACGCTCCCCGTTCGGGGGAGAGACCTCCCCTCAAGAGGAAGAGCGAGAGAGCGGCCGAGAAGGGCAAAAGGCTCCCCCGGCCCTCAGAGCAGCCATCCCCAGACAAGCCAGAGCACAACCGCCAGCACACCCGCCACCAAGAACATCGCCATCGAGAGGCGACGTGTCTCGAAGTCGCCCAGCCGCAGCACGGACTGATCGGCAACGGCCTCCGTTAGACCGGCGATAGCGGTGCCGTCCGGGAGGACCGCGTCGGGCCAGGCCTCGAGCAGAGGGGCGAGCACGAACCGACGCTGCGTGAGCAGCGGATGGGGAACGGTGAGGCCGGGTTCATCGACAGAGACAGTCCCATAGAGCAACAGATCGAGATCGAGCGTGCGCGGCCCCCACCGCTCCTCCCGCACCCGCCCGGCGGCGGACTCGATGGCGAGGCACTCGTCGAGGAGGCGGCGGGCAGACAGATCCGTGTCGAGCACGGCCACCGCGTTCAGGTACGGCGGCTGCTCCGGGCCCCCCACCGGAACCGACTCGTACAGGGAGGATACCGAGACGACGTCACCGAGCTTCGCGAGACCTGCGAGGCCGACATCGAGGTGACCGGCCCTGTCTCCGAGATTCGACCCGAGCCCGATGGCGGCCCGGACAGACATCGCTCAGGTCCCAGACACGATGAATCGCCGGCCCGCGGGCCCGAGGGCACGGCCGGCGATCTCCTGGATCACCGAGGTCGCCACCACCGGATCCTTGATCAGGCCGGCATGAACCAGATAGCCGCCGAGCAGGCCGACGAGCAGGTCATCGATCAGATCCCGATGAACCAGGACCGAGGCGCCGGCGGGCCGCAGCGCCTCGTCGAAGACGGCGAACACTCCGGCCGCGTCCTCCTCGTCGAGGTCGGCATCGACGGGATAGTGCAAAAATCGGAATCCCGCGATCTCGTACGCGGCCTGGTTCTGATTGCTCGTCAGCAACGACAGCACCGTGTTGATCCCCTGCTCGGAGAGCCAGATGATCTCTTCCTCACGGCGCACCCGTCGGTGCTGAAAACCGTGCCCCCCGATTCTCTCGGAGATCGCGAGGCGACCTGCGATCACCCAAGTGAACCCTCTTGGCTCGAGACCTGCCACCTCTCATGCCCCTTCATCGTCGCCACGCGAGAACCGCACGATAGCGTCGGCCACACGCCCCACCTGCACTGCCGCGGCCACATTGTGGACTCGGAGAACGCCAACACCTGCCCGGATCGCCAAAGCGAGCGTGGCGCCGGTAGCCGGGTCCCTCGCCTCAGGGGACGCCGGGTGCCCGGCTCTCTCCAGAATTGCCCCGAGCAGGCTCTTGCGGGAGGCGCCGAGCACGATCGGATACCCCATCCCCGCCAAGTCGTCGAGGCCGCAGAGCAGCGCGAGATTGTGAGCCGGAGTCTTCCCGAACCCGATGCCGGGATCGAGGCAGATGCGATCGTGGGCGATGCCGGAGGCCTCAGCTCGCCCGGCCCACGCTCGAAGTGCACTGCCGACGTCGGCCAGGACGTCGTCGTAGCGAGGATCGATCTGCATGGTGCGTGGTGCGCCCTGCATGTGCATCAACACCACCCCGGCACCGGCTTCGGCACACGCCGCGACCATTGCGGGGTCGCCGAGCGCCGTCACGTCGTTGACCGCCTCCGCCCCGGCATCCAGCGCGGCGCGAGCCACCGCCGGTTTTGTGGTGTCGACGGACACCACAACGCCCTCATCCACCAGCCCGGCCACCACCGGCACCACCCTGTCCACCTCCTCGTCCTCGGGCACTGCAGTGGCGCCGGGGCGAGTCGACTCTCCGCCCACGTCGACGATGTCCGCTCCCTGCTCGTACATGGCTCTGCCATGGACGATGGCCGCATCGACGGCAACCGTGTCGTCCGGGAAGAAACGGCCCCCGTCAGAGAACGAATCGGGAGTGACGTTGAGGACGCCCATGATCAGGGTGTGATCTGCCGTCGTGAGGGTTCGGCTGCGAAGCCGCCACGTGATGGGCGACCAGTCCGACATCACGTGGTCAATCCTTACTCGGGTGAGGATCGTCCGATGAAGCCTGCGTCGCCACCCGGCTCCTGTCGTTCAGCCGGTCGTCGTTCGGCAAGCGGATGCGGATGGCCGCCGTCTCGGTGTGCTCCCACTTGGGGAGGTCCCCGAAGATCTCTGCGACCTCTTTGGCGTCGAGCGTCTCGCGCTCCAGCAACTCTGTGGCGACCGCATCGAGCGTGTCCCGATGGGTCATCAGAATCGAGCGGGCCTCTTCGTGGGCCTGCGTCATCAGCTTGCGGATCTCCTCGTCGATGGCGGCCGCCACCTCATCGGACATCTCGTTGCCGCGGGCGTAGTCGCGACCGAGGAACACCTCGGCCTCGGGCCGGCCGTAGCGCAGCGGGCCGAGCTTGTCGCTCATGCCGTACTCCGTCACCATGCGACGAGCCAGTTCGGTGGCCCCTTCGATGTCGTTCGACGCCCCGGTGCTTGGATCGCCGAAGACGATCTCTTCGGCAGTGCGGCCGCCGAGAGCGTAGGCGAGCTGGTCGACCAGCTCGCTGCGCCTCTGGTAGTACTTGTCCTCGGTCGGGAGAGCCAGCGTGTACCCGCCCGCCCGCCCACGGGGGATGATCGTGACCTTGTGGATCGGATCGAGGCTGGGAAGCACGTGGCCCACGAGGGCGTGACCGCCCTCGTGGTACGCGGTGAGCTTCCTCTCCTCATCCGAGATCACCCTGCTGCGGCGTTCGGGGCCGGCGATGACGCGGTCGATCGCCTCCTCGAGCTCGTCCATGCTGATCCGGTCCTTGTTGCGCCGGGCGGTCAGCAGCGCGGCCTCGTTGATGAGGTTGGCGAGGTCGGCGCCGGTGAAGCCCGGTGTCTGGCGGGCGAGCACCTTCATCTCGATCCCGTCCGCGAACGGCTTGCCCTTCGAGTGCACCTCGAGGATGGCCTCGCGGCCCCGCAGGTCAGGGCGGTCGAGGACGACCTGGCGATCGAAGCGTCCCGGTCGCAGCAGCGCCGGGTCGAGAATGTCGGGCCGGTTGGTGGCGGCGATCACGATCACCCCGGTGTTCACGTCGAACCCATCCAGCTCGACCAGCAACTGGTTGAGCGTCTGCTCCCGCTCGTCGTGCCCGCCGCCCAACCCGGCACCGCGATGGCGGCCGACGGCGTCGATCTCGTCGATGAAGACGATCGCCGGGGCATTCTGCTTCGCCTGGTCGAAGAGGTCCCGCACCCGGCTGGCGCCCACCCCGACGAACATCTCGACGAAATCCGACCCGGAGATCGAGAAGAACGGCGCCCCGGCCTCGCCTGCGATGGCTCGCGCCAGCAGCGTCTTGCCGGTGCCCGGCGGCCCGTAGAGCAGCACACCCTTGGGGATCTTGGCCCCGATGGCACGGAACTTGCCGGGGCTCTCGAGGAACTCCTCGATCTCTTGCAGCTCCTCAACTGCCTCCTCGGCGCCGGCAACGTCCTTGAAGGTCACCTTCGGCATGTCCTTGGTGACCTGCTTGGCTCGCGCCTTGCCGAACTGCATCACCCGATTCCCGCCACCCTGCATCTGCATCAGGATGAAGATGAAGACCCCGAAGATGAGCAGGTACGGGAGGATCGTTCCCATGAACCACTGGAGAAGCGACGGATTCTCGGCGTCGGTTTCGAAATCCTCGACGCCTGCGTCGATGATCTGCTGGGTCAGCGCGCCCTCGTACTCATTCGGATAGGGAACGAGAAAACCGTTGTTGGCGCCGGGGAGATTCACGCCTGTGGCGAACTCACCCTCGAGCTCGTCGGACTTCGTCTTCATGGTGACGGAGGCGATGTGCTGCTCGGCCAGCGCGGCCTGGAACTCGGGCAGCGACAGCTCCGTGGGCTCGTTGGCCTCCTGGACGAACGCGTTCACCGCCACCATGACGACAATCACGACGACGAGGTACACGATGACGGTGCGTGCGGTTCGGCTCACGTTTCTCCTTGTCGCCGGGCCTCTCCCCGGCCTTTTCGGCATTCCATCTTATGCGGTCGAGAGCGCTATCCGGGATCGGGAACGGCGCCGGTAGCGTCTTGTCGGCCCCACCGACGAGGCCGGAAGAGCCGCCATGTGGCCGCCGTGAGCACCGAACGCCTCAGGCCTCCTCCACCAACCCGATGTACGGGAGATTGCGGAGCTTCTCGCCGTAGTCGAGCCCATACCCCACCACGAACCCCTGCGGGATGTGAAACCCCTCGTAGCGAACCTCGAGTGGCGGCCGCTCGACCCCCTCCTTGACCAGCAGCGCCGCCAGCTCGAGCGACGCCGGGGCGCGCACTCGCAGATTTCGCATCAGGTAGTGAAGGGTGAGACCGGAGTCGATGATGTCCTCGATGATGAGCACGTGCCGTCCGGCGATCTGCTCATCGAGATCCTTGAGGATCCGCACCACTCCCGACGTCTTGGTCGACGCCCCGTACGACGAAACGGCCATGAAGTCGAACTCCACCGGGAGCTGGACGTGACGGGCCAGATCGGCCATCACCATGAACGCACCCTTCAGGACACCGACCATGAGGAGGTCCTTGCCCTCGTAGTCGCGCGTGATCGCCGCTCCCATCTCGGCGAGCTTGGCATCGATGTCCTCGGCGGTGATCAACACACGATCGACCTTCACGGACCTCGCCTTTCCATCGTCAACTCAACGCCGGTTCTGTCACGGGGCGTGAAACCCGCCCACGCCGCGCTCCGCACCCCGGCCAACCAGGCAATCTTCCCACGGGCCACGACCAGCGGCCAACCGAGCCGTTTGCGCAGCGGGATCCCGGCTTCAGCGAGCGCTGTCGTCACCGCCTTGGTTCCGTTCCCCACGTCGACTCGGTCGCCGCGGCGAGCGCTCCGCACGGCCAGGTCGGCCTTGGCGAGGTCGGCCCCCAGTCGACAACGGCGTCGACCGAGCGACACCGGTCCGGCTCCGACATCGGCATACCGGCTGGAGATGACCCAGCCGTCGCCTTCCACCCGGCCCGGTACCGGAAGGGGCGTCACATCGATCACCGGCGCCGCTCGAGCGGGCTGATGGATCGTTACGAAGGGCCCTTCCCTCACGGCAGCGAAACCCCCGCTGAGATCTCCGCCTCTCCGCCGGCCGGTCGCCGCCGCCAGCACTACGCCGATCTCGCGGCTCCTTCCCGGATACGGAGGATGCGCCATGCGCAAGGCCCGGCGGATCACGCGAGACGCCACCGCCGGCGAAACGGTAACCAGTGGCGCCACCGGGATCAACACTGCCTCGCCGTCACGGTGAATGGGCACCGCGTCCGCCAGCTCTTGAAGAGCAGCCTCGTCGTCCTGCAGGCTGACGGCGGCACGCACCAAAGCCGGGCGCAGCTGCGGATTCAAACGCGCTTCGAGCAGAGGGATGATCTCGTGCCGCAGCACGTTGCGCCTCGCCGATCGGTCTTCGTTGGCCGGATCGTCGACGAACGGCAGCTCGAGAAAGCGCGCCAGGTCGCGCAGATCCGCCCGGGTGAAGCCCAGCAGCGGCCTCACGAAGCGGCCGCGGCTCGGCGTGATACCGCCAAGCCCTTCAGTGCCGGCTCCTCTCACCAGATTGCCGAGCACGGTTTCGGCGAGATCGTCCGCTTGGTGACCCATGACCACCGCCGCCTCGCCCGCTTCCGCTTCGAGCGCTTCGAGCCTGGCGAGACGAGCCGCGCCCTCCGGCGACGGGCCGGGCGGCACATCGATCGTGACGACGTGAAGGGCGATGCCGAGGTGTGCCGCCAGCGAGACCGCCGCCCGCCCCAGAGCCGGTGAGCCAGGCCAACCGTGATCGATGTGGCACGCACGGATCCGGTCGGCTCCGGCTACCTGCCGGCAGGCCCAAGCTGCCACCGCCGAATCGGCACCTCCGCCGAGCGCGATCACCACCTCGCCGGGTGGAAGCGAAGAAGCGACGGCGGCCGCCACCGCCTCGGCGGTCTCCTCTAGGCGACGCGTTCGAGCCACAGCACCGGATTCTCGATCTCGGCCAGCGTCGGGAGGTTCTCGGGGCGCTCCCAGGCGGCGTCGAGCGCCGCCCAGCCGGCGTGATGCTCCACCCCGGCCACGAACTCGGCTCCCAACTCGTACTGGCGGATCTTCATCTCGAGCCCGATCGCCCGCATGAGCATCATCGTCCGCGGGTCCTGCCGGCGAGCCTTGAGCAGTCGCGACATCCGTGCCTGGGTGAGGAGCTCGCGCGCTCCCACCCGATCCATGACGACATGACCATGCCCTTCGAGCAGCGACATGAGCGCCTGGACCCGATCGATGACCTCCCGCTGCTCGGGCGAGGCAAGCAGCCCGAAGAGGCCCTTCTCGTCCATCAGCGGGCGCCCCTCGGCGGACGCCGCCCGAATCTCGGTGGTCATGCGTGATACACGATCCTTCTCGGGTTTCGCCGAAGCCATCAGCTCATCGACGAGCCCGAGGAAGTAGCCGCGCATCCAGGGCACCGCCATGAATTGAAGGCGGTGGGTGCACTCGTGCAGGGCCACCCAGAATCGGAACTCGTCGGGATTGAACTCCTGCTGGCGTTCGATCGCCAGCACGTTGCCGCCGACGAACATCATGGTGTCGCCCGTCCCCCCGCTGGAGGTGGGAAGCACCAGCTCGTACTGCCCGAGGACCCGGCGTGACAGGAGGCCGAGCACTGCGCCGAGCTCGGTCGCCATCACTCGGCCGGCGACGTTGCGCCCTATCCCCCGATGCCGGCTCAGTCGCTCCTCGACGGGACCCATCAGGATCGAGAACGAGGAGATGTTGGCCTCGGCCCACTTCCGGCGGGACACAACGCTCACTTCGGGCGCCCCCGAGGCGTGCAACCCCGTCTCCTCCTCGACCAGCGCCGAGGCGCGAGCAACGAGCCCGGGCGCCTGCTCGGCGAGTCGGGACTCGTGATACGTGCCTTCGAGCGGGTAACTGCCGGCGAAGCGGGTGGCCATCGATCGGGCGAGGTCCCAGTTCATGGCGCTCATGCCGGCAACGTACTACGTGACCGGGGCCTACCGCGACGCTGTGCTGGGCGGTGGAACAGGCTCACTGGACGCCGTCAGCCGCCGCGCCTCCCGGCACTGAGAACAGCGCCGACACCAGAACGGGGAAGCCGTGGACGAGGGAGCATCGCATCATCGCCGGCAGGATAGTGGAAGCGCTCGGCCCCCGTGAGGTGCCCTCACGGCACGACCGGCCCAACTGGATCGCTAGGACTCTGGCACGACCCGGCCCCGCAGCCGCGGGAATCGGGTTGGGGCGTGGGCAAAGCAGTACTCGCGCCGGTTGTAGCGGGACAGGAGCGTGTCACATCCTTCCTTGGCACAGCTCCGCTGCTCGGTGTTGGTCTTGGGGGCTCTGTTGTTCCCCATGATCCGCTTGCCCCTGAGGACGTTGTCAGCCATGGTCTCGTAAGTCTCATTCCTCGGGGAGAGGCCCCCCGTCAGGAGATCTCGCCTGTTTCTTGCTGTATCAACGCATGCAGACGATCGAATAGTTCCGGGGGCGGCTCGTCACAGCCTCGCTCCCGGATCAACTCCTTGAGCTTGGCCTCGAACTCGAAAGCACTGCAGCAATGCGGACAGCGCCGGAGATGCCAGCGAATCCGGATGCGATGCGACCACGTCAACTCCTCGTCCAGGTATCTGTAGAGGTACTCGACTGCGTGACCACACCCTGAGCTCATGAGCCTGATCCAGTCAATCCATGTTCCTCCGCCAGAGACCACAACTTCTGCTGGAGCGCTTTTCTTCCACGATGGAGTCGGGACATCACGGTTCCTATCGGGATGTCCATGATGTCGGCGATCTCCTTGTACGAGAAACCGTCGACGTCTGCCAGCAACACCGGCAACCGAAAGTGCTCGGGAAGCGACTCGAGAGCCTCCTTGACGTCGGCGTCGACGATCCGGTCCAGCACGGACTCCTCGGCGCTGGGCTCGGCCCCAGCCTGCTCCCCCAGGCGGCGGAAGAGGTAGAAGTCCTGGAGCTCCCCCAACTCCACCTCGCTCGGCCTGCGCTGCAGCTTGCGATAGCGATTGATGTAGGTGTTGGTGAGGATGCGGTAGAGCCACGCCTTGAGGTTCGTCCCCTCCCGAAACGTGCCGTACGCCCGATACGCCTTGAGGAATGTCTCCTGCACGATGTCCTCGGCGTCGGAGGGGTTGCGCGTCATGCGCAGCGCCGCCGAGTACAGCTGCGGCGCGTACTGCATCGCATCCCGCTCGAAATCCGCTTGCTCGGCCATCAGCACCAACTCGACGATCGACGGGCCGCTCCTCGCGCGACCTCAATCCCCACACGGCCGCCTCCGCCCGGCTACCTCGTCGGGCCGTCGACGACCTATCCCTCACCTCGTGCCGACTCGCGGCCGACGAGACGACACTACTCCGCCGCGGGGTACACTGCCCGCCATTCCGCCGGAGTAGCTCAGTCGGAAGAGCGACGCACTCGTAATGCGTAGGTCAGGGGTTCGATTCCCCTCTCCGGCTCCTCGAGGCGCCGGGTATCACCACCCGGCGTCTCGCCGCGCCACGACCTCACGGACGGTTGGCGGCCTTCCACACCGTGTACTCGTCGGCGAACCCCATCATCAACAACGGGAGCAGACCCCCGGTGAACACGCCGGCGGGCGTGGCGACGACGAGCAGCACCAAAGTGTAGAGCACGGTCAGCACGACCGACCACAGCCGCCACTTGAGCACGCCATCGAGCTCCGGTTGGTTGAGGGTGATGGCTCCGCCGGCGCCGAAGCCGGCGGTGGCACCGAGCGCCGGCGACAGGAGCCCGATCGACAGGCCGAGCACGAGCAGCAGGCCCATCGACTGCAGCACCCGCTTCGGGAAGTCCCGGTTGCGGGAGACGACACCGACCACGACGAACACGAACGGGGCGACGACCAGCCCGACGCCGAGGAGCCCCACGTTGATCCGTGCTTCGTCCCCCTCGGGCACGGCGAAGGCGGCGGCATAGAGGAAGTAGCTGAACATCATCACGATCGTGCCGAGAGCGATCGCGAGCCAGTTGCGGCGCCTGACGTCCTCGGTTGCGGGTGCATCCACCTGCGGCGCGCCCTACCCCTTGACCGAGCCGGCCGTCAGGCCACGCACGAAGTACCGCTGCAGCCCGAAGAACACTGCCAGCGGCAGGACCATCGTCACGAAGGCCGCCGCCGGGAGCAGGTTGAGCGCACCCTCACCACGCCCGGCCAGGTCGGCCAGCTCGACGGTAAGGACCCTCCTGCTGGGCTCGATGCCCAGGAATACCAGTGCCACCAGGTAGTCGTTCCACACCCAGAGGAACTGGAAGATGGCAAACGATGCCAGCACCGGGACCGAGAGCGGGACGACGAGACGGCGGAAGATCGCGAAGTGATCGGCGCCGTCGATCTTGGCGGACTCGATGATCGACGACGGCAGCGACCCCATGTAGTTGCGTAACAGGTAGACGGCCAGCGGCAGGCCGAAGCCGGCGTGGGCGAGCCATATCCCCGGGAACGTGCCGTTCACGTCGAAGCTGGTGTAGATCCGCAGGATCGGGATCAGCGCCATCTGCAGCGGCACCACCATGAGACCCACGACGATCACGAAGATGATGTTCCGGCCCGGGAACTCCATCCAGGCGAAGGCGTAGGCCGCGAACGCCGCGATCGTGATCGGGATGACCACCGCAGGAATCGTCACCGCCAGGGTGTTGGCGAAGGCGTTGCTGAACCCCTCGTCGAGCACGACCCGGTAATTCTCCAGCGTCCATGTCGCAGAGTCGAAGAGCTTCGGGAAGATCGCCCACCAACCCTCGGAGCGGATCGACCGCGGCTCGCGCAGCGAGTTGATGAGCAGGCCGAGCGACGGAATGGACCACAAAGTGACGAGGATCCCCACCGTGAGGTAGATGGGTAGCTTCGAGAGTCGTCTCGGGCGCGTCTTCGTCGGGATCGCGACGGCGGCTTGCTCTGGTGTCATCGTCATCGCATCGCCTCCTGAGCCCGGAACCGCCGGACATTGAGCACCAGAATCGGGACTACCGCAACGAAGAGCACGACGGCAAGCGCCGCACCGATCCCGTTGCTCTTGTTGGTGAAGAACTCCTGGACCATCTGCTGGGCGACGACCTGAGTGCCGTCACGGCCCCCGGTCATGACCCACACGATGTCGAAGACCTTCCACACCGTGATCAGGATCGTGGTCCACACCACAACGATGGTGGAGGAGATCGAGGGGAACACCACCCGCCAGAACGACTGCCATTCGGTGGCACCGTCGATGCGGGCCGCCTCGAGCAGGTCATCGGGGACGGACTTGATGGCCGAGGAGAGGATCACCATGGCAAAGCCGGTCTGGAGCCAGATCAGGATCACCATCAGGAAGAGGTTGTTCCAGGGCTGCTGCGCCATCCAGTTGACGGAGCTGTTGCCGAGCCCAACCCAGATGCCGTTGAGCAGCCCGATCTGCTTGCCGAAGCCCTCCGGCCGGAAGGCGTAGACAAAGGTCCAGACCACGCTGGCGCCGACGAACGAGATCGCCATCGGCAGGAAGATGAGCGACTTCGAGACTGCCTCGGTGCGGCGCGAGAGCTTGTCGGCGAGGGTGGCGAAGGCCAAGCCGACGGCCACCCCCACGAAGGGCACCACCAGCACCCAGACGATGCTGTTCCGGAGCGAGACGAGGTAATGGTTCTCGGTGAAGATCGTCACGTAGTTGTCGAAGCCGACGAACTCGGTGCTCCTGGCGTTCTGGAAGCTCAGGATCGTGGTGTTGATCGCCGGATACACCAGGTAGAAGCCGAGCAGCACGATGGCCGGACCCACGAACACGAAGGGCCGCACGCCGTTCTTGGCCCGGGTCGGCAGCAGGCTCACCATGCGATCCATGCCCCAGTAGAGCGCCCAGATGCCGACGATGCCGACCACGAGGGCGACGATCACCTGGAGGACCTTGTTCACGTCCGGGTCCTTGAGGAAGCCGAACGCGAAGAAAGTCGCGACGAGCACCAGCGGCACCACGAGTCCCGATCCGATCCGTAGGAGCCACATCCCCAAGCCGTTGCCGGCGGGCTCGAGTTCCTCCGGTGGCCTCGGCACAGACTCCCGATCCTCGTCCATCACGGGCGGCGTAGTCATCGAACCTCCTTTCGTCGAGGCGGCCGCGCCAAACCCTAGTCACACGAAGGGGCGGCCTGCCGGCCGCCCCTTCGTCTCAGATTCGCGATTCACCTCGTCGGCCTACGGCCAGCTCGCCTCGACGGTGTCAACGACCTCTTGGGTCGAAGAGCCGCGGCTCCAGTTGACCATTGCCTCCCAGAAACTGCCCTGGCCGACCGCGGCCGGCATCAGGTCCGAGGCATCGAACACGAATGTGTTCGCCGCCAGAGCTTCGGTGATCGATGCGGCGAACGCCTTCGCCGAATCGCTCTCGTAGCAGTCCAGATCGACGTCCTTGTGACCCGGGAGCCGTTCCACGCCGGCGACGCCGTGGCCGCCGTAGGGTGCAACCCCGCCGCCCGATGCCGAAGCGAGCGTGCACTGCCAGTCGGGGGTGATCCAGTCCTTGACGGCCTGGACGTTGGCGTCCGCATCGTCAAAGACGATGAGCGTGTCGCCCCCACCCATGGCGCCGACGTTGCCGTCGATGCTCGGGAAGGCGAACACCTTGATCTCCGACTCTTCACCTTCCTCGTACTCCGGCTGATCCTTGAACACGTTCTGGATGAACGAGCCCTGCTTGAGCATCAGGCAGCCCGGTTCCGGATCGTTGAACAACGGACCCGGCGAGTCGTTGAAGTTCACGCCGGCGACGTTCTCGGCTCCGCCGAGAACGAAGCCCTCGCCGAACAACAGCTCTCCGAAGGTGTCGAAGGCCGACACCACGGACGGATCGTTGAACGGGATCTCGTGCTTGAACCAATCGGCGTACATGTCGCCGCCCGCCTCGCGCACGTAGATGTCCTCGATCCAGTCGGTGCCCGGCCATCCGGTGGCGCCGCCGCTCTCGAAGCCGAAGCACCACGGCGTGTGGCCGTCTGCGACCGCTTGCTCGGACAGCGCGATCAGGTCGTCCCAGGTCTCCGGGATGTCGTAACCCTCGGCCTCGAACGTGGGCTGGTGATAGAAGACGATCGACTTGAAGTTCGGGAACCACGGGATGCCGTAGTGGTTGCCGTCGGCGCACAGGCCGAGGTCCATCCAGAACTTCGAATGGTCCGCTTCCATCTCGGCGATGTCGAAGCCCATGTCCTCCAGGGACACAAGATGGCCCTCATCGGCGAACTCGCAGATCGAAGCCGGCTGCGGCGTGAACGCCACCGCTGGCGGATCGCCACCGTCGACACGAATCCGGAGCTGCGACTCGAAATCGTCGGAGCCCGTGTACTCGATGGTCGAACCGGTCTCTGCGTTGTACACGTCGATGAAACCGGCGAGGGCGTCACCTTCGACGCCGGTCGGTGCCCCGAACAGCGTGAAGTCGGCGCCAACAGTCTCGCTCTCTTCGTCGTCGCCGCCGCATGCTGCGACGAGCATGACGAAGACCACGAGTGGCACAAGCCACTTCATTCTCTTCATACAATCACCCTCCGAAATAGGGATTCCTCCTCAAGTGGGCCTTGTTCAAGCCCACTACTGAACCCTACTGATACGAAGTGACGGATACC
>CAZMSN010000046.1:0-14059 GCA_964569015.1 uncultured Acidimicrobiaceae bacterium | reverse complement strand
GTGGGCTGGTATGCCGGAAAACCCAACACCCCAACCCTGGGTTGGCAAGCCGGGAAACCCGGTGTACCAGCCCTGGGTTGGGAGTAGGCGGGCTAGACGAAGGCTGAGGCGAAGATGAGGCTCACGATCGTCATCACCTTGATGACGATGTTCATCGCAGGGCCCGAGGTGTCCTTGAAGGGATCGCCGATGGTGTCACACACCACCGCCGCCTTGTGGGGATCCGACCCCTTGCCGCCGAAAGCGCCGGCCTCGATGAACTTCTTGGCGTTGTCCCAGGCCCCGCCGGCGTTCGCCATGAAGATGGCCAGCAGGAAGCCGGTGACGAGCGCCCCCGCCAGCAGGCCGCCCAGCGCCCGAACCGAGATGAAACCAACGACCAGTGGGAGCGCCACGGCGAGCGATCCCGGCACGATCATCTCGCGCAGTGCCGACGCCGTCGAGATATCGACGCACTTGGCATAGTCGGCTTTGGCCTCCGGCCGACCCTCGCGCAGCCCCGGTATCTCGCGGAACTGGCGCCGAACCTCCTCGATCATCTGGTTGGCCGCCCGGCCCACCGCCTGGATCGTCAACGAGGCGAACAGGAAGGGGAACATCGCGCCGAGGAAGAGCCCCACGGTGACCGGGATGTCCAGGATGTCCAGGGTGGCGAGCTCGCCGCCGGCGTCGACGATCGCCTGCTGGAAGGTGAAGAACAGCGCCAGCGCGGTGACCGCTGCCGATGCGATGGCGAACCCCTTGGCGACCGCCGCGGTGGTGTTGCCGAGCGCGTCGAGGGCATCGGTCGTCTCCCGCACCTCCGGCGGCATATGGGCCATCTCGGCGATGCCGCCGGCGTTGTCGGCGATGGGCCCGTAGGCGTCCACCGACACCGTGATCCCGAGGGTGGAGAGCACGCCGATGGCGGCGATGGCGATGCCGTAGATTCCGGCCAGGTCGACGTCGAATGCCAGCTCGCCTCCCCAGTAGGCGCCCAGCATGCCGATGGCCACCACGATTACCGACGCCGCCGCCGACTTCATCCCCTCCGAGATTCCGGCGAGGGCGACCGTGGCAGGGCCGGTCTGGGCCTGGCGGGCGATCTCCTTGACGACCTTGTGATGGTCGCTCGTGAACCACTCCGAGATCTGGCCGATGCTCCAACCGACGGCGAGTCCGACAACGACGGCGATGACGAGGCCCCACGGGTTGTCGACGCCTTCCACGTCGTTGAAGAGGAACGGCGTCAGCACGGCCACCCCGAGCACGGTGAGGCCCATCGCCACGTAGGTGCCCTTGTGGAGGGCGCCGGCCAGGCTGCCCTTACCGGGCTTGACGAAGAACGAGCCGATGATGGAGGCGCCCATGCCGAGCGTGGCAATCATGAGCGGGTAGAAGAACGCCTGCTCCTGGAAGGCGTGCCCGGCAAAGGCGAAGGCGGCGAAGGCGATGGGGGCGACCAGAGACCCGACGTAGCTCTCGAAGAGGTCGGCACCCATACCGGCGACGTCCCCGACGTTGTCCCCGACAAGGTCGGCGATCGTCGCCGGGTTGCGGGGATCGTCCTCGGGAATGCCCGCCTCGACCTTCCCCACCAGGTCGGCGCCGACGTCGGCGGCCTTGGTGTAGATGCCGCCGCCAACGCGGGAGAACAGCGCGATCGACGAGCCGCCGAGTGCGATGGCGGTCAGGACGCTGAACGGCTTGTCGACCTCGAGCCACTCGACGAACACGCCGTAGCCGAGGGCGAGGCCGAGCAGGCCGAGGCCGGCGACCGTGAATCCCATGACGGCGCCGCCGCGGAACGCCAGCGGCAGCGCCTTGCTCATGCCGCCCTCGAGGGCGGCCTGGGCGGTGCGGGCGTTGGCAGCGGTGGCGATGCGCATCCCGATGAAGCCGGCCGACGCCGACAGGATCGCTCCGGACACGTAGGCGATGGCCCCCCAGGGACGACCCCAATCCAGGAAGATGACGATCAAGGTCGCCAGCAGCGCCACGAATGCCGCGACGGCGATGTATTCCCGCCGGAGGAACGCCATGGCGCCCTCACGGATCGCCGCCATCAGCGCCTGCATGCGCTCGTTGCCCGGAGCGGCAGCGGTCACCTCACGGGCAAAGAACGTAGCGAGCAAGAGGGCCGCGACTGCCGCGGCCAGGGCTAGATACAGCCAGATCAAAGGATCCACGAGGCAAGCTCCCACACGACTCGACGGTGCTTGGACGGCCAGGATTCTAGCGGGCGCTCCCGGCCCCTCCGCTTCTCGCTCGTACGACCGCTCACTCGGGACGGGGCCGGCGCCACCACATGACGGCTGCGGCGAAGATCAGCGCCATCCCCGCCAGCAGCGCCGGCACGATCATCCCCTCGCCGATCTCCCGCCCCGGCTCGACCACCACGAGCTGCTGGACCTCGAGGTACGACTCCCCGCTGCGATCCGGGTCGTGGTACCGCCACAGCCCGGTCACACGCACCAGCGGCCCGCGCGTGCGATACCCGCCGGGCGGATCGAGTCCTTCGGCCAGCTCCTCGGGGATGCGCACGCCGACGCCGATGTTGCTGCCGGTGAGCGAGCCACCCTCGAGCAGGGGCTCCGTGGCATACGAGTCGTCGTTGAGTTGGGTCCACACCCAGCCGTCGCTCCGGAAGCCGTAGTCGCCGACGAGTTCCCCTTCGAGCGTGATCTCCCCTTCGAAAGCGGCGGGATCCTGCAGCAGAACGCGAACGGGCACCTCGAGTCCCTGCGCCGGTGTTGGGCAGGCGAACCACAGCCCGGCAGCGACGACGAGGACGAGGACGAGCATCCTGCGCATCACTTGCCTCTCATCCACGAATAGAGGAATCCGAGGAAAGCGAAGACGGAAACGAACTCGAGCCGCCCTAGCCACATCTCGGCCATGTACATGATCTTGAGCGCGATCGGCATCGCCGGATTGGTCACCCCCACCGAGAGCCCGACGTTGGCCGCGGCACTCACCGACTCGAACAGTGCCTGATCGAGCGGGAGTCCGTAGGCCACGCCCATGCCGGCGCCGATCGGGAAGAGGACGACATACAACAGCGAGATCGTCATGGCCGCTTGGGCGAGGTGAGGCGTGAGCCGCTTCCGACCCGACTGGATGAACCCGGTGCTGACCACGGCCCCCTCGGGCAGCAGCACCTCTTGGATCTGGTTGATGACCGCTCTGAACGTGACGCCGACGCGGAGAGCTTTCACACCGCCGGCCGTCGATGACGCCATCCCGCCCAGTGCCATGGCGATGGCGAGCCCTCCGTACGCCAGGCCGCTCCAGGTCGCCAGCTCCACCGCCGGAACCGTGGCGAACCCGGTCCCCGTGTGCGCCGAGAGGATCTGGAAAAAGCCCTGCCGGGTGAGCCCGAACACCTGCGTGTAGAGGCCGGTGGCGGCGAGGCCCACGAGCGTCAACGTCATGGTGAGCCCGAATGTCGACAGGATCGTCCGGGTCTCGAGGTTGCCGAGCACGGACCGGCGGCGACCCTTCCACAGGGCGTAGTGGACTCCGAACGACATGGCACCGGCCACCATCAGCACCGCGGCGGCGGCCTCGAAGACCGGGGAGTGGTAGTAGCCGAGGCTCGTCGACTGTGGGGCGAACCCTCCGGTGTCGAATCCGGCGAAGAAGACCATCAGCCCGTGGAAGAGAGCGCGGTACGGCTCGAAGCCGAGGACCAGCCAGCCGACGAGGCCGAGGGCCGTCACGCCGAGCACGAGGTGCACCACCGCCACCGACCAGATGAACCGGGCCGTCGACATCACCGACGGCAGGATCTTCTCGTCACGGGCCTCTCCCAAGTACAGGGTGAGGGCTCCCCCGCCGGCGAAGAGCACGAGCGCAGCGATGATGATGCCCTGCCCGCCCAGGAAGTGGAGCATGTGACGCCAGAAGTTGAGCGACGGAGCGAGGTGGTCCAGGTCTTGCACGAGCGCCAGCCCGGTCGTGGTCAGCCCCGAGACCGCGTCGAACAGGGAATCCAGCGGCCCGCCGAAGTGGCCAGAGAAAGCGAACGGGATCGCCCCCACCGTGGGCACCAGCAGCCACGTCAGTGCCACCACGACCATGCCATGCGACCAGTCGAGGCGCTCGGCGGTGGGATGCTGACGCAGCCCGAGGACGCCGAGGAACAGGAAGATTCCGATCATGAGCAGGAAGGAGGAGAACGGGCGCCACTCACGACTGACGGCCGCCCACGCCAGCGGGGCCAGCCCGGCGAAGGCGACCACGATGAAGATCCGCCCCAGCGAGTGGGCGATGACCCGGAGGTCCGCGGCGACCGGCTTGATCAGCACGTCACGCCAGCAGGATGACGATGGCCGCGACCCCGAGGGCGACGAGGGCGAGGGAGAGCACGACGGCCGCTTCGAGCATGAAGGTCACGAGGCCGCCGAGGGCACCCGCTAGCAGGCGGCGGGGACGGCGGAGACCAAAGGTCCGCTTCACGCGTCACCGGCGACGACGGCGTCGATCGCCTCGGAGAACGGCCCCTCGTTCTCGAGGGTGGTCACGGCGATCACCCGGTCGCCCGGGCGCAGACTCGTGCTGGCTCCGGGCACGAAGGCTTCGCCGTCGCGGATCACGGTGACGAGGACCAGGGGACGGGGCAGCTTCAGATCCGAGAGCGGCGTCTCCGGGAAGCCTTCGGGAATCGATCGCTCGACGAGGCTGATCTTGCCGCCGCCCATGAGCGCCACCCGGCTGAGATCGCTCACCTCGACCTCGTGAGAGATGACACCTGCCATCAGGTCGGTGACGCCGATCACGGGGATCTTCAGAGCATCGAAGGCGGGACGGTTGCGCGGGTTGTTGAGCCGGGCCAGGACGTGCTTGGCACCGAGCGTCGCCGCCAGCTCGCAGGCCACCAGGTTGTTCTCATCCCTTCCGGTCACCGCCAGCACCCAGTCGGTACGATCGACATCGGCCGAGCGCAGCAGCTCGACGTCGGTGCCGTCGCCCTCGAAGACCAGCGCTCCCGATTCCTCGATCACGGTGCGGGCACGCTCGACGCTCTCCTCGATCACCGAAACCACGTGACCGTCGGTCACGAACTCGCGCGCCAGGTAGGAGCCGACCTTGCCACCGCCGATGAGCAGGATTCTCACTGGTCCTCCGGGCACTTGATGTACCGGCGCACCTTTCCGAGCACGCCGTCGCGGGCCGCCGCGACCACCAGGTCGTTCTCGCGCAGGGTGAATGCGGGGTCCGGGATATGCGTCAGCGTGTCGCGGCGAACGGCAGCGACCCGGAGATGGCCTGCGACCTCGAGGTCGGCCACGGTGACGTCGGTGGCGCGCTCGTTGAGCTGCATCTCGATGATCTCGACGTCGCCTCCGGAGAAAGTGACGTGGTAGTGGAACTCGGTGTTGACGATCTCCTCGTGGATCACCCTCGAGATGAGCTTGGCCCCGGCGACATACTCCACGTCGAGCGCCCGGTAGGAGTCGGCGCGGCGGGGGTCGTCGAGACGAGCGATGGTCTTGGGAACGCCGAAGAACTGCTTGGCGATCTGCACTGCCATCAGATTGGCGTTGTCCGAGCTGGTCACCGCGACAAAAGCGTCGGCCAACTCGATGCCCGCCTCCTGGAGAAGTTCGATGTCGTACGAGAGGCCCTCGTGGATGGTGCCGTCGAACGTGCTCCCCAGCCGGCGCAACATCTCGGTGCGGTGCTCGATCACCGAGACGTCGTGGCCCTCCTCCGCAAAGGCGAGTGCGAGGTCGCTGCCAACGCGGCCACACCCGGCGATGACGATGCGCACACACTCTCCTTTCCTGCGCCGCCCCAGGCGAAAGACTAGGACCGCCCGCGGCGCCGATCACCGGCACCGTGGCTCGCGGCAGACGAAACCGCGCTGCGGGCTCCGAGCGGGCCGTGAGCGCCACAAAAAAGGTTAGTCCAGGGGACCGGGAGGGCCATATTCCCGATTAGCCGCCCACCTCGAATAGGATGCCGGCCCGTGCCTCGATCACGCCTCACCGTCTCCGTGCTACTCACGTGCGCGCTCGCCGCGTCCTCGTGTCGGGCCTCGGGCGAGCCGACGACCACGACCGTCGTGCCCACGACGACGACCACGACGACGACCACGACCACCGAGCCGCCGGTGGTGACCGTGACCGTGGCCGGCGATTTCGACCCCGCCATTCGCGCGGCACTCGATCCCCTCTATTCGTGGCTGGCCGATCGGCGCAACCCCGATCCCGAGATCCCCGAAGGGCTACTCGACCACCTCGCCGACGTCGCTACACCGGCGGTGAATCCGGCGGCGACGGTGGCGGCGGCCGATTTGCCGAGCGGGGACTCGGTTGCAGTGGCCGAGGTGGGAGACGATGTGGTGCTGCTCGCCGACACCGGAGACGGATGGCACATCGCCGCTGCCCGCATCGGCGAGACCGACCCCTGGCTGGGGCCCGCTCCCCTCTTCCTACTCGTACTCGGCTCGGATGCCCGCCCCGGCCAGAACCAGGAGCGCTACCGGGCCGACAGTGTGCACCTGGTGACCGTGCTCCCGGACGCGAGCGAGGGCGCCATCGTCGGCTTCCCTCGCGATAGCTGGGTGGAGGGGCCGAACGGGGGGATCAAGCTGAGCAGCCTGATGGCTGGCCGCGGTCCCGAGATCATGCTCGAGAAGGTGACCGAGATGAGCTCGCTTCCGGTGGAGGGATACGTCGTCACCGGGTTCTCCGGGTTCCTCGGCCTGATGGCGGTCCTCGGAGACCTCATCATCGATCTGCCCACGAAGATGCGCAGCGGCAACAACTGGGCCGACTTCCCCGCCGGGCTGCAGACGCTGACTCCCGCGCTGGTGCTCCGCCTCGCCCGAATCCGCAAGGGCCTCCCCAGAGGCGACTTCGACCGCTCGCTGAATCAGGGCCTCATCATGCAGGCGGCCATGGCCGTTCTCCAGGAGAGGGGCATCGCCGCCCTGCCCGACCTGCTCGTGGCTCTCCTCGAGAACGCCTGGACCGATCTCCCGACCGAGACGCTGTTGAAACTGGCGGCGGCGGCGCTCCTCACCCCGCCGGAAGCGATGGCGAACATCGTGCTGCCAGGCCGGATCGGGACCGCAGGCTCGGCCAGCGTCGTCTACCTCGACGAGGAAGGCACGGCGGCGATCTTCGAAGACCTCGCCGACGGGGAGTTGGCCAAGCCGGCCGAGTGAGACCGGTCCTCTCGTGCCCGTCTCCACGGCCGGCGCGATGCCGACCACCGAGAGTGGCTAGACACATCGGAATCGCCACCTCTCGTTATTGACCGGTCACGGCATCGCACTATTCTCTCTCCTGAGCACAGAGGCGTCTCCCGGGCGGGGACGGTTTTGGCTCGTGGGGTCTACCGGGCAGGAGAGGTGGGGAAATGCACATGGGGGATCTGGCCCGTCGGGTGCGGGCTCTCGTGGTCGTGATGATGGTGGCGTCGCTGGTCGCCGTCGACGGACAGGCAGCGGCAAACATCGTCCCGTACGAGGACAACCTGGCGCTGGCGCCCGGGGTGACCGTGTCCCAATCGTCGACACAGGGCGGGGGCTGGTTCGAACCCGAGCGAAGTGCCGACCAGGCCGTGGACGGTGTGCTCAATGGGACCTGGCTGAGGACTGAGGGGCGCCAGGCCGGTACCTACGAGATCCACTCGCTCGCCGGTACCAATGCCGATCCGCAGGCGTGGTGGGAGGCCGATCTCGGGTCCTCACAGTACGTGCACGACGTCGTGGTGTGGAACCGCACCGACACCCTCACCGAGAACCTCTCCGATTTCTACCTGCTCACCTCGACGAGTCCGATCCCGACCGCCCTGGCCGACGCCCTCGCCGATCCCAACGTCACCGCGATCCACCGCACGGACCCTGTCGACGTGTCGCAGCGGTTCGTCGTCAACCGCAACGCTCGCTACGTGCGCATCCAGCTCGCCGGCACCAACAACCTGTACCTGGCCGAGGTGCAGATCGGCGACGTCGGCGGCGAGATGGATCCGATGCCAGATCGGACCTGGGGCGTGTTCGGCGTGGCCGACCCCCCGGCAGGCACTCCTCCCTTCCAGGATGCCCGATACGAGGTGATGGCGATCGAGCAGATCGGCAACACCCTCTACGTCGGCGGTGCCTTCACCGAGGTGGTCCACAACCGGGTCACCGACCCCCACTACAACCAGCCGTTCCTGGCGGCCTTCCGGGCCGACACCGGGGAGTGGATCGACTGGTGGCGTCCCCAGTTCGACGCCCCGGTGTACTCGCTGGCCGCCTCCCCCGACGGATCGCGGCTGTTCGTGGGCGGTGAGTTCCTCACCGTCAACGGCCAGCCACAGCCCGGCCTGGTGGCGCTCGACGCCGCCACCGGCGAGACCGACGAGAGCTGGGACGTCGACGTCGAGAACGCCAGCTCGAACTACCGGCCCGCGGTGCGCTCCCTGGTGCCCGAGGGCGACTGGCTCTACATCGGCGGCAGCTTCGGCCGCATCAACAACAACATCTACACCCAGCTCGCCCGGGTACAGCTCGCCAACGGCACCCCCGACACCGGATGGCGCCCCCAGGTCACCGGCGGCGGGATCTGGGGCCTCGACACCGATCCGGGCCGCCACCGCGTCTACCTGGTGGGGTTCTTCACCGACGTCAACGGCGATCCCAACACCGTCGGGGTCACCGCCGTCCACGATCAGACCGCGGCGACCATCCCGGGTTTGCAGCATCCCGTGGACCTCTACCCCACCGAGCACCAGCACTACGAGATCATCGCCGACGGGGACACGGTGTGGCTGGCCGGTACCCAGCACGTTGTGCAGATGCTCAACGCCGAGGACCTGTCGATCCAGCGACGCTGGTTCACCGGCTGGGACAACGACTTCAGCTTCGGCGGCGACTACCAGGCCATCGACCTGGTGGAGCTTGCCGACGGGAGCAAGCGTGTCTACGCGACCGGGCACTTCTGGGGCGTCGTGCGAGAGATCCCCGACAGTGTCACCAGCACCTGGCAGGCATCCCGGGAACCACTCCACGCCGAAGTGAAGGGCATCCTCGCCCTCGACGCCGACACCGGCGACTACATCGGGAGCTTCACCCCCGACATCGGCGGCAGCCTGGGCGGATGGGCGCTGCACGGCTCCCCCGATGGCTGCCTATGGGGAGGCGGCGACTTCAACCGGCGCTCCGTGGGCGACCGCTACTCCAACGGCATCGTGCGCTTCTGTCCCGAGGACGGGCAGGGCCCGCCGGCCGGACCGCCGCTCGAGCCGCCCGACACCGAGGAGCCGACGGTGTCGATCACCGGTCCCGGCGGCACGGTGGGTGGCACCGTCGAGGTGACCGTGGAGGCGACCGACAACGAGGATCCCGAGGGGACCCTCGACGTCGAGGTCTCGATCGACGGTGGCGCCTGGCAGCCTGCCTCGTGGAACGCGGCGGCTTCCCGCTACCGCCTCGCGTGGGACACGGCCCCGCTGCCCGACGGCCCGGTGCAGATCCGGGCTCGGGCGACCGATACCCGTGACAACACCGGAAACGCCGTTCCGGTGAGCGTCGATGTCGACAACACCGATCCTCTCGTCGCTATCACCTCGCCCGTGGGCGGCAGCACCGTAGTGGGGACCATCACCGTTGACGTCACCGTCGATGACGCCTCCGAAGACCTCGTCGTCGAAGTATCCACCGATGGCGGCGCCACCTGGCACGACACCATCTGGAACGTGGACACCCCCGACTACTGGTACACGTGGGATTCCGCCTCCGGGCCTGACAGGTCAACGCTGATCCAAGCCCAAGCGACCGACGCGGCCGGCAACACCGGGAACGCGACTCCGGTGAGCGTCACCGTCGACAACGTCAACGACGTGCCCACCGTCGCGGTCACCTCCCCTGTTGCCGGCGTGACGGTCAAAGGCGTGACCACGGTGCTCGTCGTCGCCGACGATCTCCAAGACCCCGCCGAGGACCTCACCGTCGAGGTGTCGACCGACGGCGGTTCCACCTGGAACACCGCCACGTGGAACGCCTCGATGAGCCGGCACCTTTATCCGTGGGACAGCGCCACCATGTACGACGGCGAAACCGCTGTCGTGGCTCGTGCCACGGACAGCGACGACGGCACCGGGCAGTCTCCGCCGATCGTGGTGACGGTCACCAATGGCAACCCGGAGCCGGACCCGGACCCCGATCCCGACCCGGACCCAGATCCGACGGAGTGGGAGTTCGTCGATGTTCCGGAGTCGCATTTGTTTGCGGCTGATATCGAGTGGTTGGCTGAGGAAGGCATCACGCGGGGTTGTAACCCGCCGACCAATGACCGGTTCTGCCCCGACGATGCGGTGACGCGGGGTCAGATGGCGGCGTTCCTGGTACGGGCCTTGGGGTTGACCGTGATCGGCCCTGATGTCGGGTTCGTCGACGACGACGATTCGATCTTCGAAGCCGACATCGCCAAGTTGGCAACCGCCGGCATCACCCGGGGCTGTAACCCGCCTACCAATGACCGGTTCTGCCCCGAGAACCCGGTGACCAGAGGTCAGATGGCGGCGTTCCTCCACCGCGCCCTCGCCCCCTGAGACGCCGACCCTCCCTCGAGAGGGAGGGTGAGAGAACAACCAACGGGAGTTCGAGCCCTCAATCGCCCGACGGGGCGGGTCGGCCGGTCAGCGCCAGCCCGGCCTTGACCACTTCCACGTTCCTCGGGCCGTAGTCGCCGGCGCCGACTACCTCCTCGAGGGCAGCGAGGGGCACGACGCCCAACTCCTTGACGGCGCGGGCCACCAGTGCGAGCGCCAGCGAGGCCGTGGGGATCCGCGCCCCCGCCTCCGACGGGTCGATCACGACCACCCGGGCCGCCGTCTCCGGCTCGGGAAGGCCGGCCACCACGAAGACGGCGCCGTCGACTGTCATGGCCTCCAGGTAGGGCGGGGCCTTCTCGAACCCGTCCTCGCTGACGATGACGAGAGCATCGGGGCGCTCGACACCGGTGTAGTCGATCTCGTCGGGTCCCAAGATCAGTTCCGACACGCTGTAGCCGCTCTTGACGGTGACCGGGAAGTCGTCCCGCTGCGCCGCCCACAGCCCCGATCGCATGCCGGCCAGGCCCACCAGTCGGGCCGCCGACCTCACCCGACCGCCGGCAGAGCCGGCCACCACGAGGTGGAATCTCTGATTCAGATCGTTCCGGTAGGCGGCGGTGACGGCCCGGGATGGCAGGCTCGAAGCCTGCCCTTCGGAGACGGCCCGGTAGGCGGCGGTGTACTCGGGGCGGTCGTTGTGGTACAGAACACCGGTAGCGAACCCGAGGTTCTCCATGGTGGTGTCGATGGCGCGGCGGGAAAACTTGTTGGAGCGCACGAAATGAGCGGTACAGAGGTCCCACACGTCGAGCACGGCGAGGCCCTCATGACGGATGCCGGCGGCGATGTGGTCGGCGAGGTCGGCGTCGAAGCTGGTCCCCCGATACACGTAGCCGGCGCCGTTCACCCCGACGGTTGCGCAGATGTCGAGCGGCCGCTCCAGATTACCGCCGGGGGTGGCGGCGGTGAGGAACCCCTCCGGAGTGGTGGTGGAGTGCTGCCCTCCGGTCATGCCGAAGTTGAGATTGTTGAGCACCAGCACCGTGATCCCGATGTTGCGGCGGGCTGCGCTGAGCAGGTGGGCGCCGCCGATGCCGGTGCCGCCGTCGCCCATGATCACCACCACGTCGAGGTCGGGTCGGGCCA
Organism: uncultured Acidimicrobiaceae bacterium; assembly: GCA_964569015.1. Lineage (GTDB taxonomy): Bacteria > Actinomycetota > Acidimicrobiia > Spongiisociales > UBA5794 > CAYQEC01. The sequence continues at coordinate 2,383 of CAZMSN010000046.1, read as the reverse complement.
GCTTGATGCCCGAGGCGTAGGTGATGCTGCGCCCGTGGAGGCCGTGGAAGGCGCTGGTGGTGAAGTACTGGTCGGAGAGGCCGGCGCATCCGATGTCGGACACGATCACCACCTGGTGGTCTTCCAGCCCGAGCCGGACCAGTGCCTTGTCGAGGGCGTCGAGCACGGAACCGTGGCCGCACCCGGGACAGAACGGGTAGTCGGCATCGGTGCGCCGCGTCGCGTTCGGGGACGGAGTGGGGGAATCGCTCACGGCAGCTCCGCCAGGAACTCGGACGGGGCGATGAGCCGGCCGTCGATGCGCTCGATGCCGGCGATCTCGATGCCGGGCACCACCCGCTCGATCTCCCTCCGGTAGAGCCCGGGGTTCATCTCGGCGACGACGATCCGCCCGATCCCGGCGGCGGCCTCGGTGATGGCCGTCTCCGGCACCGGCCATAGGCTGTGCAGGATGAGGGCCGAGACCTTCCGTCCTTGGGAGCGCGCCTGGGCGACGGCTTCCCGCATCGAACCGGCGGTGACCCCGTAGCTGACGAACAGGGTGGTGGCTCCCGGCTCGAGGTCGGCGACGACCATCTCGATCTCGTCACGGTGGTCCTCGATCTTGGCGACGAGGTGGCGGTTGAGGGCCTCGATGGTGGCCGGCTGCTTGGTGATGTAGGCCCGCTCGTCGTGGGTGCTGCCGGTGAAGCGCACCGGGGCCACGTCCCCGTAGAGCTGCATGGGCGGCACGTCGCCGGCCGGCTCGTACCGGTAGGGCGGCACCGTTCGCGCCTGCTCGCCCGCGAGCACCTCGCCCGCGAGCACGGCGCGGTCGCGCACCGGGACGTCGTGGTAGGCGTCGGCGGCCACGGTGCGCATCGTCATCGCCAGCTCCTTGTCGACGAGCAGGAACACCGGGCAGCGGAACCGTTCGGCGAGGTCGAAGGCCTTCATCGTCAGCGTGTAGCACTCAGGGATGGTCGATGGGGCGAGGGCGATGATCGGAAAACCCCCGGCGGTGCCCCACCGCACGAACTGCACGTCTCCTTGGGCGGTGGTGGTGGCGCCGCCGGTGGACGGGCCGAGGCGCTGCACGTCGACGATGACCAGCGGTACCTCGCCGATCACGGCGAGCCCGACGCTCTCGCTGTAGAGGCTGATCCCGGGGCCGCTGGTGGCGGTCATGGCGCGGGCCCCTGCCATGGTGGCGCCGATGCACATGCCGATGGAGGCGATCTCGTCCTCGCCCTGGATGGCGACTCCACCGGCGGCCGGCATCTCGCGCATCATCGCCATCAGGATCGACGAGGCGGGGGTGATCGGATAGCCGGCGAAGAAGGTGCAGCCGGCCGCGATGGCGCCCCGCACGATGGCGGTGCACCCGTCGGTGAACTCGCGCAAGGTGGGGTCCGCAGCGGTGGGCCTGGCCATGGGTGAACCTCGGGGTGGATGCGGTGCCGTCGGCGGGCGGCCGGACTTCACAATCTACCGCCGGGTCGGCGTCTGTGAGGGGACCCTTCGGCGCCCGTCACCGGTCGCCGAGGTCCACCGGGGTGAACTCGGCGGCCGCTCTGGCCCGCACCGTACGGTCGCCGACCAGCAACAGGTCGACGGGCCGTTCCACCACCACCTCGACCGTCCGTGCCGCCCAGGTGTGATCGGCGCGGCACTGGCAGGTGACGAGGTTGGCCCCGTTCTCGGTGGCGTAGCGGGCGGCCTCCTCGCGTGGTGAAGCCACGGAGCCGAACGCGGCGAAGGTGAGCGGGGCCGCTGCCAGGGCGGCGGCGTCGGCCGCGGTGGCCGCCTGGGCCCGGGCCGCCAGGTAGTGGCCGACGTCGACCACCATCGCCGCCAGCAACACGGTCACCAGGATCACCGCCAGCATGGGCAGAGCGGCCGAGCCCCTCTCTCCCTTGTTTCTCATCGCTCCACCCGCATGGCGGCTGTCCCCTTCAACTCGACGGTGAGCCCGCCGAAGGGGAGCACCCGGAAGTGATGGTCGAGCCGCACCGTCACCCGTGCCGGCTCGCCCACCACGTGGGGACGGGAGACGGTGATCCGGGCTCGCTCGCCGGCGTCTCCCAGGGCGTTCCTCGCCACGGCGAGAGCGCGGGCAGGATCGGGGCTCACCGCCGCCTCCCGTGCCCCCTCACGGGCGGCGGCGACGACCTCGAGTTGGACGCGGGCCGCCACCGCGACCTCGACGGCGGCGAGCAGCACCAGCAGGACGAGCGGGATCAGCAGCGCGAACTCGACAGTGGCGCTGCCCCTTCCGGACCTCGTGAGCCCGGTCACACGAAGCTGCGGACCTTGTCGACGACGGCGTCAAACAGCGAGGCGAGGGCGCCGCTGCTGGTGGCCCAGGCGATGAGGGCGAAGGCGACGGCGGCCGCGGCGACGA
>CAZMSN010000045.1:0-14749 GCA_964569015.1 uncultured Acidimicrobiaceae bacterium | reverse complement strand
CCGGTGCCGGTGTAGGCGTTCACCCCGTGCGTCCACACCCGGTACGTGATGGCGAAGAGGCCGAGTCCGACGAAGGGGGCGGCGTAGACGAGAGACGACACCGATCCGGGCCGCAGGAAGAGCTGCGAGGGGAAGAAGGCGACGAATCCGATGGGGAGGATGTAGGTGAAGGTGATGCGCATGAGACCGGAGAAAATGGTCATCGGGTAGGGAGCGAACTCGCGCATCTTCCAGGCGAGGCTCAACACCGGCCACGAGTTGACGATCCAGAACGCCGAGCAGGCAGCCGTCACGACGAGTGAGATCTGCACGAGCGATGCGCTGAGCACGGTGAGGATGAGGATGCCGACCCGTCCCGGCGTCCAGTCGAGGCCGAGCTGGACCGACGAGTAGATGAGCAAGCCGATGCCGAGGACGAGCTGGGTGAGACCCTTGATGTCGAACCGTTCCGACACGTAATAGAACATCATGTTCAAGGGCCGGAAGTAGTACTTGAGGAACGTGCCCTGCTGCACATCGAATCGCAGCCACCAGAACTGGTCGAACAGGATCTGCATCGGCGAGATAGCGATCATGTAGAAGGCGTAGATGAACACCATCTCCATGAAGCTCCAGCCCGCCAGCTCGTTGATGGAGTTGAACAGCACCGCGAACACGCCGAGGGTGGCCAGGCTCGAGAACACCATCCCGACGGAGCTGATCATGAAGTCGGCCCGGTACTGGAGGCGCGCCTTGATGTACTGCGCCTCGATGAGGAAGTAGAGGCGGAGATACTCGGCGGGGGATCGTACGGCCACGCTCAGCCTCCCGCGATTCGCAGCACCTTGACGGCCTGGTGGTAGAAGACCCGTCCGGCCGCGAGAAGAATCACCGCCCACCCCGCTTGTACCCCGAGCCTGACCACGTGCTCCCAGCCCTCCTCCGGCAGGGTGATCAGGCTGAGCGGCGTGTAGTACACGGCCTGGAACGGCAGCCAGATGAGCGTGTCCCGAATCATGTCCGGGAAGAACTGGATTGGGATGAGCGCACCGGAGAGCACCAGCACCAGGGTGTCCTTGACGGTGCTGATGCCCCAGATCGATTCCGTGTAGAAGCCCGAGAGCCCTACTCCGTAGTCGAAGCAGAAGTTGATGATGAAGGCGAGCAGCAGACTGAGGGGGAACAACGCCAACGCAGGGCTGACGGGAAGCGACACACCGAACACCAGGGTGATCAGCAGGACCGTCGGGACGGTCACGGTGACGACACTCAGCAGGAAGAAGCCGACGGAGGAGGCCAGCATGTAGAGCTGGAAGTCGATCGGCTTGATCAGGTAGATGGCGACGATGCCCTCGCGGATCTCGTGTGACAGGCTCCAGTCGATGTAGGTCTTGAGCACGATGAAGAGGGTGCTTCCCAGAGCGACGTAGAGGTAGGTCTGGTCGAAGGTCAGCCCGCGGATGGTGTCGGCATCCCCGTAGACGGCCTTCCACAGGTAGAAGGCGACGGCGAGATAGACGACATTGCCGAGGACGGCGGCGAGGAAGCCGAAGCGGTAGACCATGCTCACCAGCGTGGAGCCGCGGGCAACGGCCAGATACGGCCTCATTGCAGCGCCCCGTCGTAGATGCGCCGCACGACGTTCTCCATCGAGATCTCGACGATGCGCACATCGTTGACGGGAAAGGACGCCAAGACGTGGTTGAGCACCTCGGACAGCGGGGTCCGGGCCTGGTCGATGGTGATGTTGGTCCAGAACTCCTCGCGGCAGGCCACGGTGATCCCTTGGTCGGGGCCGAAGCGGTGATCGAGGCTGTCGCGGGCGGCTTCGAGTGTCGCTTCGCTGAAGTCCTCGATTTGCACCTTGAGCGTGCGGTAGGCACCGAACAGCTCGGTGACCTTGTCGATGCCGCCGTCGTAGAGGATCTTGCCTTCGTCGATGATGATGATGCGTCGGCAGAGCGCCTCGACGTCGCCGAGGTCGTGTGTCGTCAGGATGATGGTGGTGTCGCGGGTGCGGTTGAGCTCCTCGATGACCGAGCGGATCTTGGCCTTGATCGACACGTCGAGGCCGATGGTGGGCTCGTCGAGGAAGACCACCGGCGGGTTGTGGAGGAAGGAGGCGGTGATGTCGCACAGCATGCGCTGCCCGAGCGAGAGGGTGCGCACCTGGCGGCTGTACAGCGCCGACAGGTCGACCAGCTCGTTGAACAAGGCCATGTGCTCGTCGAAGGTCTTCTGGTCGACCTTGTAGATCTCCTTGAGGATCTTGAAAGACTCGATGACGGGCAGGTCCCACCAGAGTTGGGTGCGCTGGCCGAAGACGACGCCCATGACCATCGCCTGGTGGATGCGGTTGTCGTACGGCGCCTTGCCGTTGACGAGGATCGTCCCGTCGGTCGGCTTGAGGATCCCGGTCATCATCTTGATCGTGGTGGACTTGCCGGCTCCGTTGGGGCCGATGTAGCCGACGATCTCGCCCGGTTCGATGTCGAACGAGATGCCGTCGACGGCCTTGACCGTGCTGTAGTCGCGAGAGAACAGGTCGCGGAAGGCGCCGCCGAGGCCCTCGCGCCGATTCAAGACCTTGAAGTGCTTCGACAAGCCGTCGATGTGGATGAGGCTCATGGCCCGTCCCCCTAGGTTCACGCAAGTCTACGGAGTACGTGTGACAGCAAATGAGGGCCGGCCTGATGCCCCCCGACCTCCTCCGCTCGCCCGTGGCGTGTACCTTGGGCCGGGCGCGGGATCGGCGACCCTGCGAGCGGGAGAAGGGCAGGACCGGTGATGGTAGAGGTGACGGGTAGCGGGTATGCAAATCGGTGCCTCTCCGAGGACGAGATCCGCGGACTGTTGGCCGGAGCCATCGACTCCTGGGATCTGACAGGACGGCGTGTGCTGTTCGTCATTCCCGACGGCACCCGCACCGCCCCCTTGCCGCTCATGTTCCGCTTGCTCCACGAGCAACTCTCCGGGGTGGTCGCCCGGATGGATTTCATCGTCGCCTTGGGGACGCATGCCCTGATGACCGACGCGGCCATCAACCACATGCTCGGAATCAGTGATCACGAGCGCACCACCCGCTACGCCGACGTGGGGATCTTCAACCACCGCTGGGACCTGCCAGACACCTTCGTCACTCTGGGCGCCATCTCGGAGGCCGAGACCGCCGAGCTGAGCGAGGGTCGGCTCTCGATCGAGGTGCCGGTGCGGGTCAACCGGCTCGTGCTCGAGTACGAGCGTGTGATCGTGTGCGGGCCCGTGTTCCCGCACGAGATCGTCGGCTTCTCAGGCGGCAACAAGTACTTCTTCCCCGGGGTGGGCGGTCCCGAGGTGATCGATTTCACCCACTGGCTCGGTGCTCTCGAGACCAGCTACCGCCTCATCGGCACGGGCCGCAATCCGGTGCGCGAGGCGATCGAGCGCGCCGCCTCGCTCATCCCCACGCCGACGATGGCGATGTGCATGGTGGTGGTCGACGAGGGGCTCGCCGGCCTGTTCCTGGGCCCGGTGCGCCGGGCATGGGTCCGAGGCGTCGAAGCTCTCGGCGCAGGTGCACGTGCAGTATGTGGCGCGCCCGTTCCGGCAGGTGCTGTCGATGGTGCCCACCATGTACGAAGACCTGTGGACCGGCGCCAAGGCCATGTACAAGGTGGAGCCGGTGGTGACTGACGAGGGCGAGGTGATCATCTACGCCCCACACATCACCGAATTCTCCTTCACCCACGGACGGGTGATCGAGGAGATCGGCTACCACGTCCGTGGCTACTTCGTTGCGCAGTGGGATCGCTTCGAGAGCGTGCCGTGGGTGGTGCTCGCCCACTCGACCCATCTCAAGGGGATCGGTAGCTATGTCGACGGCGTGGAGACCACGCGCATTCGTGTCTCGCTGGCTTCGTCGATCTCGCCGGAGCGCTGCGCAGCCGTCAATCTCACCTATCGGGATCCGGAGACGATCGACCCCGCCGAATTCGCCGGCCGGGAAGACGAGGGCATCCTGATGCTGCCCCGGGCCGGTGAGACCCTCTACCGGCTGGAATCCGCCCGGCCCTGAGGCGCGTCGCGCCCGGCCCATGGCTGGTTCGCCCAGGGTCATTCCGAAATTAGCCCCCAAGCGCGCGGCGTTGGCTGCCGACGCTATCGGTGTGCGCGTGTGAGTCGATTTTGCGCGGACATCGACTCGGACGCTGGGCCATTTGAGCGTTCGGAGGATTGCATGCAGGTGACGCGGATGCCCGACGATTTCGTGTTCGGAACGGCATCGTCGGCATATCAGATCGAAGGCGCCAGGAACGAGGACGGGAAGGGGGATTCCATCTGGGATCGCTTCTCAGATCGCGGCCAGCTCCTCGACCGTGGCGACGTGGCCTGCGACCACTATCACCGCTGGCAAGAAGACGTCCGCCTCCTCGCCGATCTGGGCGTCAGGGCCTACGGGTTCTCGATCGCCTGGACCCGGGTGCTTCCGGAAGGGGGACGCCGGGTGAACCCGGGCGGGCTCGGCTTCTACGACCGGCTGGTCGACGAGTTGCTCGCGCACGGGATCACGCCCTACCCGCAGCTCTACCACTGGGATCTGCCTCAGGCACTTCAGGACAAGGGGGGCTGGACCAAGCGGGCGATCGTCGACGCCTACCTCCGGTACGTCGACATCGTCACCTTGACGCTCGGCGACCGTGTGCAGCACTGGAAGACCTTCAGCGAGCCGTGGGTAGCCGCGTTCCTCGGTCACCAGGAGGGTGTGTTCGCCCCGGGCTTGCACGGCTGGGATGCAGCCCTGAACGCCGGGCATCACATGCTCCTGTCGCACGGACGGGCTGTGCCGCTCATCCGCGAGAATGTCCGGAACGCCAGGGTGGGGATCGCGCTCGATTGCCGGCCCGCCGAGCCGGTGAGCGATGATGCGGCGGATGTGGCGGCCTGCCGCCACTTCGACGGATGCCGCAATCGGTGGTTCTTCGACCCGATCTTCGGCAGGGGCTACCCGGACGACGTGGTGGCTTCCTACCGGGACCGGGGCCGGTTCAAGGGAAGCACGCTCCCGTTCGTCCAGAGGGGCGACATGGAGGCGATCGCCGCGCCCCTCGACTTCCTCGGTCTGGATTACTACACGAGCACAGAGGTCTCGGCGAAGGATGACGAGGCCGAGGTCGGCACGGCCGTGCCTGGGCGCAGCGTCGTGCCCGGCCACAGCGAGATGGGATGGGCCATCACCCCGGCGGCCATGACCAAGTACCTGTGCCACATCCACTCCGAGTACGCCCCGGCCGAGATCCACATCACCGAGAACGGCGTTTCGTTCTCCGACGAGCCGGGACCGGACAACGTGATCGACGATCAGCGGAGGATCGATTATCTGGCGGCGCATCTCGGCGCCGTACGCGACGCGATCGACCTGGGGGTGCCTGTGAGGGCCTACTTCCTGTGGAGCTTCCTCGACAATCTCGAGTGGATCCATGGCTTCAGCCAGCGCTTCGGGCTGGTGTGGGTTGATCACGCCACGGGGCAGCGCATCCCCAAGCAGAGCTACTACTGGTACCGGAATCTCATTGCCTCCCAGACCCGAGCCGAGAGCTCTGCCGCCTGACCGCGTCACCGGGGGTGCGGCCCGGGATGTAAAGTTCTCTTGACGTTTCGGACAGTCGATCCTACGGTGTAAAGGCGACTTGACAACGAGGTTCCGATGCCACTGCACGATCGACTCAGGGAGCTCCGGCTCGCCGGCGGTCTCACCCAGAGTGACCTGGCCGACGGGGTCGGGGTCACCAGACAGACGATCATCGCTATCGAGCGCGGCGGTTACACACCCTCGGTCTTGCTCGCCCTCAGACTGGCGGCGGCGCTCGCGGTCCCGGTCGGGGAGCTGTTCTGGCTCGAGGAAGAGAATTGAGATGCCTGTGAGATCGTGGATCGCCTACTACGTGAGTCGAACGGCGATCGCCGCCGGCATCGGCCTGCTGATGGGCCTGACCGGCCTGAGCTGGTGGCTGTCCGTCCTGGCGGCGGCCGTCGTGATGGTGTTCTTCGTGTGGGCGCCCCGTAGCGGTCGCTACATGATCGATCCCGCCGGCGGCGCAGCCCCCATGCGCATCGACGAGAGGTCCCGGCAGGTGCGCGATGCCGCAGCTCGCAACGCGTTGGTCGCCGGGGCCCTCGGATACGCGATCGTGATGGTCGTTGCCGTGGTCCGCGACGAGGAGGCGGTATCGCTCGAAGTGCTCGCCGTTCTCGGCGCCGTGGCGGCGTTGGCCTACGTGGCGACGGACTTCTGGCAACGTCGTTCGGGGTGAGGTCGATCCCTCGCACCGTTGTCCCCTCTTCCTTCACCCTCCCTTTTGAGGGAGGGTCGACGAGGCGCCACCGAAGGTGGCGATCGAGTCGGGGAGGGTGCTTCTCGTGGCGAGTCCTAATGAGGGATCGCGGGTAGCGTCGAATCTATGAGACGGCACGTGCTCGTGTGGCTAGCGGCCGCAATGCTGACGGCGGCCTCATGCGCGTCTGCGGACGACGAAGTGGTGGACGGCACCTCCACGACCGCAGCGACCACCGCCACCAGCAGCAGCACCACCACCACGAGCACGACGTCGACCACCACGACGACCCTGCCGGCATCGACCACGACCACGACGCTCTCGCCCTTCGCCCGCCCCGATTGGCTCGGCAACCGGCTGCTGCCGGTCCGAGAAGACGGGCACGGGGAAGCGCAGCCCACGCCACCGGAGCTCCTGGACCGCCGCCTCGAGACGCTCGACCTGCTGCCACCACCAGATGGGGACGAGTTCGCCTGGACCATCGAGCCGGTACCGCCGGAGGTCGCGGCGCGCTCGAGCTGGTCTGAGGACTGTCCCGTCGTTCTCGAGGATCTGGCATACGTGACCGTCTCGCACTACGGCTTCGACGGGGAGTACCACACCGGCGAGATGGTCCTGAATGCGGAGGTGGCCGAGGACATCGTCGAGGTGTTCCGCAAGTTGCACGAGGCCCGTTTTCCCATCGAGCAGATGCGGGTGATCCGAGCGGACGAGATCGACGCCCCGCCCACCGGGGATTCGAACATCACCTCCTCCTTCGAGTGCCGCCCGGCCGTCGGCTCCGACGGCGGCTGGTCGTGGCACGCCTCCGGCCTCGCCGTCGACATCAATCCCTTCCACAATCCCTACCTGAAGGACGACTTGGTGCTGCCCGAGCTGGCCATGGCGTATACGGACCGGGAGCGGGTGCTTCCCGGAATGGTCATGCCGGGTGACGTGGTGGTGGAGGCGTTCACCGCCATCGGCTGGCACTGGGGCGGCGACTGGACCACCCTGAAGGACTGGATGCACTTCTCCCGCGACGGCGGCTGACCCAACCCACCGATCTCCCAACCCCCCCGGTCTCCGAACCCAGGGTTGGTATGCATGGTTTTCCGGTCTCCCAGCCCAGGGTTGGCGGTCAACCGTGGGCTGGGGGGCAGGTGACCCGATTCCGGTGCAGGCGGCGTAGCCTGCGGAGACATCGATGAGTCTCGATCTCGAGGGAGGGGCATGCGCCTGTGGACGGGCTGTGCCGTGGGGGGCCTGGTGGCCTTGATGGCGGCGGCGTGCAGCCCCACCGCCGCCGAGCCCGGCGCCGGCAATACGACGTCGACCGTGGCGCAGGCCACCACAGCCATGTCGATGACAACCGCGACGGCCCCTCCAGAGACCACCACGATGCCGAAAACGACCACTACAACAACAACCACCACCGTGCCCGAGACCACCACGACCACCACGAGCCCGGATGCCGGCCCCTTGGCAGGCCGGCTGATCGTGATCGACCCCGGCCACAACGGCCGCAACTTCGAGCACCTCGACGAGATCAACCAAATCGTCGACATCGGCAACGGCACCAAGGCCTGCAACACCACCGGCACCGCCACCGATGACGGCTACCCCGAGGCCGCTTTCAACTGGGAGTTGGCACTGGTGACCCGGGATCGCCTGGAGGCTCTCGGGGCCACCGTGGTGCTAACACGCCAGGACAACGACGGGTGGGGGCCGTGCATCACTGAGCGGGCTGCCATCGGCAACCGCAATCAGGCCGACGCCGTTATCTCGATTCACGCCGACGGCGGACCGTCTGACGGGCGCGGGTTCCACGTCATCCATCCCGCCACAGTCGATGGACTCACCGATGACATCGTCGAGGCGTCACTTCGGCTCGCGGTGGCGCTGCGGGATTCCTTCGCGGATACCGGCATGCCGCTCTCGGACTACACGGCGACCGACGGCCTCTCTTGCCGCAGCGACCTGGGAGGCCTCAATCTCTCGGACGTACCGGCCGTGTTCCTCGAGGCAGGGAACATGAAGAACGCCGCTGATGTGGCGCTCCTGCTCGATCCGGGATTCCAGGGCGATGCCGCCGATGCCATCGCTGCCGCCCTGGTGGTGTTCTTCGCCGGGTGAGAATCGGCTGGGCCTTCTGCTCACCTTCCCTCTTCAGGGCGGATCGGTGAGGATCGCCGGAGGCGACCGATCCGGGGATGGTGCTGCAATGGTGGCCTTTCTTCGGTACCCCCTCGGCTCGAACGCCACGAGCGGCGGCATCTCGCCGGGCTCCTCTGATCCAAGGGGGTGAGAAGAGGGGCCTCACAATGACTTCGCGTCCCCCCCGGGGGAAGGGGGGGACGCGAAGGGGGACGGCTCGCGTGGCTCGGCGTGTGGGACTCGGGAGTTCTCAGCCCTCCCAGCCGGTCATGCGAGCGAGCAGGGTGTACCAGGCCTCGCCTTTGCGCTCACAGTTGCCCATGCGGGAGTGGGCGCATCCCGTGGCGTCGTTGGGCCACACGCACTCGTTCGGCATGCCATGGTACACGCACTGCTCCTCGCTGCCGTCCAGGTACGACTCGATGTCGGCGAAATCGAACAGCCACTTGCTGTGCAGCTCGGCATAGTCCCGCACCATCTGGTTGTTGCGCTGCAGCACCTGGTTCTCTGCATCCCCATAGAGGTACTGGTCATAGGCGCCTCGCAGGTGTCCCGTCATGTAGATGAACTGCACGTCGGGGTACTTCACTTCGAGCGCCGCCATCTCGCCCAGGTACTCCTCCACATCCGCGACGGAGTTGCTCGACTGCTGCCCACACCATGACCAGATCACGACCTCGGTCTCCGGGTGATCCGCCAACCAGTCGTCGGTCTGGGGATACCACACGTCGTACCCCAGATCGGGTGAGGTTTCGACGAGGTTGTCCAGGTGCCAGGCTGCCGGCATGATGCTGACCCCGGTGACGAGCTGGCTCCCGTGCGAGGTGTGGCCGTAGTAGATGTGGAGATTCGCCACCTCGGCCACCACGTCCGTCGGGATCGTTCCGTATGCGTCGACGAAGGTGTGGTCGGCGATCCGGCCCTCCACCGCGGGGATGATGGTGGGCGGTGGGGATCCGAAGGCGCGGTGCAGGAAGGCGGCCATTTGTTCGCGGGTGACGTAGTCGCCGGGGCAGAACCGATCGTTGGCGGGCGGGTTGCAGCCGTAGGTGACCCCGGCAGTGGCGAGCTTCTCGATGTCGATCTCGAATTCGGAGTCGTCGTCGTCGACGAAATCAGTGTCGCCGCGGTCGGCGTATGCGAAGGCGCGGGCCAGGAAGGCGGCCATCTGGCCGCGGGTCACGTACCGGTCGGGGCAGAACATGGTGTTGTCGGGCGGGTTGCAGCCCTTGGTGACCCCGGCGGTGGCGAGCTTCTCGATATCGGCTTCGAAGATCGAATCGTCGTCGTCGACGAAATCGATGTCACCCCGATCCGTATAGTCGAAGGCCCGTACCAGGAAGGCGGCCATTTCGCCGCGGGTCACATAGTCGTCGGGACAGAACCGCGAATTTGCCGGCGGGTTGCAGCCCTTGGTGATGCCCTCTCCCGCCAACCAGGCGATGGCGGTAGCGAACTGATCCGTCGTGGGAACATCGTCGAACACCGCCGGCGCCGTCTGCGCCTCCGACTCGACCGGTGCCAGACCAACCACCAACACCAAACCCATCAACCCAATCATCAGGCGACGCATACGAGATCCCTCCCACTGCTCGCAACCGGTGTCGCCATCGACCGTATCAGCCGGCCGCCATGTCGACAATGAGCCGCCAGGCCCGTCTTCGCAGGTTCCCCGAAAGCACGACATCGGGTTGGCGTCAGGCGAAGATCGCCTCGATGCGCCCGGTGATCTCGGGTGTGAGGGCGGCGAGCACCTCGAGCGCCTCCATGTTCTCGACCACCTGCTCGGGGCGGCTGGCGCCCGTGATCACCGAGCTGACATGGGGATTCGACGCGACCCATGCCAGTGAGAGTTGGGCGAGGGTGCAGCCCATCTCGTCGGCGATCGCCTTCAGCTCACGCACCTTGGCATTGGCCTCCTCGTTGGTCAGTCGCTCGCGGAGCCAGGGCACCGATTCGCCCCTGGCGCCGTCGGGGATCCCGTCGAGGTACTTGCCGGTGAGCAGGCCCGCCGCCAGGGGGCTGAAGGTGGTGAGGCCGAGCCCGATGTCCTCGTAGAGCCGGGAGTACTCCTCTTCGACGCGGTCGCGGTGGAACAGGTTGTACTTGGATTGTTCGACGACCGGCTTGCGTAGGTGGTGGCGTTCGGCGATCTCCCAAGCGGCCCGGATCTCGTCCGACTTCCATTCCGAGGTGCCCCAGTAGAGGGCCTTGCCCGAGGCCACGATGTCGGACATCGCCCACACCGTCTCCTCGATGGGCGTCTCGGGATCGGCCCGGTGGCAGTAGACGAGGTCGACATGATCCAGGCCGAGCCGTTCCAGCGACTCGTCGATGGCCCCCATGAGGTACTTTCGATTGAGGGTCCAGTGGGTGTTGGGGGTGTCGTACAGGCCCCAGTAGTACTTGGTGGACACCAGATAGGAGTGGCGGGGCCAGCCGAGCTGGCGCAGGGCCTCTCCCATGACTCGCTCCGATTCGCCGCCGGCGTAGCCCTCGGCGTTGTCGAAGAAGTTGACGCCGGCCTCGTGGGCCGCCTGCATGCAGGCGAGGCTCTGTTCGGCAGCCTGCTGCTCGCCGAACGTGAGCCATGAGCCGAGGGAGAACACGCTGAGTTTGATGCCCGATCGTCCGAGGCTGCGGTACTGCATCTCCATGGTGAGGGCCTTTCAGGGGCGGACCCGCCATGTTGGCCGTGGGCTCGGCCAACCTCAAGCGAGAAGCATGAGAGGACGCGATGGCGAGGGACCGGATGAGCGATCGGGCGGGAAGAGCGGGGTTGACAGGAGCCGGGAACCGCGGTAGAAAGGAAACCGTATGCGTTTCTGGTTTCCACACCGAGGATCGAAATGGGCACCGACCGCAGGGAAGAGATCGCAGACGTCTTCGAGAAGCACTTCGAGCACTTCGGCTTCAAGAAGGTCACGGTCGACGACATCGCTCGCGATCTGAAGATCAGCAAGAAGACGATCTACCAGCACTTCAACACCAAGGAGGAGATCTTCTACTTCGTCGTGAGCCGGGTGGCGCGCCGCTACTTGACGTCGATGAAACACAAGCTGGAGGACTGTGCCTCCATCCGGGAGAAGATCGATCGGTTGATCCGCATGATCTTCGCCGAGACCCGCAAGTGGCTGAAGCAGAACGACGCTTTCGAGTTCCGCTACAAGTTCGAGATCGCCGAGCTGGCGTTCAAGGACGCCTTCAACGAGCTCGTCGCCGCCCTGCTCGTCGAGGGCGTCGAGAGCGGCGAGCTCGCCGACCTGAACGTGACCATGACCGTGCGATTCATCAACGGGGTCATCTCCGAGAGCATGCGTGCCGTCTCGGCCGATCCCGGGCTCCCCGTGGAGGACGAGACCGTCGAGGCGGTGTGCAAGCTGCTGGCCTGAGGGCCTCTCTTTTTTTGACATGTGGAAACCCGAAACCCTATCCGTTTCTAGTAGAAGGAGGATGAACAACATGGTGGACTATGCGATCCAGAGCATCCTGAACCGGCGGGCCCGCAGCGTGCTCACCGTGATCGGGGTCGCCGTGATGATCACGCTCGTCATCGTGATCACGGGGATCGTGGCATCCCAGGACCGCACGATGGACGCCCACGCCTCGGCCGGGGCCGGCAAGCTCAACATTCAGCCGTTGATGGCGGGCGACGCCTACCCGGCCGACGGCGTCGACCTGACGGAGACCGACGCCGATGCCGTGCTCGAGGCGGTCTCCGGCGATGCCATTGCGGGGCGCTCCGGCAAGATCGTCTACTTCGAGCTGGAGCCGCCCCCGTTTCCCAATCAGCCGCCGGACGTGATGCTCGTGGGTGTCGAAGCCGGGCACGAGGAGGCCTTTATCGCCAGCGCCACCGGCCGTGTGGATGCCGTGGCGGGGACCGCCGCCGTCAGTGAGGCCGGCGTCACCGACTCCGTGATCCTCGGATCGCACGCCGCTGAGGCCCTCGACGCCACCATGGGTGGCCGCCTCACCGTGCTGGATCAGCCCTTCACGGTGGCGGGAATCCTCACGCCGTGCGACGACCTCGTCGTGGACAGCGCGGTGATCATGCCGCTCGGCGATGCGCAGGGGCTACTCGGGAAATCGGGCTTCGTGTCGTCGGTCATCGTCACCCCGACCGGTGACGACACCGAGTTGCGTCGGGTGCTGGCAGCGAGCTTCCCGAACCTGTTCGTCATCGACAGTACCGACACCCGCCGGACCGTCGAGGAAGGCATCAGCACCTTCGAGGACTTGGTCAACTCCATCGCGGTGGTGGTGATCGTGTGTGCCTCGCTGCTGCTCATGACCGTGATGTTGATCACCGTCAAGGAGCGCACCCGAGAGATCGGCGTGCTGCGGGCCATCGGTGCCTCCAACGGCACGATCATCCGCTCGGTGCTGTGGGAGATCTTCCTGCTGAGCGCCGTCGGGAGCGTGATCGGCGGCGTCGTCTCGGGAGTCGTCATGCAGTTCGCTCTGACGGAGAACATCTTCGATCTGCGTCACATCCTCACCTACATGCCGCTGGCCGTGGTGCTCACGGTCCTCTCCGGGGTGCTGCCGGCGATCAAGATCGGCCGTATCCTCCCGGTGGAATCCCTGCGGTACGAGTAGCCCTATGACACGAAGGAGCCCATGCCATGAACACCATCGTTTCCCTCGACCAAGTCACCCGCACCTACCCGCTCGGGGAGGCCACGGTGCAGGCCTTGCGCGGCGTCTCCCGGGAGTTCGAGCAAGGACGCATCCACGCCATTGTTGGTCCCAGCGGATCCGGGAAGTCGACCCTCTTGCACATCGTCGGCTGCATGGACCTGCCCACGAGCGGCGAAGTGCGCTTCGACGGGCAGCGCCTCAACGATCTCTCCCAGCGGGACCTCACCCGCCTGCGGGCCGAGCACATCGGCTTCATCTTCCAGGCGTTCCACCTGACCCCCATCCTCACCGTGCGCGACAACGTGGCGCTGGCGCTGCGTTTTGTGGGGATTCCCCGGCGTGAGGCGAGGCGACGGGTGGCGGCGACCCTGGAGCAGGTGGGTCTGGGCCACCGCCTCGACCACCGGCCCAGCCAGCTCTCCGGCGGCGAGCGGCAGCGGGTCGCCGTGGCTCGTGCCCTCATCAAGGAGCCCACGCTCATCCTGGCCGACGAGCCCACCGGCAACCTCGACACCGAGACCGGCGAGACCGTCATCGATCTGCTCGAGGCCATCAACCGCGACCACGGAACGACGGTGATCATGGTGACCCACGACGCAGACATCGCGGCACGCTCCGACGTCGTCCACACCATGCGGGACGGCCGCATCGTCGGTGTGCGACGTCTGGCGGCGTGAGAGCCGGAGATCGGCAGGAACACAGAGGCGCAGTGCGATGGACTAGCGTGCGGTCAGAACACTCGGGGGTGACGTGAACAAGCTGGGCGAGTTCCTGAAACGACACCAACTCGCGGTCGTATGGTGGGTGCTACTCATCCTCACAGGGGCGATGGGAGTCTGGGCGAACGCCGAGTGCTCCAACCCGGGGCAGACCGACGTTCAGCTCGCCGGAACGCCGGGGCAGCTCGCCATCGTCTTCGCGAAGCTCGCTGACAAGGGCGGTTTCGAGCCGCTACGCCAATCGCTCACCATCGACACCTGGCTGCTCATCCCGCTCTATGTGGCTCTGCTGGTCGTCTCGATCGAATTGGCTCGTCGACAGTTCGCGGTGGGTGCGGACATGCGGCAAGTCGGTGGAGCGTTCCTCATGATCGTCGGCGCCGCTGGGATCCTCGACCTCTTCGAGAACCACAACATCCTGCGCCTGATCTCCGACGACTCTCTGCTCACCGCAGGTCCGCAAGCCATCTCAGCAAATGACGCTTCCGTGATCACCCGACTGGCACTCGCCAAGTACGTGATGCTGGTCTTTGTCGGCCTCTATTTCCTGGCAACCTTGCTCACCCTGGCTTGCCGATTCCTGCGGAAGGTGCGGAGGCGCCAGCGTGCCAGGAAGGCCGAAGAGGGCAGCGAAGTGGCGGAGGTCGAGCTTCCCGACGAGCCGCTGCCGATCGAACCGCCCGAGGGCGATGAGGATCGCGCAGGTACGGCTGACTGACCGATAGGCTGCCGTGATGCCACCGGGGCGCAGATTCCTCGTTCTCACGGTGCTGTCGTTCATCGCCCTCGGGATGCCGATGCAGGCGATGGGGGTGGCGTGGCCATCGGTGGCCGACGACCTCGGGAGGCCGATCGGCAACCTCGGGTTGCTGGTGTTCGCCTTCGGCGCCGGCTATGCCATCTCGACCTTCTCGAGCGGCCATCTCTCGTGGCGCGTCGGGCCGATCTGGCTGCTCGGCG
>CAZMSN010000044.1:0-15185 GCA_964569015.1 uncultured Acidimicrobiaceae bacterium | reverse complement strand
GCCGAAGAACATCGCCATCCATGTGGTGGCGAGCGCGAACAACACCAGTAGGCCGGTGAACCACAGCCACCCCACGGTTCCGGCAGGCGAGCGAAACCCGACGACGAACGCCACGACCAACACGAGGAGGCAGGAGAAGAGGTTCGAGAGCGTCGACGACAGGGCCTGCCCGCTCAAGACCGACGAAGGCGCCACCGGCATGGTCCTGAACCGGCTGATGATGCCCTTCTGCAGGTCCATGCTGAGCCGCACCGCGGCGTAGGCGATGCCGCTGGCGACCGTCATGATGATCACTCCGGGCGTGATGTAGTCGACGTAGTCGATCGAGCCGGTCTGTGTCCCGAGTGCGCCACCGAAGACGTAGAGGAACAGCAGCAGCATCGCGATCGGCATCAACACGACGGTGATGATCGTGTCGAGGCTGCGCGTCGTGTGACGCAAGGACCGTTTCGCCATGGTCCACATGTCACTCAGCGCTCGCATGCGAACCCTTCTTCTCTTCCTCGAGGATCTTGAAGAACACGTCGTCCAGCGTGGCCGTCTGCTGGGAGAACCCGGTCGGTTCTATCCCGCGGTCTCTCAGCCGGATGAACATGTCCGCCATCTCGGCCATGGACCCCGTCGTGGCCACGACCAGCTTCGAGTCCGCCCGGTTGACGTGGAGGTGCTCCTCGAGAGCTGATTGCGCCGCGGCCAACTGCTCTTGTTCGCCGAAGTCCAGTTCGACGAGGCCGGCCGGCACCATCGTCTTCAGCTCGTCCGGTGAAGCCGCGGCCACGATCCGGCCGCCGTGGAGGATCGCGATCTGGTCGGCCAGGTGGTCGGCTTCCTCCAAGTACTGCGTGGTCAGGAAGACCGTGGTCCCGTTCTCGGCCAGTGCCCGGATGGTCTCCCACATGTGGGTGCGGCCCTGGGGATCGAGCCCGGTCGTCGGCTCGTCGAAGAAGATGACGGGTGCGTCGCCCACGAGGCTCATGGCGATGTCGAGCCGGCGTCGCATTCCACCCGAGAACGTCCGCAGGCGGCGGTCGGCCGCGTCGGTCAACTCGAACGTGTCGAGCAGTTCCGCCGCCGTTCGCGCGGGGTCGGGGATGTGGCGCAAATCGCCCATCAGCACCAGGTTCTCGCGGGCGGTGAGCACATCGTCGACCGCGGCGAATTGCCCGGTGAGGCTGATCTGCTCGCGGACCCTGGCGGGTTGCGTCGCCACGTCGAAACCGGCGACACTTGCGGTTCCCCCCTCGGCCTTGATCAGGGTCGTCAGGATGTTGATCG
This sequence comes from uncultured Acidimicrobiaceae bacterium, assembly GCA_964569015.1. Taxonomy (GTDB): domain Bacteria; phylum Actinomycetota; class Acidimicrobiia; order Spongiisociales; family UBA5794; genus CAYQEC01. Next base: position 13,910 of record CAZMSN010000044.1, on the reverse strand, counting down.
TGGTCGTCTTGCCGGAGCCGTTGGCCCCAAGCAGCGCGAAGACCGTGCCCCGTTCGACGGTGAACGAGACGTCCTCGAGCACGGGCACTCCCTTGTATCCCTTCCGGAGATGTCTCACCTCGATCGTGTTGGCGGTATCAGGCATGGCGGTCATCTGTCTCCTCGTCCTGGCCGTGGGCGCGTGATCAGCACGTCGCCGAAAGAGGTCCGGGCGCGGACGTGAACCGTCTCCGCAGACTGTTCCGGGTCGTCGGCGGGGGAGAGGGTGTTGCGGATCTGCCCGAATCGGGTGGTGGCGTCGATCCAGGCCGCCGAGCCCTCCTTGATTCCGATCTCGAGCCCGCCGCACGCCGTCTCGATGGTTGCCGAACCACGGGCGACCTGACCGAGCCGGATGTCGCCGTTGGCGGTCTTGACGGTGACGTCGCGGCCTGCACCTTCGATCGAGACGTCGCCATTGGACGACTTGACCCTCACGTCACCTTCGACCTGACCGATCCGTGTCGTGCCGCTGTGGTTCTTCACGTCGGCGTCGCAGGCGACGGTGCCGACGGTGATGTCGCCGGTCGTCACGATGTCGGCGTCGCCGGATGCACCTTCCAAGGTGACTCGCCCCGTTCCGCTGTGGACGCGTGCCGCCCCGACCTGATCGAGTCGCACAATGCCGGCACCCGTCCTCACGTCGACGTCGCCGAGCCTGCCGTCGCATCGGACGTCGGCGAATCCGGCCTCGGCGGTCAGTGAAGAACCCTCGGGGAGCTCCACGGTCACGTCGACCGAGCCGCTCCGACCCAGTCCGAGATATCCAGTGATGCCGCGCCGTTTCGGCACCCGGATGGTGAGGTTCCCGTTCGCCATGTCGACCCTTGTCTGCTGCGCCGCTTCAACGTCCACCGGCCTGCTGCGATCGCTCGGATTCACCGCAACCACCGTGTCGGTGCGGTCGCCGGCGATCACATGCACCATGCCCTGAGCGAGATCGATCGACAGGGCGATGGGCTGGTCCGTCTCGAATGAAGGCATCTGGGCCCCTCGTCGGCTCCCGGCATCCCGCGTGTTCATCGCACCCACCCCGTGTATCGCTGGCTCCCGGGCGGGGTCCGCGTCAGCTGTCCCTGGGGGCCCTCGACGGCAGCCGCCGCGGTGCGCACCAGCCAGGCGTTCAGCGAGAGACCCTCCCGGCGCGCCGCCTCTTCGATCCTCGCCTTGAGCCCCTCCGGGAGCCGGAGGTTGAGCCTCGAGGTGCCGCCTTCTTCTTCACCCGCAGGGACGACGTCGAGGGACTTCGGAGTCCCACCGGCCGCGGTCTCGCCGATCGCCTCCGAAGGCAGGGTCACCACGAAGTCCGGGTCACTGCCGCGCAAGCGAACTTCCACCGCTCCCGGAGCGAGTTCTGTGGTGATCTCGTCGGCGGCGGCGGAAATCGCCTCGAGCAGGACGAGACGCGCTGCTGCTTCCATGCCGCCCGAGAGTCGTTCGACCACGCTTCTGCTCTCGGCGCCTCCGGTCTCCGCAGCGGCGATCAGGTGGTGGTGCAGGGTCTCAACAAATGGTGCAAGTCGCATGGTGCCATTCTGGCACCATGCGTGGCACCTCGCAAGAGCCAAGTGCGCTGGTGGTGTTGTGCTTTGGTCTCTCGGAGAGGAGTGCGAGCCCGTGACGCACGGGCCCTACGTGGGCCGTGCAAACTCACTTCGCGCAGACTCAGAAAGCCGCAGGCCATGGCCCGGTACCTCTGGCAACAGTGCATATCCGTCTTGGAACTTGATTGGCGCCTCCAAGAGATGGTTGTACGACAGGAAGCTGTATTCCAGCCAGTTGACCTCGGGAAGGGCTGCTGCCACGTGGACGCCTATCTCAAAGTCACTATTCCCCAGCGCGACCGGGATGCCGTGTTCGGCCGCGAGCCATCCGATCTTCAGTGCGTCGTTGATCGAACCATGAATATTGAGTACGTCAACAGCCCGTTGCTCTATGAGCTGACGCTTGCCCGATAGGCTCAGATACTCGCCGCTGTTGATCAGAGTGAACGGCACCGCACGAGAAACGGTTCTGAGCCCTTCAAAATCGTCGCGCAGGCAGGGATCTTCTATCCAGTAGAGCTGAATCCCCGCATCTCGATAGGCATGCAACCTGCGAATAGCTTCCTTGGGCGACCATGCTTCGTTGGCATCAGCCATCAGTTGACAATCAGATCCCATGACATCTTGTACGAGGGTCAACCGGCGAATATCCCAGGCCAGCTCCGGATGCCCCACCTTGACTTTGAAAGCCGAGAACCCAGCCGCCCTGGCTTTCGCATAGAAAGCAGAAACCTCGTCGTCGCCGAGATAAAACTCGAGGCCACTCGCATACGCAGGTACTTTGTCGCGCCGGCTTCCGAGTAACCGATGCAGAGGCATTTCCAGTATCTGAGCCTGTAGGTCCCAGACTGCTTGCTCAACGCTCGGGTAGAAGATCGACTGTTGTACGTTTCCTCCGCGCGGCCGCAGGATCCTATTGGTCCATGAGAATGGGCTCGCGCCGATCAAGTCCTCTGCAAGTTCCCTCCGAAAGCGAACCTCCAGTTCCATGAGCGAAGGGAGAGGCACGGTAACCGTGTGAAAGAAACCGGTGCCGACATGACCTGCGTCGTCTTCAAGTTCGAGGACAGCCAGCGAAAGCTGTTTGGACGAGATCTGTGAGTCGCCGATCGTACGATCGAGTTCCACCATGAACCGTGTCAGGGCGTACTTCTCAATGCGGTGCAATGTCGAGGTCTCCCATTCCCGACAGCCCCCACTTCGAGGGTGTCGCTTGACAGCCGGGCCCGGCGAACCTACGCTGTAACCAGTACCGGTACTTATTTCAGCTTCGCGTCCATCGTAGCACATCGCGTCAGACGAGAACCGGAACCGAGACCAGAACAGGGACGACACCGTGAAGAAGCCCACGATCCGTGACGTCGCGAAAGAGGCCGGTGTCTCTGTGGCGACGGTGTCGCGAGTACTCAACAACAAGCCGGATGCGGCCAGCGTGACGCGGAAGAGGGTGGAAGACGCGATCAGCAAACTCGGGTACGCCAAGAGCTCGCAGTGGCAGCAGTTGACCACCGGCAAGAGTCGTGCCATCTCCCTGCATTTCCCAAAGACCGAGGGCAACCCCAACCCGGTGTACCTGGATTTCATCACGGGAGCGACGGCGGCGTGCGAGGAACGCGACTACCGACTTCATCTGATTACGCGCGCGCTGACTGAAGACCACCTGCTCGATCTGTATCGATCGAGCAAGAGTGATGGCGTAATCCTGATGAAGGTGCAGCTCCACGACTGGCGCGCCGACTTCCTTCGCCGCATGGGATCTCCGTTCGTGATGATTGGGCACACCGAAGGGAGTGTCGGCGCGAGCTTCATCGACTACGACTTCGAGGCCGCGATGCGCGTGGGGCTGAACCATCTCTTGGCGCTTGGGCACCGCAGTATTGGATACGTCTCGGCGATGCCGGCGCAGCACAGCCAGCACGGGCCAACAGTGCGCTCACTGCGGGCATACAAGGACGCCTGCATGGAGCTCGGGATCCCCGACCTGTCGTACGAGACAGATCAGAGCCTGCAAAACATCAGGCTCGTTACGTCGGGTATGTTGACCGAACACCGGGAAATCACCGCGCTCATCACGATGCGAGAGATGGTGGAAACAGCTTTGTATGGCGCAGCCATCGATGTTGGACGTCGCATACCGCACGATATCTCGGTGGTTGGACTGAAGCATCCCCAGGGCCCCGAGTTGACCAGCCCGGCATTGACCGCATTGGACATGCCGGCCTGGTCGATGGCCTACGAGGCAGGCAGCATTCTGATCGACCGGCTCGAGGAGGTCGACACATCGATCAAGGAGATCCTGAGGGAGCCGACCTTGACGGTTCGGGCGAGCACGAGCCCGGTGAGACAGCATGCCTAGCCACCTTCAGGCCCTGTTCACACAGTACAGAGAAAGGAAGACCGACTGACGACGGAGACCGGCGAGGAGCTGAGGCCAACATTCAACCCAGAGGTCTCGCGAACAGAGATGATTCTTTGTCACATCGGGCGTTGTGAGGCGTGGCCACGATCTTGACCTGGGACTCATGCTCTTCGGAATCACGAGTACGCGGGAGGAGAAGAAGAGTGTTGCATTCTAGAAGATACCGAGGTCCATTCCTTCTGATTCTGGTTCTTGGGCTGCTGCTCGTGGGCTGCTCGAGCGGGGATGACGAGAGCGGATCGACGACGACCACTACGGCCACCACGACCACTGGAACCGAGTCCACCGAGGCGACCACGACTACTGAAGCGCCGATGGAACCGGTCACGATCACGTACCTCGCCAGCCAGGACTGGATCGTGGATTCAGAGAGGGCGCTCGCTGAGCAGTTCGAAGCGGAGACTGGGATCCATGTGGATTATCAGATCATTCCTTCTGACCAGTACTTCAGCGTTCTTCAGACCAAGCTCGAAGCAGGCGGCGAAGGCATCGACATCTTCGGCGGTCAAAGTGGCAAGACCGACATTCGGCTGCAACTGAACGTTGAGGAGAACGCAGTCCCTCTGACTGATGAAGAATGGGTGCAGCGGATGAATCCGCTCTCCACGGAGCAGATCAGTCTGGATGGGGTGGTCTACGGCCTGACAATCTGGGACACCGTTGGTGGCTCCTGGGTGGTGGTCTACAACAAGCAGCTCTTCGCAGATAACGGGATCTCAGTCCCGACAACCTACGATGAGTTCGCATCCGCATGCGATACGCTCCTCGGTGCAGGAGTGACACCGATCTACGAGTCGATCGCGGATGGGTGGCACCAGGTGTTGTGGTTCGCTGAGATGGGCCCGGCCTACGAGGCCGCTTCGCCGGGACTCTACGACCGTCTCAACGCCAACGAGGAGACGATGGCGGAAGACCCCACGATGCAAGAGGATCTCAGGCAAATGTCTGAGCTGTACAGCAACGGCTGCTTCGGCGACAACGCACTCTCGGACGAGTTTGCGAACACCGAGGCTGTGATGGCGAGCGGCGACTACGCGATGACGGTGAATCGTCTCGGCCTGCCTGCGCAGATCGAGGCGGCGTATCCGGAGGCGTCCGCAGACAACTACGGGTTCTTCCTGATTCCGCTGGTTGACAACCAGATTTGGAATGTCAATCCTGCCGCGCCGAGCAAGTTCATCTACTCGGGATCTGAGCACATCGATGCAGCGAAGGCGTACTTCGAATTCCTGACAAGGCCTGAGAATCTGCAGTACACCTTGGACAACGAGCCGCAGTTCGTGTTGCTCGACTTTGATGGTCTGAGCGCCGAATTGACGCCTGAGCAGCAGGCATTCGTCGACGCATATCCGAATCAGGGTACCGTGCTGCAGACGGCGGTGAACTACGTCAACCCGCAGTGGATGGACATGGGTCAAGACATCGTCGCCATGTTGACAGGAGCCGAGACTCCATTGCAGGTGCTGGAGACGATGGACGGGCGTCGGACCGACATGGCCGAAGCCGCCAACGATCCGGGCTGGGGTTGACGCCTGCTCTGACGTGATGTCGGTCCTGCCGTGAACGGACGGTCCATGCGGGCCCACCCCTTACCGCTGGGGTGGGCCCGCTTCCGGCCCGTCACTCGAGTCGACCGGCGAGCGGTTGGGGTTTCTGGCACCATGGGCGGTCTCTCGGAGGGATCAACGGCAGCGAGGGTCGAAGCGAAGCGAGTAGGAATGCGTTGGCGCGGGGCTTCGATCCTCAGGCACACGCGACTGAGGGACGGGAACGAATCTTGAGTGGATGGGGAGTCGTGCATCGAAGAAGGGTGAGCCTGAGAAGCAAGACCTACCCGGGCTACTTCTCGTCGGGCGCGATCGCCCTCTACATGGTCTTCATCGTCGTTCCGAGCATCATGGGAATCTACTATTCGTTCACGAGCTGGAACCGCTTCTCGTCCGAGGTCAATTTCGTTGGTCTCGAGAACTTCCGGAAGATATTCACATCGAATTCTACGCTGCTGCTGGCGATCAATAACACCCTTGTCTTCACTGCGATAACCATCGTCACTAAGACCGTCATCGGCTTGCTCTTGGCGTTGTTGGTGTCGCGAGGGATCCGGCGCCTTTCGACCGTTCATCGCGCGATCTATTATCTCCCGGCCGTGCTGCCGATGATCGTCGTCGGTATTGTGTTCAAGTCGATTTTGAACCCGGCGACTGGTGTGCTCAACGAATTCCTCAGGCCGATCGGTCTCAGTTCAGTGGCCCAGCACTGGCTGACCAATCCGCATATTGCCTTGTATTCGATTGCGGCCGTTGACACCTGGAAGGGTGTGGGGTTCATCATGATCCTGCTGCTCGCGGGGCTTCAATCGATCCCGACCGACTACTACGAGGCCGCGCGGCTCGATGGAGCGAGTGCCTTCAGCGAATTGAGGTTCATAACGCTGCCCCTGTTGGTGCCCGTCTTGACAGTAACGACGGTCCTGAACCTGCTGTACGGCTTGAAGATCTTCGACAGTGTATGGGTCCTGACCAACGGCGGGCCGGGATATGCAACGGAGACGGTCTACACCATTGTGTTCAAGGAGTTCGCTAGAGGGCATTACGCGGTGAGCACGGCGCTCTCCACTGTCTTGTTCGTCATCATGCTCGGGGCGGGCGTTGTCCTGATCCGATTCATGAACAAGCAGGTCGACTATGACTAGTGCTCCCCGCCGCGGCGTTCCACCGATCGTGAAGAAGCAGCCGGGCCGGAGGGTGGGAACCAGACGGCGGATTCGGCGACCGCTGCTGCGCGGGGTGAACCACGCGACTGCCGCCTTGGTGAGCATCGTGATGGTTCTGCCGATCTACCTGGTTGTCGTGAATTCGCTCAAAGACAGCCCTCAGGCGAAGTCCATGGGGCCGGCGCTCCCCAGTGGCCTGCACTTGGACAACTATCTCACGGTGATCGACGAGGGCAAGCTTGGCCAAGCTTTCAGGAACAGTGTCGTCTATACCGGATTCGCTACCGTGCTCTGTGTCCTGTGCGCAACCGCTGCCGCTTTCGTCCTGGCGCGGAATAGAACCAAGTTGAACCGGTTCTGGTACTTCTTCATGGTCATGGGCATCGCCATTCCCCTCAACTACGTGACGATGACGAAGGTGATGCAGTTCACGCATCTCGTCAACTCCCAGTTGGGCATGATCCTGCTCTACGCCGCGTTCAAACTTCCATTCGCGGTATTCGTGGTCTTTGCGTTTGTTCATACGGTCCCAAGAGAGATCGACGAGGCGGCGGTCATCGATGGGTGCTCGCCTCGCCGCCTGTTCTGGTCAGTGATGATGCCGCTTCTGAGGCCGGCCTGGATCACGGTTGGAATCCTGACCTTCCTCGACCTGTGGAGCGAGTTCGTGATGCCGCTCTACTTTCTCAGTAGCTCGAGCAAGTGGCCGATGACGCTGGCGGTCTACAACTTCTTCGGCATCTATGAGTCCAATTGGAATCTGGTCTCGGCGGACGTCGTCTTGACCATTGTGCCGGTGATCTTGGTCTTCTTGATAGGTCAGCGTTATGTGATGTCGGGTATCACCACCGGCGCGGTCAAGGGGTAGGGGTGGATGTCGGGCGAGTCGGAGCCGCCAGGACGGGAGCACAGTCGTGACGTCGCATCGAGTCGGTGAGGTCCTGGCGTGATGGAGTACAGGCTCCTTGGCGATACCGGCCTGGAAGTGTCCGAGCTGAGCTTCGGCGGGTCGTCCGTGGGGAATGAGTACGGCGAGGTCGATGCCGCTCAGGCGGTTGATACCGTGCGGTTCGCCATCGACAACGGCCTGAACTTCGTGGATACGTCGCCGTACTACGGAGATACCGTTTCCGAGAGACGGCTGGGGGAAGCCCTACAGGACGGCTACCGCGAGAAGGTCGTGCTCGCAACGAAGGCTGGCCGGTACGGCACGTCAGGTGGGGGTGGCTTCGACTACGGCTACGACCGAATCATGAGATCGTGGGAGGAGAGCGCGGAGCGCCTCGGGACCGACTACTTCGACCTGTTCCAGCTCCACGATGTCGAGTTCGTGCAGGTGCAACAGGTCGTCGACCAGGCGTGGCCTGCCATGGTCAGGCTGAGGGATGAAGGCAAGGTGGGCCACATCGGGATCACGGGGTATCCGGTGGGGCATCTGGCTCGGCTTGCCAGGGACCTCGATCCGACCCCGGAGACGATCTTGACCTATTGCCACTACGACCTGCTCAACACGAGCCTCGACGACTGGCTGCTGCCGACGGCACGGGAGCTGGGGATCGGTATCGTCAACGCCTCCGTGACGCACATGGGCATTCTGACCGAGCGTGGCGCAGCTCGTTGGAATCCGGCTCCTGCCGGGATTCACCGCGTCGGGCGGGAGCTCTACGAGTACGTTCGTTCCCGCGGAGCCCGCATCACCGATGTGGCGCTCCTGTTCGCGCTGGCACATCCGTACATCGCAACGACCTGTGTCGGCATGAAGTCGGTCGACCATGTCACCCAGAACCTCGAAGTCCTGGGCGGGGAGTTGGATCAGGAGCTACTGGCCGAGATCGAAGAGATCGTGGCTCCCGTCAAGAACCTCAACTGGATCCAAGGCGTCCCCGAGTACAGCGATCCCGGTTCGGTTCCCACGAGGCCGGAAGCCTCGTAAGGGACCCGGCGACGACCGTCGCCACTCGGGGAGCCGCCAGCTTGCCACCCGATGGTGACGGGAAGGCTGGCCATCAGCGACCCATCCACCCACCGTCAACGGTCAGCACCGTGCCATGGACATAGTCGGCAGAGTCCGATGCCAGGAAGACGGCAGCACCCGCAACGTCGGCCGCATCGCCCCAGCGACCTGCCGGGATTCTCTCCAGGATCGCCGGTGACCTCGCCGGGTCCTGACGGAGCGCTTCGGTGTTGTCGGTGGCCATGTACCCCGGCGCGATGGCGTTCACGTTCACGCCGTAGCGGGCCCACTCGTTTGCCAGCGCCCGGGTCAGTCCGGCGATCGCGCTCTTGGACGCGGCATAGCCGGGCACCGTGATCCCCCCTTGGAAGCTCAGCAGAGAAGCGGTGAAGATGATCTTTCCCGACCGGCGCGCGACCATCTCCCTCCCCAGCTCCCGGGCGAGGATGAAGGGAGCGCTGAGGTTGACCTCCAGCACCTTGTCCCAGGACTCGTCGGTGTGCTCGAGCACAGGTTGACGGATGATGGTGCCCGCGTTGTTGACCAGAATGTCGACCTTGTGCCCCGCAGCATTGAGCCATCCGAGAAGCTCATAGAGCGACGCCCGATCCGAGAAGTCGCACGCCCGCCCGACGAACGTTCTTCCGGCCGCCTCGACCAGTCGTTGAACCTCGGAGCCGGACGCCTCCTGCGTCGCCGACACTCCGATCACATCGGCACCGGCCGTGGCGAGCCCCGCGGCGATTGCCCTGCCGAGGCCTCGCCGTGCCCCGGTTACCAAGGCGGTCTTGCCGGTGAGATCGATGAGATATGCCACGGGTGATCTCCCTAATACTTGGCCAGATAGGACGCGACGGCAGCAAGGTCGGCGACGAGCCGCTCGTGGAACTCGGAGGTCAGGCGGCCCTTGAACAACGTCGTGCTCACTGCGTATGGCGGTTCCCCATGCGCGGTGTCGACGGCCACGGCGAGACACATGACGTTTGGTGCCGCTTCTTCGTCGTCGATTGCGTAGCCACGGTCCCGGGTGGCGGCGAGGTCGTCGGACAAGGTTGCCAACGTGGTGTGGGAACGCTCTGTGAGGTGCGGGAGTGGCTCGATCAGCATGGCGGCGATCTCTTCCGGCCGGAGGCGGGCGAGCATTGCCTTTCCGATGGCTGTGGAGGTAGCAGGGAGCCGTTTGCCGATGGCCGAAGTGAGGGCAATCGGTTGAGTCCCATCGTGGCGGGCGAGGAAGAGAACGTCCCCTCGGTCGAGGGTTCCGAGCTGAGCCGTCTCCGCCGAAAGCGTGTCGAGCGATGGGACGAAGTCCCGGAACCGCTGAACCGGGTCGTCGTTCCGCAGGAACGTTGCGGCGTGCTCGACGACGGCGGGACCGATGGTGTACCCGGCGCCTGTGCGTCGGACGAATCGGGTCTCGATGAGGGCGGCGAGGATGTTCGTCACCGAGGAGTTGGGGATGCCGGTCTCGCGGGCGATGTCGGACACCCGCAGATGCGCGTCCGGCCGAGTCGAAACCACATCGAGGATGGTTGCGGCTCGGATGACGGCGGGAGAGGGGGTGCCGGGACCGTCAGCGGTCATCGTGAATCGATCAAGAGTTTGACGACCTCTTCCCCGGAAGCGAGCCGGGCGACTGCGGCGGCGGTCTCGGACAAGGGGACGACGTCGGTGATGAGCGAGTCGGCATGGATCACCTCGTCGGCGAGGAGCGCAACTGCCTCCTCAAAATCTTCCCGCCGGTACACGCGGGCTGCGACGATGTCGAGCTCCTTCCAGAACGCCGCCATGAGGTCGACGAGAGTGGGTTGGGTGTGGATGGCGACGACGACGCCCCGCCCCCTCACCGCAAGCACGTCGGTGAGGGCGCGAACTCCGGCCTGTGACCCGGAGACCTCGAAGGCGACCTCGGCTCCCTTTCCGCTCGACCAATCAGCCACCGTTGCGTTGAGATCGTCGGCGGTGGGGTCGATGGTGCGCAGGCCCAGCTCGGAGGCGAGGCGACGCCGGAACGTCGCGGGCTCGGAAACGAGAACGTCGGCGCCGACGTGGCTCGCCACGAGGCCGATCAGGAGCCCGATCGGCCCACCGCCGATCACGACGACCTGGTCCGCGGCGCCCACTCCACCGCGCCGGACATCGTGGACGGCCACCGCAGTGGGCTCGGAGAGGGCTGCCGTCTGCAAGCTGACGTGGTCGGGGATCCGCACCAGGAGTCTCGCCGGTACGTTCCATCGTTGCTGCAGTGAGCCCGGCGAGTCGATGCCAACGAAGACGAGGTTCTGGCAGACGTGGCGGTGTCCGCGGGCACAGGCCGGGCAGCGGTTGCACCATTCCAGGGGCATCACGGTGACCTGGTCGCCCCGCTGCCATCCGACGACGTCGCTGCCGACGGCTTCGATCGTGCCCGACATCTCGTGGCCGATGGGCCACGGGGAGGTGATGCGGTGGTCCATGGCGCCGTGGACGATCTTGAGGTCAGTGCCGCAGATCCCGGTGAAGGCAACGGCGATGCTCACCTCGTCGGGGCCCGGGTCGATCGGGGTATATCGCCGCTCGCGCAGGACTCCGCCGCCGTGGTAGTCGATCGCCAGAGAGGTCATGGCTGGACAATATACTGCAATTTCCACAGTGTATTGTTGATCATCGATCGATGGAGAGGGGAACCGAGGTGGCCGCTCGTACCAAAGCCGATGTCCTGCTCACCATCGCCGACGAGGGTGTCGTCCCGGTGTTCTCCGACCCGGACGTGGACGTCACGACTGAGGTGGCCGCCGCCTTGGTGGCTGGCGGAATCACCACGCTCGAGTTCACGAACCGCGGGGATGGGGCAATCGACGTCATGGAGAGACTGGTCCGTCACGCGCGGCGTCACCTTCCCGAGCTCATCGTCGGCGCCGGCTCGATCGTCGACGGTGCGACCGCAGCGCACGTGATCGACATCGGCGCCAACTTTGTGTTCGCCCCGAGCTTCTCCGCCGACGTGGCGAGCGCCTGCAACCTCCGCAACGTTCCCTATGTCCCCGGCTGCGGGACAGTGACCGAGATCCTCGCCGCCTACCGGGCGGGATGTGACCTGGTGAAGCTGTTCCCCGCGGGCTCACTGGGAGGGCCGGGCTTTCTCAAGGCGGTGCGCGCTCCGTGCCCCTGGGTGAGGGCGATTCCGACCGGTGGGGTGGATCCGACGGTCGATTCGCTGCGGTCGTGGTACCAGGCCGGTGCCCCGGCCGTCGGCATGGGGTCGAAGCTGTTCCCGAAGCGGATCATCGAGGAGCGGGACTTCGACGGTCTCCGTACCCTCGTCGCCACGACCGTAGCCGCCGTGGCGGAAGCGAGGAGTTGACCGTGGCGCTTCGGATCGCATCCGCAGCCGATGCCCGCTGGGACTGCGTCGCCCTCGGCGAAGTCATGCTCCGCCTCGATCCGGAATGGGATCGCATCAGAACCACGAGGCATTTCCGGGTGAATGAGGGCGGCGGTGAATACAACGTCGCCCGCGCCCTGCGGAAGGTCTTCGGCATGCGCAGCGCCATCGTCACGGCACTCGTCGACAACGAGGTCGGCCACCTCGTCGAGGACCTCATGATGACCGGCGGAGTCGATCTTCGACATGTCAAGTGGGCGCCGCACGACGGCATCGGCTTGGAGTCCCGGATGGGCCTCAACTTCACCGAGAAGGGATTCGGCATTCGCCCGGCACTCGGTGTCTCCGACCGGGCCAACACCGCGGTGTCACAGCTGAAACCGGGTGACGTCGACTGGGACGGCATCTTCGGCGACGAAGGCGTCCGGTGGTTCCACACCGGCGGCATCTTCGCCGCACTGTCGGATACGACCGCCGAGGTCGCCGGCGAGGCGATGCGCGCCGCCCAACGGGCCGGCACCGTCGTCTCCTACGACCTCAACTTCCGGCCGTCACTGTGGAAACCGAGAGGCGGCAAGGCACGGGCGGTGGAGGTGAATCGCTCACTGGCACCGTACGTCGACGTGATGATCGGGAACGAGGAGGACTTCACCGCGGCCCTGGGATTCGAGGTTCCGGATCTCGATCCTGGGATCACAAAGATCGACCCCTCGGCGTTCAAGGCCATGATGGGAGCGGTCTTGGAGGCATGTCCCAACCTGGAAGTGGTCGCCACCACGCTCCGGAATGCCACGTCGGCGGGGTTCAACGACTGGGGCGCCATCCTGTACACCGAAGGTGGGTTCCACGAGTCGCGGCTCCGTCCCGACCTCCAGATCTTCGACCGGGTCGGCGGCGGCGACGGGTTCGCCAGCGGCATGATCTGGGCGTTCCTCGACGGTCGTTCCGCCGACGAAGCCGTTGAGATCGGGGCGGCGCACGGGGCATTGACGATGACGACGCCTGGGGACACCTCGATGGTGACCAGCTCCGAGGTGCTAAGGGCCGTCACCACTCAAGGTGCCCGAGTGGTGCGCTGAGCGTTCCACTTCCGGCGATATTGCCGGAGTCATCATCGACGTCTCAGAGGTCGAGGCGGTAGGTGCCTGCCGCACATCGCCAGAGAACCCACTCCAGGTCGGCTGCCACCAGTTCGGAGAGGATCTGGACCGTGGTTTCGAACACTTCGGAGTAACTCGCCGCCAGGGTGGACACCGGCCAGCGGGACCGCCCGATCTCCGCGCAGCTGCACCGCTTCATCGGCACCAGAGGAGGCCGCAAGATCCGATACGCCCCGGCGATGGATCCCGCGGGAGCGGCCATATCCCCTTCTCGCCCGACGCCAAGAAGGTGTTGGAGCTGGCGCTACGGGAGACGATCCACCGAGCGGATCGTCGCATCGGAACCGAACACATCCTGTTGGGGATCTTGCGCGACGGGAAGTCGCCGGGCGCTCGGCTCCTGCTCGAGGGCGGGCGCTCGGCTCCTGCTCGAGCGTGGATCACCCACCAAGCTGTCGAGGACTGGCTCGAGCTGGCCTGAGAGGTGCATCTCCGGGGACGGCGCCTGCTCCGCGCAGCGTTTAGGTGGCAGCGGTGGTGGGGCGGTACCCGTCGGCGTCGGCCTCGGCAATGCATTGCTCGGCGGGCCCGATGCCGGCAGAGGTGTGCGGGCTGCGGAGGCTCGCTGCGGCGGACGCCGCCCCGAGGAGGAGGCACCGCTCGATCGGCCATGCCTCGTGCACGCCGAAGAGGATCCCGGCTGCGAAGGCGTCTCCGGCGCCCGTGGTGCTGCGCACCTCGTCGCGTGGGACGCGGACCGAGCCTTGGCGCCAGGTG
>CAZMSN010000043.1:0-15710 GCA_964569015.1 uncultured Acidimicrobiaceae bacterium | reverse complement strand
GACTCTGGAACGCACGGAAGGAAGGTCGATGACAACCACCGCGATCAAAGTCAACGGCGTCTCGTTCGCCTACGGCGACACGCAGGCGGTCGATGACATCAGCTTCGAGGTTGCCACTGGAGAGACCCTCGGCTTCCTCGGGCCGAACGGAGCCGGCAAATCGACCACGATCAAGATGTTGACCGGCCTGATCACCCCCGACTCCGGCTCCATCACCGTGCTCGGAATGCCCATGGACACCGACGCGATCGACATCCAGGCCCGCATCGGGGTCTGCTTCGAGGAGAAGAACCTCTACGCGAACATGACGGCCAAGGAGAACCTCGTCTTCTACTCCCGCCTCTTCGGCATCAAGGGCTTCGACGCCATGCCGCTGCTGCGCCGCGTCGACCTCGTCGACCGAGCCGACGACCGGGTCTCGAGCTTCTCGAAAGGCATGCGCCAGCGTCTCATGATGGCTCGGTGCCTCGTGAACCAGCCCGACGTGCTCTTCCTCGATGAGCCGACCGACGGACTCGATCCCGTGTCGTCCCAGGCGATCCGCGCCGTCATCCAGGAGGAATCGGCCCGAGGCGCCGCCGTTCTGTTGACGACGCACGACATGCTGGAGGCCGACAAGCTGTCCAATCGGGTGGCGTTCATCAACGAGGGCAAGCTCCTCGTCCTCGACACCCCCGAGAACCTCAAGCTCGAGCACGGACAACGTGCCGTCCGGGTCCGCTCCCGAGCCGGCGACCAGGTGAGCGAAACGGTGATCCCACTCGACGAGGCCGGGGCCGGCGACCGAATCAGGGACGTGGTCGGAGCCGGCGGCCTGATGACCATCCACACAGAGGAGGCGACGCTGGAGGACATATTCATCAAGTTCGCCGGAAGGGCCCTGGACGCATGACCGCCACGACCCCACGGGCCTCGCGGGCCGGCATCGTGGCAGCCATCATCCGCAAGGACTTCACCGCCTTCACCCGCGACTGGTTCTTCGTCGTGATCTCGATCATCGGATTGGTCTTCTTCGCCTTGATCTTCTGGCTCCTGCCCAACACCGTCGACGAGACCATCACCATCGGCGTCACGGGGCCGGGCATCGGCGAGTTCCTGGAGCAATCGACCACCGGCAGCGACGGCATCGCCGTGAAGCTCTACTCATCGGAGGACGCCCTCACCACCGCCGTCGAGAAAGGCGACGACGGCGTGGCCGTCGGCCTGGCGTTCCCGCCCGATTTCGTCGAATCGATGGCGGCGAGGCAGCCAACGACGGTGAGCGTGCTCGTCACCGCCGAAGTGCCGGGCGAGCTGCGCGACGCCATGGACTCGCTGGTCCGCGAGATCGCCTACGCGCTCGCAGGCGATACGCTGCCCGTCACGGAGCTCTCCCAGAACGAGTATGTGCTGGGAACCGATCGATCCGGCGATCAGGTGTCGCTGCGCGAGAAGATGCGGCCGCTGATGGCGTTCGTCGTCCTCGTCATCGAGATGATGACGCTGGCCGCCCTCATCGCTGCCGAGATCCAGCAGCGCACCGTCACCGCCATCGTCACCACCCCGGCGCGCGTCTCCGATTTCCTCACCGCCAAAGTGATCGCCGGGACCCTGCTGGCGTTCGTGCAAGCGGTGATTCTGCTCATTGCCATCCGGTCGCTGGGGGCCAACGCGCCGCTGATGCTCACCATCGTCTTGTTGGGCGCGCTCATGGTCACGGCCTTCGCCCTCATCGCCGGCTCCTACGGGCGCGACTTCATCTCGGTGGTGTTCTGGAGCATGCTGTTCCTCATCCCCCTCATGATCCCCGCCTTCGCCGTCCTGTTCCCCGGCACGGCGTCGTCGTGGGTCAAGGCCATCCCCAGCTACGGCCTCATCAACGCCATCGTCGGCACCACCTCCTACGGAGACGGATGGGCCGAGGCCCTGCCTAACCTCGCCATGGTGGCGGCGTGGACCGTCGTCGCCTACGTCATCGGGCTCTCCATACTCAAGAGGAAGGTGGAGGCACTGTGAACCTCACTCGCACCTGGCGGATCATGCACAAGGACTTGCGGATGGGGCCGCGCTCGCCGATCTTCCTCTACGCCATCCTCCTGCCCGTTGTCCTGACGTTCATCATCAACGGCGTGTTCGGGTCACTCTTCGAGCCGACCCCCCGGCTCGGAATCGTCGACGAGGGCGCCTCCTCCATCGTTCCCCAGGCGCAGCAACTCGAAGGCATCCACGTCACCGAGCCGTCGGACGCGGCGACACTCCGCAAGATGGTCGAGGCAAACGACCTCGACGCCGGGCTCGTGCTCCAGTCCGGGTTCGACGAAGCGGTGCGCAACGGCGAGATGCCCCTGCTCCAGTTCTTCGTGGGTGGCGAGAGCCTCGCATCGAACCGGATCATCCTGTCGGTCGCCACCATCGACATGGTGCGCCAGATCGCCGGCGACCCGGCCCCGGTGGAGGTCGACGTCGTCACCATCGGCGACCCCGACCAGCTCCCCATGGCCAGCCGGCTGCTGCCGATGCTGATGATCTATGCGGTGTTCGTCGCCGGTGCCTTCGTACCGGCGTCGTCGCTGATCGAGGAGAAGCAGCGGGGCACGATCAGCGCCCTGCTGGTATCGCCTGCAACGGTCTACGAGGTGCTCGCCGCCAAGGTCGGCGTGGGTGTGATCCTCGCCACCCTCACCGGCGTCATCACCCTCGCCATCAACGATGCCTTCGGCGGTGATGCGCTGGCCCTCATCATCATCTTGGTCACCGCGTCCCTCATGATGGCCGAGGTGGGAGTGATGCTGGGAACGTGGGCAAAGGACCTCAACGCGCTGTTCGCCACCGTCAAGGCCGGCGCCATCCTGTTGTTCTACCCCGTCATCTTCTACATCTGGCCCAGCCTCCCGCAGTGGATCCCCAAGCTGTCGCCCACGTACTACTTCCTACAACCAATCTTCGATCTCGGAGTGCGGGACGCCACGCTGAGCGATGTGTGGGGCGAAATGGCGATCTCCCTCGGTTTCGTCGTGGTGCTGGCACCGCTGGTGCTGATCATGGCGAGACGCCTCCAGCGAAAGGTCGCCATCAGCACCTGACCGGCCGGCATCGAGCAGAACCACGGTGAGATAGCCTGGCGGCCATGCGCGACCGGACCGCCAAGGCACTCTCCACCCTGCACACGATGCTCTACCGTGCCAGCCACGGCCGCATCGGGCGCCGCCTCGTCGACAACGACATGCTGCTGCTCACCACCGTGGGGCGTCACACGGGCCGCCGCCACACCGTGCCGCTGCTGTATCTGCGGCACGGCGACGATCTGATCGTGATCGCATCGTGGGGAGGCCGCGACGATCACCCCGAGTGGTACCGGAACCTGCTCGCCCAGCCGCGCTGCACCGTCCAGATCCTCGGCAAGCGCCACGAAGTGATCGCCGAAACGGCCCCACCGGAGGTGCGATCGGTGGTATGGCCGGAAGTGGAGGCCGCCTACTCCGGCTACCGGGTCTACCAGAGCCGCACCAACCGCGAGATCCCGATCGTGCTGCTCCACCCGGCCGGGCCAGACCCTCTCGTCCCCCCTGGGACCAAGGGCGATCGGCGAGACGCCACGTCGTCCCGATCAGGACCTTCGGCCCTAGGCCCGCTTCCCAAAAAGGGCCACGGTGAGAAGTGACGCCTCCTACCGTGAGGCGTCGGGCCTGAGCCCCAGAGAGCCCCGCACGGCCCCCCCGAGCCCGGGGCTCTCGCATGTATTACCCCCTTCCCGAGCACAGAAGAATCGGCCATACCCGAAGTGGCGTAACCTTTCGCCGAATCCGGGTGTCGGTCTCATAGCCGTTGCCAGCGTCCACGAGAGGTCGAGATGAAGAAACGCCACGTACTCACGATCGCCGTCGCCCTCGCCCTCCTGGCCGGTGCCTGCGGCGGTGACGACGGCGGCGACGCCGAGCCCATCAAGATCGGGATCATCGCCGACCTCACCGGCGCCTTCACCACCTATGGCACCAGCCTGTCGCGCAGCGCCCAACTCGCGGTCGACGAAATCAACGCCGCCGGCGGCATCGACGGCCGCACCGTCGAGGTGGTTGTCGAGGACATCCAGTCCGACGTCACCGTCACCGTCGACAAGGCCCGCAAGCTCGTCGAGAGCGACCGGGTCGACGTCGTCATGGGCCCGATCGGATCCGACGCCAACGACGCCGCCTTCCAGACCGTCGTCGAAGACGGCGACACCCTGCTCTTCTACACCGAGACCTACGAGGGCGGGAAGTGCGACGAGCTGTACTTCTCGTTCGGAGCCGTGCCCGCCCAGCAGATCCGGCCTCTCATCCCGATCCTCCAGGCCGAGTACGGGCCCAACGCCATGCTCTTCGGAGCCGACTACGTGTGGCCTCACCGCAGCTTCGAGATCGCAAAGCCGATCATCGAGGAAAACGGCGGCACGGTGGTTTCCGAGCTGTACCTGCCGCTCGTCGCCGAGGACTTCACCGAGCTGGTGCGCCAGGTTCGCGACACCCAACCCGACTACATCTTCGCCCTGTACCCGGCGGTGTGGGGCGCCGCACTCAAGGCCCTCGACGACGCCGGCCTCCTCGATAGCGTCGGCATCGGCACGATCTTCCTTGGCGACCCTGACTTCGCCGGTACCGCCGACCTCGCCGAAGGCGACTACACGGCCCTGCCGTTCTTCACCGTTGCCGACGGCGACGGCGTGCAGCCGTTCCTCGATGCCTTCGCCGCCAAGTACGGAGCAGGCGAGATCCCATCGGGCGGAGAAGGCGTCGGCGCCTACGACGCCGTGTACCTCTACAAGATGGCGGTCGAGGAAGCGGGTTCCACTGAGCCTGCGGCGGTGGCCGAGGCTCTCGTCGGCCTCACTTTCGACGGGCCAACCGGGCCGGTCACGATGACTGCCTCCCATCATCTCCGCCAGACGATCAATCTGGTGCAAGCCCAGAACGGGGAGTACGTGCTCGTCGACAGCTTCCCCGATCAGGACCCCGAGGAAGCGTGCAACCCCTAGCAGAGCTGACATCGGGCCGGCTCCGCCGGCCGCCCGGGTCACCCGGCAGGCACACCCGCCGGATCGCAGAGATCGCCGTCTTGGCGATGCTCGTCGCCCTCCCCCTCGTCACCAGCGATACCTTCCTCATCGACCGATTCGGCCGCTACTTCCTGTTCGCCATCTTCGCCATCTCGGTCGACCTCGTCTGGGGCTATGGCGGCATGTTCACCTTCGGTCACGCCGCCTTCTTCGGAGGTGGCGGCTACCTCGTCGCCATGCTCACCACCCGTAGCGGCTGGTTCCTCCCGGTCCCGTTCTGGGTGGCATTGCCGATGGCGGTGACGGCCGCCGCCCTGCTGGCGCTCGCCATGGCGTACTTCGTGTTCTCCGGGCGCCAAGCACTGCGGGGAGTCGAGTTCGCGGTGGTGACCCTGGCGGTCGCCGTGCTCGCCGAACGGCTCACCAACGCCGGCGGATCCGTCACCGGAGGCCGGAACGGGATCCTCATGCAGACCCACCTCGGCATCCCCGGCCTCATCTCACTCCACCGTAGCTACGGGTTCTACGCGTTGACCGGCCTGCTGCTGGTCGCCGTGTATCTCGGCGTGCGGCGGTTCATCCGGTCACGATCGGGCCTCGTGCTTCGCGGGATCCGCGACAACGAGGACCGGATCGACCTGCTCGGCTACGACGTCGCCCGAGTGAAGCGCCGTGCCTTCGTGGTCTCGGGAGCGCTGGCGGGATTGGCCGGGGCGCTGTTCCATGTCCACGAGGGCATCGTCTCCCCGAGCGCGGTCGGGGTGGGGAGTTCCACCCTCGTGCTGCTGTGGGTGGTGCTCGGCGGGCGAGGAACCCTGCTCGGCCCCGTCGTCGGCGCGCTCCTGCTCCCCTACCTCACCGCCAGCCTGTCGGGGACTCTGCTCGACACGTGGCTCGTGGTCGTCGGCGTCATCCTGGTGCTGGTGATCACCCTGCTCCCGTCCGGCCTGTTCGGGTTCCTCAGCCGGGAGTCGGAGCAATGACCGTGCTCGCCGTCGACGGCGTCACCAAAAGCTTCGGGGGCCTGGTGGCAGTCGACGACGTATCGCTCCGGCTCGAATCCGGCGAGCTGCGCGGCCTGATCGGATCCAACGGCGCCGGAAAGAGCACCCTGCTGAACCTGATCTTCGGGCGGCTCCACCCCGACCGGGGATCGATCCACTTCGGGGAGACCGACGTCGCCGGCATGCCGGCTTCCGCCCGCGCCCGACTCGGCATGGGATTGGCCCTCCAGACCCCCAGCGTCTTCGAGAGCCTCACCGTGGAGGAGAACCTCCGTTTGGGGGCGCTTCCAAAGCGGCTTACCTCTCGGAATGGCGGCGCCACCGATGAGGTGGAGCGCGTGCTCGGGCTCATCGAACTCGAGCCATCCCGCCGGAAACGGGCCGGCCACCTGAGCCATGGCGACCAGCAGTGGCTCGAGATCGGCATGGTGCTCCTCACCCAGCCACGACTCCTCCTCCTCGACGAGCCGACCTCGGGGATGACACGACCCGAGTCCCGCCACACCGCCGCGCTCCTGCGGCAGCTCCAGGAGTCCGGCGCCGTCGAAGCCACGATCGTGGTCGAGCACAACATCGAGTTCATCGAGCTGGTGAGCGACGAGGTCACCGTCATGCACCGAGGCGCGATCCTCGCCGACGGCACGATCGAGGAAGTCCAAGCCAACCCCGAGGTCCAGGCCGCCTACCTGGGGAGGCTGCATTGAGCGCCGAACTGGCGGTCGCGGGCCTGCACACCGGCTACGACAGCTCGATCGTGCTGCGGGACATCTCCTTCGAGGTCCCCACCGGCGCGGTCGTGTGCGTGATGGGCCGCAACGGATCCGGGAAGACGACGCTGCTGCGAGCCCTCATGGGGGTCCTGCCGATCCAGGGCAGCGTCCATCTCGGCGATCGAGACATCACGAACTGGCCGGGCCACCGCATCCACGCCGCCGGCATGGCATGGGTCCCTCAGGAGGACGCGGTGTTCGCCAGCCTCACGGTGCGCCAGCACCTCGAGATCGCGCTCGGCGCCGCCGACGTCGACGAGGGGATCTCGGCTGCAGCCGGTCTCTTCCCGATCCTGGGCGAACGGCTCGACCAGCCGGCGCAGACTCTCTCGGGCGGAGAGAGGAAGATGCTCGGCATCGCTCAGGCACTGGTGGTGCGTCCCCGCGTCGTGTTGATGGACGAGCCCACCGAAGGGGTGGGACCTCTCATCGTCGAGCAGCTCGTGGCCGCGATCGCCCGCATCGCAGCACGCACCGCAGTCGTGCTGGTCGAGCAGAACATCGACACCGCCATCGCCCTGGGCTCACAGGCGCATGTGATCGAGCACGGCAGCATCGTCGAGAGCGGTGATATCGCCGATCTGCACGATCGTGGCATCCTCGAGCAGAGGCTGGCGCTGTGACCTTCTCCGCTGCCCTCGGATTCCTCCCCACCGACTCATTCAACGTCGTCGCCCTGATCGCCGTCTTCGTCCTCGTCGCCGTCGGGCTCCACTTCACCTTCGGCCTGCTCGACGTGGTGAACCTCGCCCACGGCGAGTTCCTCCTCATCGGCGCCTACACCACATACCAGGTGCACGACACGACGGGCAGTGTCGTGCTCGGGATGGTCCTGGGACCCCTGGTGGCCGCCCTGGTCGGCCTCGTCATCGAGCGTGGCGTCCTGCGCTTCCTCTACGACCGGCCCCTCGACTCGCTGCTGGCGACGTTTGGGCTGGCGGTCATCATCCGCCAGACGGTACAGCTCATCTACTCGGCCAACCCTCGCCTCGTGCCCGATCCCATCGGCGGCTCTTTCACCATCGCCGGACTCAACGTGCCGTGGTGGCGTCTGATCGTCGTCGCAATCGCGGTGGCGGTCGTCGCCTTGGTGGCAACGCTGTTCTCGAAGACGAGATTCGGGCTTGAGGCGCAAGCGACGGTACGCAATGCCACTCTCGCCGAGACCAGCGGCGTGAGCACCGCCGCCGTGAGGGCATGGCTGTTCGCCATCGGCGCCGGCATCGCCGGCCTCGCCGGGTCGGTGCTCGCTCCCCTCAACACACTGGACCCGCAGTACGGCCTGCTGTTCCTGGTCAACTCGTTCTTGGTGGTGATCCTGGGGGGAAAGGCATCGCTACGCGGCCTGGTGATCGCAGCAGTGGTGCTGGGCGGATCGCTGGCGATCCTCCAGTTCGTGATCTCGACGGTGATCGCCCAGATCGTGGTACTGGTGATCGCCGTCGGAGGGGTGCGGGTGCGACCGATCCTCACGCAGCTGATCGCAGAGCATCGGGAGCGGCGAGCGGTATCGATCGAGTAGAACGTGCTCAGACGAGGGAGCCGCCCGCCTCCTCGACCTCGGCGAGAGCACGCTCGCCGTCACCGGGAGTGAGGTCGACCGCCCGTACCGCGTCCAGCAGCACCGCCATGTCGAAGCCCTCGTCGACGGCATCGAGGGCGGTGGCCTTCACGCAATAGTCGGTGGCGAGCCCGGAGACGATCACCTTGGTGACACCCCACCCGCGCAGCAGGTCGGCCATCTCGGTCGGCGTGGTCTCCCCCGTCTCCGGATCGGCCATCGAGAACCCCGAGTAGCCGTCCTCGCCGTTCGAGCCCTTGCGCACCACCGGCCCATCGACCACCAAATCGGGATGGAACTCGGCGCCCCACGTCTCGGCTACACAGTGCACCGGCCAGATGCCGCCGTCCTTGGCGAAATGCGGCGTCGTCTCGGGATGCCAGTCGGCGGTGTACACGACGTGGGCGCCGGCCTCCTTGGCGCGCACGATCTCCGCGTTGATCACCGGCACCACCTCGGCACCGCCGACCACCGACAACGAACCCGCCGGATCGGCGAAATCGTTCTGCACGTCGACGACGACGAGGGCGGTCTGTGAGTCGTAGTGAACGGGAGCCATTCGCCGATGATACTCCCGGCCCTGCGGCGTCCCTCGCCGCGCCTCCTACACTCACACGGATCCCGAACCGAACGAGAGATGATGGACGACGCTCGCCGACAAGGGGCCGATCACCCGTCACGTAGCCAATTCGCCGCCGCCGGGCTGGGGGCATCACGATGAGCCCAACCACCGACGAGCTGACCGCCCTCGAGAACGAAGTGCAGCGAGCCCTCCGCACCGGCGACGAATCCCACCTGCGGGTGCTCGGCTACGGAGAGATCTCCACTGTGTTGCGCCTCGACACCGAAGCGGGCTCCTTCGCCTGCAAGCGCCTCCCCCGGTTCCGCCACGCCGCCTCCTTCGACCGTTACCGCCGCGTCTACGAGGAGTATGTGGATCGCATCGCCGCCGCCGGCATCCGTCCCGCCCCGACAGAGCTGCGGACACTGCCGTCTCGGGGCGGCGGCCTCATCGCCTACTCCGTCCAGCCGGTCTACGCGCCGCAACAGGTGGCGCCCGCCTACTTGGCGTCCCGTGATGCCGCCACCGGCCGTCAGCTCGCCGACGAGATCGCCGATGCCGTCATGCGGATTGCCGGTCCCCGCGTCGGCTTCGACGCGCAGCTCGCCAATTGGGTGGTCGACGATGACGGTCTCCTCTACATCGATCTGACCACACCGCTGCTACGCGACGACAGCGGCCGTGAGCAACTCGACATCGGCGTGTTCATCGGCTCGCTCCCGTGGGCGACCCGCAGCCTGGCTCGTGCAGTCGTCCCCCGGCTGGTGCTGAGCCACTTCTACCGGCCCCGCGGCATCCTCCTCGACGTTGCGGCGAATCTTCACAAGGAGCAGCTCGCGGAGTGGATCCCGGCGTTTGTAGCGGCCTCCCATCGGCGACTCGACCAGCCGTTCACGAGCCGCCACGTCGACCTGTACTACCGCACCGCTGCCCTCATGTGGGAAGCGATGCAGGAGATGCGCCGCCTCGACCGGGCATGGCAGCGAAAGGTCCGGCGGCGCCCCTACCGGCTCCTCCTGCCGCGCCCGATCGAACGATGATCTCGCCACCTCGCACCGGCTCGCGCTAGCCCGCTCCCCCTCCGGACCCGGTGTCACCAATCGCAGCCTCCGCTTCGATTCGCCTGCCGAAGCTCCGGAGAGCCCGGGCGGCGCTCCCGAGCCGGGCGGCGCTCCCGACCAGAGCCGCCGCCAGCCTGTCGCCGTCCGGGCTGCGCCACACGTCTCTCACTCGGTCGACCAGCCGACGCAACTCCGCGACCTCTCCCGCCTCCAGGTGCGCAGCTTGGCCCGCGATCAGGCGGCCGAGGTCCTGGCAGCTCGTCACGCAATTCCTCTCTTCCGTTTCTGGACGCTACATGACGATGTGGTATCGTATCATACGACATATGGGGAGTCATCGTGGACTGGGACACCGACGCTATGCGAGACACCGCGCAGCGTCTTCGCCGCCTCGCCGGAGACCTCCGTCACCGGCGTCGTCTCATCACAACCGCGATGCAGTCCGCCGGCCGCTGGCACACCGCCTACCGACAGCTCGACACAACGGCGGTGTGGGCCGACGGGGAGGCAGACGAGCTGGACCGACGCGCCACCTCTCTCGATGGGGCCGACGGCTCCATGCATCTCAACTTGCACCTCGGCTGGCTCGACCTCGATCTGGAACTCGAT
This sequence comes from uncultured Acidimicrobiaceae bacterium, assembly GCA_964569015.1. GTDB lineage: Bacteria > Actinomycetota > Acidimicrobiia > Spongiisociales > UBA5794 > CAYQEC01. The sequence continues at coordinate 5,132 of CAZMSN010000043.1, read as the reverse complement.
CCCGGCACCTCCCACTGGGTACCCTCTTCCGATTCCGGGGCCGGCGCGGCCATCCTCGACACATGTCGCCGTGACCCTGAGGTCCTGATCGCGATCGTCCGGTTCCTCGACGCCCACCCCTCCTCAGGTCTCGCCCGGAGCCTGTTCGCCGTCCTCGGCCCGGCGGGTACCGCCGCGATTCCCTCTGTGATCGCGGAGGCCTTTGGCGACGATCCCGAAACGGCACGCAGGCTCCTGGAGTCCCTCGCCGTTGCCCTCGCAGAGGCCACCGGAGACGGCTACCTCGGGTTCGGCGCGGCCGAGCTGGTGGCCGCCTGGCAGGAAAGCCTCTCTCTGTACCACCCCGTCGAGCTGCTGAGATTCGGCGACTTCTCCGAGGAGTTCAGGCTGGAGATGGCCGTGCTGCTGCTCGAACCCTACGGCGAGCACTTCCTCCCCATGCCCCTCCCCGTCACCCGGGCGTTCGATTCGCCCGGGACACCGGGCATCGCAGATAGACGGCTCATCGTTCTCGACTCCATCGCCGGGGACACCGCATGCTCTGCTGCCCTGGTGGAACGCCTCGCCGATCGTGGCATGCTCGCGGCGCTGCTGTTCCCTGCGACGCCGTTCGATGACAACGGGACGGCGGCAGGACGGGTCCTCGCCGAACTCGGAACCGCCGCCGATCCCTCCGGGCCCTGGGCCGTGACAGCATCGGCAACGTCTGCCCGTCGCGCCATCGAGGCTGTCGTGGGCGCCATATCGCGCCACGACTTGCCCCTTCCCGACGGCGTGGCGATCGGATCCACCGCCATGATGCGCACCAGCCTTGCCTCCGTCATTCCCAGTGGCTACGCATGGGATGGCGACGCCTACGCCCGGCCTCTTCTCGGGACAGCGCCCCGATTGCTCCAGGACGTCCCGCGCGATCCGGGCCTGTACCTGGACGAAGCGGAGCTGCGCGACTTCCTCTATCACGTCCTCGCCTCCGACGCCGCCGCCGCCGCGCTCCTCGACATCGTTTCGACCTGGATCACCGCCGAGGTGACGATGAGGACGGCCCACGACCAGGTACTCATACTCGATGAGTTGGCAGGGCTTCTCGGCCGAGTCGTCGAGATCCGGAGTCGCATCGAGATCGAGCAGGGACGGGCGGCCGATTCCAGAAACGGGCTCATACGGACGGTGATCTCAATGGTCGCCGGCGCCCTGACGCTGGGCACTCCTGCGAACGCACCACTGTGGGTGACGTTCCTCACCGGAACGGCTTCCGGGACCGGTACCGATCGCTTCAGCGAGCGGCTCTTCCCCTCCGACACCGAACAGAAGGCTCTCGCTCGTTCCCTCGACCGCGCCGACGAATACGAGAAGGCATTCTGGCTCGTACTGTCGGTTGCGGGCATCTGGAATACCGAGCCCGATTGGTTCGGCGACACCCCGCCGCCGACCGACACCGCCGAGCGCCTCCTGCTGCCCGATCTCAGCGAGGGCCCTCACAGCCCGGAGCAAGAACGGGTCCTCGAGCTCTGGAACGACTGGATGAAGCGGCTCCCCGCGGATCGGCTCCTCGAGCTGGAGCGACTGGCCGGGCTGGCCATCGGCCAGATGTCCCAGGCCGACGAGCTGGAAGGCGCCATGCCGGACTGAACCGCGACGGCGCCGGTCAATCGACGAGATACGAGCTCAAGTCATCGAGGCGCACGAGCGAGACGGCGGTCGGCGATAAGTCGAACACGTTCAGAGTCAGCTGGCCACCGGCCACGACGGCATGGGCGATCCAGCGCCGGTCGCCGCACAGGCACCGGAACTCGACTGGGGCACCATCGACCAGGATCGAGCGGGGCTTCCACTCAGCCGCCAGAGTCGCCGGGTCGCGAACGCTCTCGATGAGGTCGGACTCGATGTGCTGCATCCCCACCGACTCTCGTGCGGTATGAGAGCCCGCGATGAACCCGACCTCGATGTGCGGTCCGTCGATGGGATCTCCATGCCAGAGCCGCAACGAGGTGACACCGTGCCGGTCTGAGCCGAATCCACACACGAATCTGCGGCCCCCCAACTCAGGAGCGAGCCCGTACGCGACGGCCCGACCGTCGGCCACGAACGAGGCGAGGCGGTCGTGCCGGGCCCGGAGGACGTCGCCACCGGACACCTCGGCGGCCGTCACTCCCCATCCCCACAGACGAAGCTTCGGGAGGGCCGTTGCCAGAAACGCACACCACACCAAGAGCGGAATCCCGATGGCGAGCGTCCACCATGGCCAACCGAGCTGCCATTGGGCCACGATCCCAGCCAGAACACCGAGGACCGCGGCTGCAACGTAGATCCACCGAGCCGGTTCGGCCCACCGCAACCCCAGCAGGGATCTCAGGGAGCGGCCGGGGAGATTCCAGAGCCGTGATCTCTAAAGACGGTACGTCGCGCCGGAGACCCATTCGTGTCCGTTGTCGCACACCCTCATACGGCGAGTGGCACGCTTCTCATCCGAAAGCCATGCCAGCAGCACCGACGACTGCGACGTTCCGCAAGGCCGGTGCCCCTTTGCCCCGCAGTAGGGGCAACGCCCGCCACCGTGTGTCACGGCCAAGATGCGCGGCTCACCCATCGGCAGATCATGCCAGAGTCGACGCCCTCGCGCCCACTGCCGTCCTCCCCTGTCGAGCGGGAGAACGTGAGCGCAGCCAGCCACGCCTCTCTCGTCACCCCTGGCATGAAGGAGGACCGGCGAGGCATCATCGCACGCGGCGGTCGAGCCCAAGAGGGTGCGTGGTCGCAGTCGCCGAGAAGCACCCACCCCGGATCGACCGCCTTCGGCTCCCTCTCCGACCCTCCCCCGAGAGCGAGGGTGAGGAGAGAGTCGAGGCGGGACCGCCACCTCACGCCGTCTAGTCTCCACCACGAGAGGAGAGGACCATGACCGATCAGGACAGCACGCCGGTCCGAGCCGGGTCGGGCATCATCGGCACCACGCTGATCCTGATCGGCGGATTCTGGCTGCTGAGTCAGGTGTTCAACCTCGACCTCTGGGACGACTACTGGCCGTTCATCCTCATCGTGCCGGGCCTCGCCGCCTTCATCATGGGCGTGACCTCCGGCAAACCGAGCGGTGCCGGGCTCGCCATCCCGGGAGCCATCGTGCTCATCACCGGGCTCCTCCTCCTCTACCAGGGCATCGCCGACCACTACGAGAGCTGGGCATACGCCTGGGCCCTGGTCGCCCCTGCCGGGCCCGGCGTGGCGCTACTCGCCGTGGGGCACCGCGTCGGTGACGATGAGATGAAGCTCGGTGGCCGCATCACGCTCACCGTCGGCCTCGTCCTCTTCGTGGCGGGCTTCGCCTTCTTCGAACTCCTGATCGGCATCTCGGGCCACGACTTCGGCCGGTGGGGCAGTGCCGTCGTTGCCGGAGCCCTCATCGCGGCCGGTCTCGCGCTCATCGTCCGCCGCCGGTGACGACCTCAAGACACTTCACACCACCGCCGATGCCGTGCACAATTGGCACATACAGCGACCATCCGACAATCATGCGGCGCTGCACCCCCGCCACTGGGGCAGACTGCAGACTCCGCCGGAGCTGCCGAGCAAAGGCGCTAAAGCTCCCGCGGGAGGCGCTCCGATGACAAGGGGACAGTCGTGCTGGAGAGGATGACGTGGACGGTCTCGATCTGTCGTTGATGGCCGCCGATCTGGCCGAAGAATTCACTAGGGAGAGATTCACACACCGCAACGGCAGTGTTCTCATCACCCGCGTCCCCTTCGACCTGGGGCTCCTCGCCAGTGATCTCTTCGGGATCCACGACGGAGCCGAGGCATACCGCGTCATCAACAAGGCGGTAGACGCGTCGCCTCTCGCCATCTTCGAATGGGTCGAAGACGACGCCCACCCGTGGACTAATTCACTCGACCTGATCCCCTTCGAGGATCGCACCTACGTCGCCATGTCGCCCGACGAAGCCGTGAACCAGGAATGGGAAGCCATCGCCGCCCTGAAGCCCTTCTCCGTCGAGATCGCCGAGGCGTTCTTCATCGACCTCGGAGCCGACAACGGCCTCACCTACGGCGTCGATCTCTTCAGCAGCCTCCCGACCCGTGTCACCAGCTCGTATCTCTCGCGCGAAGTGGTCGCAGCGGCCTTCGCCATGTACCTCGATTGGGACGAGCGCCGCAACCCGGGGGCCTGGCGCACCGCGGCCGAGTACCTGCCCCAGTCGGTCTGCCACGACCTCGACCTGCGAGCAGCCGCGGTCGAACTCGTCGCCGAGGACTCCGAGGCGAACAGACATCGCTACATCGACGCGTATACGGCCGTCGTGTACAACGGGACACCGGCCGGAGCCGCAGCCTCGATGGGCTGAGGCTCCGCGCCGCCGTCCGTCGCGTCAGTTCGCTTCCGCCAACGCAGCCTGGGCCGCTGCCAGCCGCGCCACCGGCACCCGGAACGGCGAGCAGCTCACGTAGTCGAGGCCGTAGCCGTGGCACAGCGTGATCGACGTCGGATCCCCACCGTGCTCACCGCAGATCCCGACCTCGAGGTCCGCTCGGGTCTCGCGACCCTCCTTGACCGCCAGCTTGATGAGCCGCCCGACCCCGTCGGCGTCGATCGAGGCGAACGGGTTCTCCGGCAGGATTCCCTGCTCGATGTACTCCATGAGGAAACCGGCCTCGGCGTCGTCGCGGCTGATGCCGAACGTCGTCTGGGTCAGGTCGTTGGTTCCGAACGAGAAGAACTCGGCCTCCTCGGCCATTCGAGCGCCCGTGAGCGCCGCCCGCGGTGTCTCCACCATCGTGCCCATCATGTACTTCACCTGCACGCCCTGCTCGGCCATCACCGACTCGGCCTCCTCGGTGAGGATGGCCTTGAGCCTTCGCAGCTCATTGACGTGGCTCGTGAGCGGGATCATCACCTCGGGGATCACCGTGACACCCTCCTTCTGGGCGGCACAGGCCGCCTCGAAGATGGCACGCACCTGCATCCTCGGCAGCTCGGGAATCATGATTCCCAGGCGCACCCCGCGCAGACCGAGCATCGGATTCGCCTCCCGCAAGTCCTCGACCCGCTCCCGGATCTGCTCCTTGTCCGCCAGCTCGGCCGTCATCGCCTCGACGTCCCCTTCCCCGGAAGCGAGCCGGATCTTCAGGTCGGCGATCTC
>CAZMSN010000042.1:0-15840 GCA_964569015.1 uncultured Acidimicrobiaceae bacterium | reverse complement strand
TTGCCTTCGGCGGGTCGGTGAGCCGGGCGCCGGAGCCGCGTCACGGCAAGGTGTCACAGATCAGCCACAACGGCAGAGGCATCCTCGCCGGCCTCTCCAACCCGTTCGTGGCCACCCGCTACCACTCGCTGGCTGCCATTGAGCTGCCGGACGAGCTGGAGGTCACGGCCCACAGCGAGGACGGGGTGGTGCAGGGGATCCAGCACCGGGAGCTGCCGATCTACGGCGTGCAGTTCCATCCCGAGAGTGTGATGACCGCCGAGGGTATGACGCTGCTCGAGAACTTCCTGGCCTGACGCGCCTTCAGTCGAGTAATTCGAGCGTCACCGGATCGAAGAGGGCGGTTGCCTCGTACCCGTCGGCTTGCAGCAGCCCGTCGTCGGTGAGGGAGAGCTGATCGAAGATGGCCCGACGGATCGGTTGGTTGACGACCCAGTTGTCGGGTATGAAGATGTCGCGCCGGGGAGAAACCGGTCCTTCTCGGGCCCGATCGTGGACCTGGGCCCTCTGGAAGAAAGGCGTTCCCGGCGCCGCCCTGGTTCCCCGGATTCTGCCAGCGGCGCTGAGGCGGCATCGCCTGTGCTGGAATACCGGGCGACGCACACGAGGTTTGCCACGACACCATGAGCTGCTACTTCATCGCTCAGATCGATATCCACGACGAGGCCGAGTACGCCAGGTACCTCGCCGGCTACGACGAGGTCTTCGGGCGCCACGAAGGCGAGGTGATCGCCGTCGACGATGACGTCGCAGTGCTCGAGGGCGATTGGCCGTTCTCGCGCACCGTCGTGATCCGGTTCCCCGACAGGGCGGCGCTCGACCGGTGGTACCGCTCTGCCGAGTATCAGAGGCTGGCTGCACACCGGCGGGCTGCTTCCACGGCGAACATCGTCGCGGTGCAGGGCCGCTGAGGGAATCCTCGACCGGTCAGTCCACAATACGGACGGTGCCTTCCTCGTCGACGGTGACCAGGCCGTCGGTTTCCAGGCCGTCCAGGACGTCGACCAGTTCGTCGCCGGCGAGGCCGGTCTCGTCCACCAGCTCGTCGATGGTCAGCGGCCGGCGCACCAGCGTTCGGATCACCGCGCCCCGAGCCTGGCGCACCGAGCCCTCGAAGCGGCCTTGGGGGCGCGGTGACTCGTAGACCTCGGGCCCGGCGCACCAGTCGGCGACGGGACACTCGTCGCAGCGCGGCCGGCGCGGCTCGCACACCAGGGCTCCGAGGTCCATCACCGCTTGGTTCCATGTGGCGGCGTTGGTGGGAAGGTGCCGCCGCGCCGCGGTTTCCAGTGCCGGACCGGTGAGGGTGTCGCCGTGCCAGCGGGACAGCACCCGGCGCAGGTTGGTGTCCAGCGCGGCGACCTGGTGACCGAAGGCGAAAGCGGCGATGGCGGAGGCGGTGTAGGAACCGACCCCGGGGAGGTCCTCGAGCGCGGCGGCGTCGCTTGGCCACCCCTCGGCGGCGATGCGGCGCGCTGCCTCGTGGAGGCGCTTGGCCCGGGTGTTGTAGCCGAGCCCGATCCAGGCGGTCAGTACCTCGCCGAAAGGGGCTGCGGCGAGGTCCTCCACCGTGGGGAACCGGGTGATGAAGCTCTCGAAATGGGCGACGACCCGGTTCACCTGGGTCTGCTGGAGCATGATCTCTGACACGAGGACCACATAGGGGTCGGTGCTCCCCCGCCAGGGAAGGTCACGGCCGTGGGAGGAGTACCAGGCGAGGAGGGCGGAATTGCGCTCCTCTTCGATTGAAACACGCTCGCTCATGGGAGGTCAGGGGGTCGCGTCGGGTTCGGTGGTGGGCGGCGGGACGATGCCCAGCGACACCTCGACGATCGATCCGTCCGGCACGGTGGTGCCGGCGACGGGGTCCTGCTCAACGACCCGGGCCTCCAGCCCGGACTCGACGGTGACCTCGACGGTTCCCACGACGTTCAGCGTCAGGCCGCGATCGAGAAGGGCGTTCGTCGCGTCCTCCTCGTCCATGCCGAGCAGCTCGGGGACGGTGACCTCGATGAGCTTGCCGAGCCGGACGTGGATCTCGTCGCCGTACTTCACCTCGGTGCCCGCTGCCGGATCCTGGGCGGCGACGAGCTGGTCGAGGCCACTGGCGGCGGTGACGTCGACGGTCTCGGGGTCGACAATGAGCACCAGGCCGTTCTCGGCGGCGTAGTCGCGGGCCTCGGTCTCGGATTGCCCGGACAGGTCGGGAAGAGCGAATGGCTCGGGCCCCTTCGAGACGTACACCGTCACGACGTCGTCTCGGTGGCTGAGATCGCCCGATTCCGGATCGGTGCGCGTGACGAATCCCTCGAGGACGTCGTTGGAGTACTCCTCGACGACCTCGACGGTCTCGAAGCCCTCGCGGGCGAGCTGCTGGGTGGCGGTCTCCTCCGAGACGCCGACGAGATTGGGCATCGTGAGCACCAGCGGGCCGCCGGAGACCCACAGGTCGATGACGGTGCCCGGCGCCGCCGGTTCTCCCGGATTGGGGCTCTGGTCGAACACAATGCCCTCGGCCACGTCTTGGTTGTCCTGGACTTTGACGTCGCCGACCAGGAAACCGTCGTCGAGGATGCGGGCGCGGGCCACCTCCTCTGTCTCGTCGATGACGCGGGGGATCGGGTACTCCTCGGGTCCCGACGAGATGATGACGACCACGATCGACCCGGGGGCGACTTCGGTGCCGGCGGTGGGCTCGGTGTCGATGACGATGTCCGCGTCGACGGTCGTGCTCGACTGGTCGCGCTGGCGAGGCGTCAGGCCGAGATCGGTGATCTGGGTGAAGGCATCGTTGATCGACAATCCGGCGAGCGGCGGCACCTCGACCATGGCGACCGCCTCTTCGTCGTCTCCCGGCGGGGCGAGGAGGCGGAACAGAATGAAGATGCCGCCGGCGAGCACGAGCAGGAGTGCCACGATCGCCAGGATGTAGGAGGTCTGGCTGCGGGTCTCTGCCGGATACTGGGCGACGTGGCGGGCGGTCTCGTCGGGGGGGACGGTGGCCGGCGGCGGGGGAGTGGTCATGAGTCGGGTGGCGGCGCCGGCGTCCACCGGAACGGCGGCCGCGGCGGCCGTCGTCTCCGCCGGCATCGACGTCGGAACCTCGCCCCGCAGGAAGCGCAGCAGGTCGTTGCGCAGCTCGGCGGCGGTCTGGTAGCGACGAGTCGGGTCCTTCTCCATGGCTCGCTCGATGATCGCTTCCAGCTCGGCGGGAACGTCGGGGTTGATGCCGCTGGGAGGAACCGCGTACTCCGAGACGTGCTGGTAGGCCACGGCCACGGGGCTCTCGCCGGTGAAGGGCGCCTGGCCGCACACCAGCTCGTAGAGCACGACGCCGAGTGAGTAGATGTCGGAACGGGCGTCGGCGGGCAGCCCCTGGGCCTGCTCGGGACTGAAGTAGGTGGCGGTGCCGATGACGGCGCCGGTGCGGGTCAGCTCCTCGGAATCGTCCAGGGCGCGGGCGATGCCGAAATCGGTGACCTTCACACTCCCGTCGGGCGTCAGCATGATGTTGCCGGGCTTGATGTCGCGGTGGAAGACACCCGCTTGGTGGGCCACCGTGAGGGCGGCTGCCGCTTCCGCGGCGATCTCGGCGGCGCGACGGGGAAGCAGCGCCCCCTCGGTTCTGCGAATGTCCCGCAGAGTGCGTCCCTCGATGACCTCCATCACCATGAAGTAGGTGTCGCCCTCGGCGCCGAAGTCATAGATGCTGACGATATTGGGATGGCTCAGGTTGGCCGCGGCCTGCGCCTCCCGCCGGAAGCGCGCCACGAATGCCTCATCGGAGGCGAACCGCTGATGCAGGATCTTGACCGCGACCCGGCGCCCGAGGGCAAGGTCCTCCGCCTCGAAGACATCGGCCATGCCGCCACGCGCCAGGTGTCCGGTGATCCGGTATCGGCCGGAGAGGATGCGGGATTCTGTCACGATCGGGAATGGTACCGGCGATGAGCGGTTGCGCACATGTCAATGGCTTTCACTCGGTGACTCCGAAGAACTCTGCGAACAGCGCTTTGGCGATGGGCGCCGCCACCGTGCCGCCCGAGGCGCTCTCCCCGACGTCTCCTCCCGACTCCACCAGCACGGCGATGGCGATCTGGGGCACGTCATCGGAGCCGACCGGGCCGAATCCGATGAACCAGGCGTGAGGGGCGCCGTCGGGCACCTCGGCGGTTCCCGTCTTGCCCGCCAGCCTCACCCCGGGCACGGCTGCTCGGCGCCCGCTTCCCGCGGTGACGACCCGCTCCATCAGGTCGGTGAGCGTCGCGGCGGTCGCCGGGCTGATGGCCCGCCGCCACACCACCGGTTCAGTAGTGCGCTCGACGATGCCGTCTGCGTTGAACACCTCTTCGATCAAGAACGGCTCCATGATCTCGCCACCGTTGGCGACGGCAGCCGCCACCAGTGCCATCTCGAGCGGCGTCGCCCGGACGTCCCGCTGACCGATGGCGCTCTGGGCAACGGCGGGGAGGTCGAACTCGAACGAATCGGCGTCCGGGATCATCGACGGGGCGGTCGGCAGATCGAGGGGCGGCTCGAGATTGAAGCCGAAACCCTCGGCGGCGCCGACGAGGTCCTCGGCGCCGACCTGCATGCCCACCATCCCGAAGATCGTGTTGCAGGATCGGGTGAACGCATCGGCCAGGCTCACCGAGGTTCCGGTGGTGCAGACTCCGCCGTCGAAGTTGCTGATGGTGGCGGTCGATCCGGGGAGTTCGAGCTCGGCCGTGTCGGGATACTCGGTACCGGAGGAGGCGACGCCCGACTGGAGAGCGGCGGCGGTGGTGATCACCTTGAACGTCGAGCCGGGGGCATAGGTTGCAGCCGTTGCCCGGTTGAGCAACGGCTCGGAGGGGTCACTCTGGAGGGCCTCCCCGGCGGTCGCCGCGGTCGGGCCGAGTAGCTCGTTGGGATCGAAACCGGGCGTCGACACCATGGCGAGCACGGCGCCGGTGGCGGGGTCGAGCGCCACGATCGCACCACGCTGGTCACCGAGCGCCTCCCGCGCGACCGTCTGCAGGGCATGGTCGATGGTGAGGCGCAGGCCGCTGGGTCTCAGGTCGCCGCCGAGGATGGCAGTGATCACTCCCGAGATGGTGGCGTCCCGGTCGGAGACGAGGTCGGCGGAGTGGGAGCCCTCGAGGCCGGTGCTCCCGAACAGGAGCGTGGCGTAGCCGACCACGTGGCTGTAGAGGTCACCGTGCGGGTAGGTGCGGCGGAATCCGAGAGGATCGTCGGGATTGGCTTCCGAGGCGGCGACGATTTCGCCATCGGAGGTGATGATGGTGCCTCGCTCGCGCCCGGTGCGCCCCGCCGCGACGCGGAGGTTGCGGGGGTCGTCGCGGTAGTCGTCGGCGGCCACGACCTGGCGGTAGCCCGCCATGCCGATGAGTACCGCGAAAGCTACGAGGAGGACGGTGGCGACGTAGCGGATCGGGCCGTTCACGATCGCTCCCCATGGGAGACTCGCACCAGCAGCGCCACGAGGATGAAGTTGGCGAGCAGGGACGATCCGCCGTAGGACATGAACGGCAGGGTGATGCCGGTGACGGGGAAGAGTCGCAACACCCCGGCGAGGATGAGGATCGCCTGGACGCCGAGGGCGATCGTGAGCCCGGCGGCGAAGAACTTGCGGAACACGTCCCGGGCACGCAGCGCGATCCCGAATCCGGCGGCGAGGAGCAGGGCGAAGCCGGCGAGAACGGCTACCGAGCCGGCGAAACCCATTTCCTCGGCCACGGCGGCGAAGACGAAGTCGGTGGAGGCGGCGGGGATCAAATCGGGGCGGCCCAGCCCCAGTCCGGATCCGGTGAGGCTGCCGCTGCCCATCGCGAAGAGGCTCTGAGCGATCTGATAGCCGGCTCCGGTGAAGTCGTCGAAGGGATGGAGCAGGGAGAAGACCCGGCGCTGCACGTGGTCGAAGAGCTGGTAGGCGGCGATGCCGCCGCCCACGGCGAGCAGGCCGCCGGTGAACAAGTAGACGGCGCGCCCGGTGGCGACGTAGATCATCGTCACGAACAGGGTGAAAAGCAGCAGCGAGGCGCCGAGGTCGCGCTGGTATGTCAGCACCGCGAAGCTGGCGGCTGCGGCGACGAGGATGGGTCCGATGCGGCGAAGCTCGGGGAATCGAAACGGTCCGATCCGGTGGGCGGTGGCGGCCATGGCCAAGTGGCGATCGGCCAGGTAGGAGGCAAGGAACACGACGAGGAATATCTTGGCGATCTCCCCGGGCTGGAAGCTGAGCGCCCGCTCGCCGAAGGGCATTTCGAGCCGCACCCACAGTCTCGATCCGCCGACCGTCGCTCCTCGCAGCGCCCAGGTCTCGGGCAGGAGGGGGAGCAGCAGGAGCGCCACCGCGGCCGCCAGGAACAGGTAGCGGAACCTGCGTAACGCGATCACGCCTTCGTTGCGGAGAAGGAAGAGCACGCTCGCCGTGATGACGCCCGCAACGAGGAGTGACCAGCGCTGGAGTGAGGCGAGGTGATGATCGAGGCGGTAGATCTCGGTGAAGCCGATGGCGGTGAGGAAGGCAGCGATGGGGAAGAGGTAGGGGTTTCCCTCGGGGGCCCAGCGGCGCAGGGCACCGTTGACGACGCCGAAGGCTACGAGAAAGACGAGGAAGGTCAGCGCCACCTGGGCGTCGAAGCCAGTGCCGCCGGCGAAGTTGACGAGCGCGACGCCCATGGCGGCGAGCACGGCCGCGGCGACGAGGAGCGCCGCTTCGGCATCGCGAGTCATCTCGCGACGTCCACCACGGCCACAGTGGTGTTGTCCATGCCGCCGGCGGCGTTGGCCGCCTCGATCAGTGACCAGGCAGCCTCGGTGGGTGTTCCGGCGGCGTGGAAGACCTCGGCGATGGCGTAGTCGGGGATCATGGTGGTGAGTCCGTCGGAGCACAGCAGAACCCGGTCGCCCGGCAGGAGCGGCTCATCGAGGGTGTCGGCGCTCACCTGGGCCATGCCGACGACCCGGGTGAGCAGGTGACGGCGGGGATGGTTCTGGGCCTGGGCCGGTGTGAGCTGGCCCCGCGCCACCATGTCGCTCACCAGGGTGTGGTCTACGGTGATCTGGGAGAGGTCGTCGTCGCGCCACAGATAGGCGCGGCTGTCGCCGATGTGTCCGAGATGGAGCACACCGTCGCGGTCGAAGACCCCCAGCGTGAGCGTCGTGCCCATGCCGGCGAGGGTCGGGTCGTCCCGGACGGCGCCGAGGACCGCCTCGTTGGCGGCAGCGAGCCGCTCGGCGGGGGTGAGCACGTCGGGGGGCTCGATGGTGGCGGCCTCGATGGCGATGCGACTGGCGATCTCACCGGCAACGTGGCCTCCCATGCCGTCGGCGACGGCGATCAGCACCGGGCCCGCGCCGGATCCGTCCCCGGTGGGGTGCACCGAGTCCTCGTTGCCGGCCCGTATGTGGCCCACGTGGGTGGCGGTTGCCCAGCTGTACTTCATCGCACCTCGAGAATCGTCTTGCCGATCTGCACCGCATCGCCCTTGCCGAGACTGATGGGGACGGTGACTCTGCGGCCGTTCACATAGGTTCCGTTGGTCGAGCCGAGATCGTTGAGCATCATCGCCCCGTCCTGGAGCCCGATGCGCACGTGGAAGTCGGAGGCGTAGGGGTCGTCGATGAGGATATCGGCCTCGTCGGAGCGGCCCAACACGACGGGGGCGCCGAGCGGGTAGCGGTGGCCGCTCAGCGTGTCGGAGCGCACCACGACCAGTTCACCGGCCATCTTGCCGTGGCGGGTCGACTGGGTCGGGCCGATGTGGGCGCCGATCGAGCGCCCGATCTGCCACAGGAAGAGGTAGACCAGGGCGAGGAAGATCAGCTTCAGCAGGTTGAGGAACAGTGCCGGCAATCGTTCTCCTACGAGAGTGCGCGGAAGGCAAAGGTAGCCGGTCCGAATCCCAAGAGGTCACCCGGGCCGATCGCCACGGGTTCGGCGTCGAGCCGTGATCCGTTGCGGCTGGTGCCGTTGGCGGATTCCAGGTCGGCGAGCCAGATGCGGCCCGCCTCGCGGAAGATGAGGGCGTGGTAGCGGGACACCTCCGGCTCGGCGAGGGTGACGTCGGTGTCGTCGGCCCGGCCGACGAGGATGCGGTTGTCGCCGAAGAGGAAGTGGCGGGAGCCGCGTTCTTCGATGAGTTGGCCCCACGGCGCCAGGCCGCCGGGGGCCCGCGCCGCGGTGCATTCGATCGATCCCTGCCCGACCGTGGTGGTGTCGACGAGGCGGACCCGGATCGGGCCTTCGATGCGCCAGCCGCGCTCGGCGGCGGTGGCGGCCACCGTCGCCGCCAGCTCCACTTCCAGGGTGTCGCGATCGAGGCCGTCGACGGAGAGGTCACGTGGATTGACGCCGACGACGTAGTCGTTGGGGATGGTGGAGCCGGCCGGCCCGTCCTCGACGAGGAGGTCGGCTTGGCGGACCAGCCGGTCGGCGAGGTCGACCGGATGCATCCGGCCGCGGAACACCGTCGCCGACAGGCCGTCGACGATCCGTTCCAGACGCCGTTCCAGTTCACGGGCGAGGCCCATGGGACCGAGTTTACGGTGACGAGCCGTTTCCGGGCCGGGTGGGGCGGGACGGAGCCGACGCGACCATGGCCGGCCGGTCCGAGTTCTTCCACCCGTGTTACCATTTCGGCCTCTGCGGGCGAGTGGCGGAATTGGCAGACGCGCAGGATTCAGGTTCCTGTGAGGTAAAACTCGTGAGGGTTCAAGTCCCTCCTCGCCCACTCCCATGGCGTATTCCCCATTTGCGGACGATCGTCGATCGCGCCGCAGGCGCAATCTCATCCTGTTCGGCGCGGTCGCGATCCTCGTCGCCATCGTTGCTCTCGCCGTGCGATACCGGACCGAAGAGCGCGAGACGGTCGATTATCTCGATCTGGCCGAGGAGGTCGCCGGCGAGCACGAGACGCTGTCGGCGACGCTCAGCGATCTGTTCGCTTCGCTCGATCAACTCGATCGGCCGACGGTCCTTCAGCGCCTGACGACGCTCTCGGAGGATGCGGCGGGCCTCGAGAAGCGTATCGACGAAGCCGTTGTCCCCCGGCCGGTAGCTGGGGCCCATGGGTCGCTGTTGGTGGCGGTGTCGGCGTGGAGCGACGGCCTCGACGCGTTCGACGAGGCGATCGTGCAGGTTCTCGACGCCCCGGACGGCGATTCGTCCGGTGAGGTGGTGCTGGACGACGTGTTCGATCTGCTGCGCCTCGGAGATCGGGCATACGCCGACTTTCGGGAGGCGGTGGAGCGGCTCGAAGCGGATCTGGTGACGATCGAGTTGCCGGCCATCGCCTACGCCGGGACCCCGGAGGCACCGATCTACGATGCCGTGTCCCTCTCCGAGGAGCTTCGCAGACTGCGTCTCTTGAGTGAGGACCGTGACGTGGCGGTGAGCCTCAAGGTCGATCCGGAGCCGGCGAGTGTGAGCGGCGGGGTCGCCGTCGTCCCGTTCTCGGAGGACTTCGTGGTGACGGCGGTGATCTCGAACGACGGGAACGTGTCGATCGAGCAGATCTCGGTGGTGATGACGCTCAGCCGGACGTCGTCCTCCGAGGAGCCCTTCGTCGAGAGCCGTGCTTTCCCGGCGCTGAGTCCCGGGGAGTCGACGTCACTGGAGTTCTCGGATCTCCGCGTCGAAGAGGGGGCGATCTACAGCCTGGTGGTGGAGGTATCGTTGGCCGAGCCCGACGTCAATGTCGACAACAACTCTGTCAGCCTGATGTTCCAGAGAAACACACAGTGATCTACGCAGCCGCAGGAGTGGCAGGGCTCGCCCTGGTCGTCGCCGTTGCGGCCTTGGCCAATTCGCTGCGGCTCCAGCGGCGACTCTCTTCGGTCCCAGCCGACGGCAACGTGGTGGCGTTGCTCAGGGCGGTTGACAACAACCTGGGCCGCCTCGACAGCGTGATCGCCGAGCTCGAGCCGCGGCTGAGAGCGGTGGAGCGTCACCTCCCGAGGGCCATTGCTTTCACCGGGATCGTTGCCTACGACGCCTTCGGGAACATCACCGGGAACCTGTCACGCTCCATCGCCCTGCTCAATGCCAGAGGGGACGGTGTGGTGATCAGCCTGCTGGTCGGCCGTACCGAGACGCTCTTCTTCACCAAGCAGGTGCGCGGCATGAAGGGGGTCGAGGCGCTGTCACCGGAGGAAGAGGAAGCCGTCGCCAAGGCCGTCGGCAGGTAGCATCCGAGGGCTGATGCTCGATCCCAATCTGCTCCGTGGAGATCCTTCGGTGCTCGACGCTGCCCTGCGGCGGCGCGGGCTGGACATCGATGTCGACACGCTGGTTGCCCTCGACGAGTCGCGCCGCAAGGCGCGGGTGAGGGCCGAGGAGCTACGAGCCGAGCAGAAATCGATAGGGAAGGGCATTCCCCGCCTCGAGGGGCAGGAGCGGGACGACGCCATCGCTCGGGCCGGGGAGCTGGCCGAGGGCTACAAGGAGGCTCTCGCCGAAGCCGATGAGCTCGACGAGGCCTTCAACCGGCGATGGGTCGAGCTCCCCAACTTGGCGGATCCCACCGCGGCAGAAGGGTTGGCGGAAGAGGACGCAGAGGAGATCAGGCGCTGGGGCGATCCCAAGGCCGCCGACGGTGCCCGCGACCACGTCGAGCTGGGCGAGCTGCACGGCTTCCTCGATATCGACCGGGCCTCCAAGGTCTCCGGCACGCGGTTCGGCTTCCTCCTCGGGCCGCTGGCACGGCTCGAGTTCGCC
The DNA here is from genome assembly GCA_964569015.1 of uncultured Acidimicrobiaceae bacterium. Taxonomy (GTDB): domain Bacteria; phylum Actinomycetota; class Acidimicrobiia; order Spongiisociales; family UBA5794; genus CAYQEC01. The sequence continues at coordinate 5,117 of CAZMSN010000042.1, read as the reverse complement.
CTCGTCCAGTTCGCCTTCGATCGTCTCGAGGCACACGGGTTCGTCCCGGTGGTTCCGCCGGTGCTGGTGCGCGAGCAGGCGCTGTACGGCACCGGGTTCTTCCCGGTCGATCGGGAGCAGGTCTACTCCGTCGATGCCGACGATCTCTTTCTGGTCGGGACCTCGGAGGTCCCTCTCGCCGCCATGCGAGCCGACGAGATCATCGATGCTGCCGAGCTTCCGCTTCGCTATGCCGGGTTCTCGACATGCTTCCGTCGTGAGGCCGGGACCTACGGCAAGGACACCAGGGGGATCTTTCGGGTCCACCAGTTCGACAAGGTCGAGATGTTCTCTTTCTGCGTGCCGGAGCGCTCGGGAGAGGAGCACGACTTCCTGCTCGCCCGCGAGGAGGAGCTGGTGCGGGCACTGGGCTTTCCGTACCGGGTGGTCAACATCGCTGCCGGTGACCTGGGAGCGTCGGCGGCCAAGAAGTACGACATCGAAGCGTGGTTTCCCGGGCAGGGCCGCTATCGGGAGATCACCTCGACGTCCAACACCACCGACTACCAGTCCCGGCGCCTCAAGATCCGTCTCCGGGACGAGGGCGGCAACCGGCTGCTGCACACCGTCAATGGGACGGCGGTGGCGATCGGTCGGTGGCTCATCGCCATCGTGGAGAACTTTCAGCGCCCGGACGGGGTCATCGAGGTGCCCGAGCTGCTGCGCCCCTATGTGGGTTTCGAGACGATCGGCTGACCGTCGCGGCTTCCGCACCCTCCTCGGTTCGAACGCCACCTGCGCCGGCGAGGGCGTGACGATGTGAGCCGACCATGAGCAACGGAGCCGTGTTTGGGGACATCGCCGGCAAGTACGACCGGATCAACCGTCTGCTCTCGCTCGGGCGGGACCAGGCATGGCGGGAGAGGGTGATCGGCCGCCTGCCGGAGGGTCGCCTTCTCGACCTGGGGGCGGGGACGGGTGCGGCCAACAGGGCGTTTGGGGCGCGGCAAATCGTGGCGATCGATCCGGCGCCGCAGATGCTGGCGCGGAACGCCACGCCGGCCCGGGTGGTCGGGGTCGGGGAGCACCTACCGTTCCGTGACGGCTCGTTCGATGCGGTGTTCTCCGCCTACGTGTTCCGCAATCTCGATTCGGTGTCGGCGACCTTGGAGGAGATCGCCCGGGTGCTGCGGCCCGGCGGCAAGGCGGGAGTGGTGGGACTGGGCCGTCCCCGGGGATCGCTGGCTCGTCGCGTTCACCGGCTGGGGACCGCCACGGTGCTCTCGGTCGTCGGCCTCGCCACCGGAGCGCGCGAGGAATACGGCTACCTGCACCGCTCGCTCGATGCGCTCCCTCCCGCCGAGGAGCTGTTCGGCGATCGCCCGCTGCACGTTGAGGACGTGTGGCGCATGGGCCCGCTCGGTTTCGTCTACGGGGCCGTGCTCGTCGCCGAGTGATTCCGCTTCAGTGTGCCCGCCGCCACCGCCACAGGGCGAAGAGGCCTGCTCCTCCGACGGGCCACACCCAGACGAGATCCGACCGCCCCTCGGGTCCCCGGACTCTGGTGCGGGGGGTCATGCGGACCAGCCGGTAGCCGGGGCAGGCTGCGTCGAGCTCGCTGTCGCTCATCGTCCTGGGGTGGATTCCGAGCATGGGGGCCACGATTCCGGACCCGATGAGCACCTTCCGCAGGAGATCGACGCGGTCGGCGGAGTCGGTGACGTCGGTTGCTCGGGCGTGCCATCGCCCACCGGGCAGCCACACGGTGACCTCCGGGTTCGCCAGCACGTTGCGGTACCAGTCGGTGCGGGGACCGAACCCGGCGGTGACGTAGACATCGCGGTCGACCTTCGCATAGTTGAGCGGGGACAGGTAGCGGGTCCCGCTCCGGCGGCCAATGTGGGCGAGGACCAGCATGCGACCCCCGATCGGGGGCCACGCGTTCAGCGCCTGTCCAAGGCCGAGGCGCCACATCGGAACCATGAGCACCCGGTTCATGCGGGAGAAGATCGGCCGGAGCTGCTGCAGGCTCTCCGGGTCGTGCGTCATGGTGCTCTCGCCTCGCCGTCGCCGCGTCAGCGGAATGGTCAAGAACCGTGCACCCGCCGTCGGATGAGCGAACCCTGGCGCGTTCCGGGCCGTCGACTCCGGCCAGGCACCCCTACGGCACCCGGGACCGACCTGCTTAGGGCTGCTTCCTTCCGGACCTGACCCGGTTCACAGCGCCCCGCCGCGCAGGACCCGACCATCAACGTCGACACTTCCCGGCGCTAGACCCAAAGCCCGTTCACCCTCGGGCGGGAGTTCAGCCCCGCATCAAGAGGGTTTCGGGTTCAGGGCACCCCTAGTGCCCCACCTAGCACGGTTCACTGCATGGTACCCGGCGCGCCGATCACCGCGCCCCCCGGTCCGCAAGATGGCTCCCGGCCCCACCGGTAGGGTCCATCGACTCTTGTAGCGTGTTGGCGACAGCGATGAGAATCGGAGGGTTCGCCTACGCGGGAGGTGCCGTGGCGACGGCAATCAAGACGTTGGGTCTCACTAAGCACTTCGGTCGCTTGGTGGCCCTCGACGAGGTCGACCTCGAGGTTCCGACGGGAATCGTGTTCGGCTATCTCGGTCCCAACGGTGCCGGGAAGACGACGACGATCCGGCTGCTGATGGGGCTCTTGAGACCGACCGCCGGCCGGGCGGAGATCCTCGGTCTCGACAGCCACGTCGATCGGGACGAGCTCCACCGTCGTATCGGGTACCTGCCCGGCGAGTTCGTCAGCTACGGAGACCTCACCGGCGAGCAGTACCTTCGCCATCTGGCGGCGTTGCGCGGCGGCGTGCACTGGCCCGACGTGCAACTCCTCGCCGAGCGGCTCGATTTCGACCTCGACCGCCGCCTCGGTGCCCTGTCCCACGGCAACCGGCAGAAAGCAGGCCTGGTGCAAGCGTTCATGCACGAGCCCGATCTGCTGATCCTCGACGAGCCGACGCTCGGCCTCGATCCGCTGGTGCAGCGCGAGTTCCTGGCCCTGGTTCGGGAGGCCCGAGAGGCGGGCCGGACCGTCTTCTTGTCGTCGCACATCCTCACCGAGGTCGAGGAGGTGGCCGACGTCGTCGGCATCCTGCGCAGCGGGACACTGCTCGTGGTCGAGCAGGTGGAGTCCCTCAAGGCCAAGGCGCTGCGCCGCATCGACCTGGTCTTCGCACACGACCCGCCGGTCGCCGAGCTGCAGCGGGTCGGGGGGATCCGCGAGCTACGGACCTCCGGGACGACGGCCCATCTGGTGATCGAGGGGTCGACCCGGGATCTGCTGGCGGCGGCGGCGCCGCACGGCATCGAGAACGTCGTGAGCTACGAGGCCGACCTCGAGGAGATCTTCCTGAGCTACTACAACCAGGAGACGGAGTGATGTTGGACAATGTCTTCGTCAAGACCTTGCGCGATCTGCGCCGCGGTCTGATCGGATGGGGCGCCGGCATCGCGGCGACGGTCGGCATCATGGGCGCCATCTGGCCGACGGTGCGTGACATGCCGGACATGGAGTCGTTCCTCGAGAACTACCCGGAGGTGCTGCGCGAGCTGTTCAACTTCGACGAGTACATGACGGCCTCGGGGTACCTGAACGCCGAGCTGTTCAGTTTCATGGTGCCGGCGATGTTCCTCGTGTTCGGCATCATGCGCGGGGCCCGACTGGTGGCGGGCGAGGAGGAGCTGGGCACCCTCGAGGTGTTGCTCTCGACTCCGGTTTCGCGGCGTCGGGTGCTGCTGCACAAGGCGGCGGCCCTGGTGGTCTCGGTTGTCGTGCTCGGAGCGGTGTTGTTCGTGTCGACCGCCCTTGTGATGGCCGCCGTCGGGGCCGACGCCTCCCTCTCCGAGATACTGGTCGGCGCCACGTCGGTGACCCTGCTCGGCGTCGAGTTCGGGCTGGTGGCTCTCGCCGTCGGGGCATCCACCGGGAGCCGGGCGTGGGCGCTAGGGGCGAGCAGCGCCTTGGCCGTTGGCTCCTACCTGCTCTTCGCGATCGCCAAGATCGTCGACGCGGTGGAGCCCTACGAGATTCTGTCGCCGTTCTACCAGACGCTCGACGCCGGTCCGATGGGTGGCGGTTTCCGGGCCGCCTTCCTCTGGACCCTGGTGGTGGGGGCGGTGGCGATCGTGGCGGCGCTGCCGCTGTTCGACCGCCGCGACGTCCCGGCGTAGCGAAGCCCCCCCCGTTCTGCCAACCCAGGGTTGGAGTGCCCGAAAACCCGGCTTGCCAGCCCACGGTTCGGCCCCTACTGCCAACCCAGGGTTGGAGTACCCGAAAACCCGGCTTGCCAGCCCACGGTTCGAGGCTTCCGTATTCCGGACCCAGGGCCTGGCGGTTTGGCGGAGGGAGTGGGATTTGAACCCACGAGGCGGGTAAACGCCTACACGCTTTCCAGGCGTGCGCACTAGGCCAGACTATGCGATCCCTCCTAGGGTCCTGGAGTGTAGAAGAGGCACGGTAAGGCGGTTTCGATGGGGGACTGGTCCGAAGCGATGGGGGTGGCCCTCGACGAGGCGCGCCGCGCCCTCGCCCACGGTGACGTGCCGATCGGGGCCGTCGTGGTCGGGCCGGACGGCCGGATCGTGACGGCGGACCACAACCGGCGGGAGCAGCGGTCCGACGCCACCGCCCACGCCGAGATCCTTGCGTTGTCGGCGGCGTCGCAGTCGGCCGGCGACTGGCGCCTTGCCGGCTACACCCTGGTGGTGACGCTGGAGCCGTGTGCCATGTGCGCCATGGCGGCGGTGTGGGCCCGCCTCGACCGCATCGTCTACGGCACGCCCGACCTCAAGGCGGGGGCGGTGTGGAGCCTTTACAACATCCCGCAGGACGAGCGCCTCAACCACCGCTGCGAGGTGGTGGCGGGGGTGGAGGCGGAAGCGTGCCGGGAGCTGCTGGAGGAGTTCTTCCGGGACCGCCGCTGAGTCCGGCCCACTCCTGGCCCGTGAGTACAATCGCGGCGCACGTCATCAGTCTCCCGTGAACGGGTGGCGCGCCCGGCGTGGTTCTCTGCGCCGGATTCGGAGGGATGGCCGAGCGGACGAAGGCGGCAGTCTCGAAAACTGTTGAACCTCTCTTTGGGGTTCCGTGGGTTCGAATCCCACTCCCTCCGCC
>CAZMSN010000041.1:0-16222 GCA_964569015.1 uncultured Acidimicrobiaceae bacterium | reverse complement strand
TGGGAGGTCACTGTGCAGTCCCTCGCCGCGACCCCCCTCAGCTCACTCCGCTCGCCGGTCCCCCTGATCCCAGGGGGACGAAAGAAGGGAACTCGCTCGCGGCACGCCGGCTTACCTGAATCCAGAGGGAACGGAGCAAGGGGGCAACCACCGCCTTCACCACAAGTTTGCAGGCCGCTCCAAACTTGTAATAGAATATAAATCTAGAGAGGATTCAGATGTGCGGCCTCCGAGATCGAAAGAAGGAAGAGTCGAGGTGCCTGATCGTCGGTACCGCCGCCCACCTCTTCGCCGAGAACGGCTTCGACGACACGACGATGGAGGACATCGCCGCCCGAGCCGACGTCTCCGTCGGGACCCTCTACAACTACTTCGGATCCAAGACCGCCCTCCTGCTCTCTGCGGTCGGAGAGGACACCGACGACATGATCGAGCAGGGCGCCGCCATCCTCGCCAAACCCGGGCGAGATCCCCTCGAGGCATGCAAGCGGCTCTTCGGCTCCTACATCGATTCCCTGGGCAAGTGGGATCGCGAGTTGCTCCGAGAGGTCATGGCCGTGTCGTTCCGTCGGGGAGGTGCCGAGCTCACCACAGAGCTGGCACAGATGGACATGCGCCTCATCGCGCAGATCATCACCCTCCTCGAGCCGTTCCGGCAGAGCGGCGCCATCCGATCCGACGTCGCCGTCGAGGATGCCGGCATGCTCCTCTACTCGACGCTGCTGGCCCAACTCTTCATCTACATCAGCCTGGACGGCATCTCGATACCGGCCTTGAAGATGCAACTCAACTGCCAGATCGAACTCACGTTCAGAGGTCTGGCGCCCGTCAACGAGAAAGCGAACAGAGAATGACCATCAAGATGACCGAGGTGTGGAAGACCTTCGGTGAGGGACACACGGCCGTACACGCGCTGCGTGACGTCGACCTCGTCAGCCCTCAGGGAGAGTTCACCGTCATCCTCGGTCCCAGTGGCTCCGGAAAGACAACCCTGCTCAACCTAGTGGGCGCCATCGATGACACCACCGGGGGGAGCATCGAGGTCAACGGAGTCGACCTGGAAGCCCTCGACGTCGACGAGCGAGTGAAGTATCGCCGCGAGAACGTCGGCTTCATCTTCCAGTTCTTCAATCTGATCCCGACCCTGACCGCAGCTGAGAACGTCGAGCTCGTCGCCGACCTGACGATGCACGACGGCGCCGACCGTGCAGCCGAAGTGCTCGAACAGGTCGGTCTCGGCGACCGCGGGCACCACTTCCCCGCCCAGCTCTCGGGCGGTGAGCAGCAACGGGTCGCCATCGCCCGCGCCCTCGTCAAGCAACCGCCGATCCTGCTCTGCGACGAACCGACGGGCGAACTCGATTTCGAGACCGGGAGAATGATCCTGTCGTTGCTGCGGCGAGTGAGCAGGGAGCAGGGCCAAACGGTCCTGCTCGTGACTCACAACGCCGCCATCGGCGAGATCGCCGACCGAGTGCTCCGACTGCGCTCGGGCGAGATCGTCGACGACAGGCGCAACGAGTCACCGATCGATGCAGGCGCGCTGACATGGTGAAGCCGCTCCATCGCAAGCTGTTTCGCGACATCGGGCGTCACAAGGCACAGTTCATCGCGGTCACGATCACGATGTTCCTGGGGGTGACCATCTTCGGCGCCACCTACGACTCGTTCCAGAATCTCCAGGCCTCGTACGGATCAACGGCGACCGAGTACCACTTCGCCAATCTCACCGTGTCCGGCGGCGACGTCGACACCCTCGTGGCGGAGGCGGCTGGCACTGATGCCGTTGAATCCGTCGAGGTTCGCACCGTCGCCGACATCCCGTTCCGGGTTGGCGACGTCAAGCTGCTGGGCCGCATCGTCGGGGTACCGGCAACCGGTCAGCCGGAGGTCAATCAGCTGAAGGTGATCGAGGGAAACTACCTCGACCCGGAGACGCCGGACGGGGTGCTGGTCGAGCAGCACATGGCGGATCACTTCGATCTGGCGATCGGTGACTCGTTCGAGGTGCTCGCCGGCACCGATTGGATGCAGGTGACCGTACAGGGAGTTGCGTCCTCCCCGGAGTACATCTGGCCGGCGCGGGATCGGCAGGACATCCTCACCTCTCCCGACAACTTCGGTGTCATCTTCCCCAGCGCCGAGCTGGCAGCGACGCTGACAACCGATCCGGACAACGAAGCCGTCTTCTACTACGTCGACGGCGAGCCGGACGAGGAGACGACGGCCCTGCTCTCGGGACGGGCACGTGATCTCGGAGCAACGAACGTGTACACCCGGGCGGAGCAGCCGTCCAATGCCGGATTGTCCGAGGACCTGAAGGGCTTCGAGGAGATGGCGGTCTTCTTCCCGATCATGTTCCTGCTCGCAGCCTCCATGGCCGCCTACGTGATGATCAGCCGAATGGTGCACTCTCAACGCCCCCACATCGGCGTCCTCGTCGCCAATGGATTCACCAGGGGCCAGGTGCTGCGCCACTACCTCGGGTATGGCCTCGTCCCCGGATTGGTCGGATCGATCCCAGGGGCGATCGCCGGCATCCTGTTGGCGAGAGTCATCACCCGGCTCTACACCCAGATGCTGTCGGTGCCGGTGACGCTGGTGCAGTTCTATCCGACGACCCTCTTCGGGGCGATCGCCTTCGGTCTGGTGGCGAGCCTGCTCGCCGCCCTGGCGCCGGCGCTGGTCGCCTCCCGGGTGCAGCCGGCCGAGGCGATGCGCGGGGAGACCCCATCGGGTGGCGGACGTCAGAGCATCTTCGAGCGCTTGATCCCGCCGCTGCGGCGCATCCCCGTCTCGTGGCGGATGGCGCTACGCGGCGTCGGCAGAAACCCGCGGCGGACTGCCTACACGATCGTCGGTGTCGTTCTGTCGCTGATGCTGGTGCTCGTGTCGTGGGGCATGATCGACACCATCGATCATCTGATGACACGCCAGTTCGTCGAGATCCAGCGTGAGGATGCCACGGTGTACTTCACCCAACCGGTGAGCAGGGCCGACGTCGTCGCGCTGGAGGACATCGCCGGCGTTGCCAAGGCCGAGCCGGCGCTGACGCTTCCGGTCTCCCTCAGCTCCACCACCGATCACTACGAGACGGCCCTCCTGGTGCTCGCCGACGGGACCGAGATGCACCGCTTCGCGTCGACGAACGGCGATTGGATCGAGTTGCCCGATCGGGGCCTGGTCGTCGGCAAGGCGATCGAGAGCCTCCTCGATGTCGAGATCGGCGACGACTTGGAGGTGAAGGCGCCCGGCGGCATTACCTTGCGTGAGCCGATCGCCGCCTTCGTGGACGAGCCGCTCGGCACCATGGCGTACGTGTCTCGGGACCGCGCCGAGACCCTCGCCGGTACCGAACTGCCGGCGACATCTGCTCTCGTCGCCTACACGGACGATGCCGATTCCGCCCAGCTCCGCAACGCCCTGACCGATCGCCCCGAGATTGCAGCCTTCGAGGATGCCAAGGCTCTCTACTCGGTGATGCAGGACTACATGGTGCTCTTCTACGTCTTCGTGGGGGTGATGCTCGCGTTTGGGGCGGCGATGGCCTTCGCGCTGATCTTCAACGCCATGAGCGTCAACATCGCCGAGCGGAACCGCGAGGTCGCCACCCTGCTGGCGGTGGGAACGGATCGGCGCCGCATCTCGCGGTACATCACCGCCGAGAACCTCCTCGTCGTGCTGATGGGAATCCCCCTCGGCCTGGTGGCCGGGTACTACGCGTCGCAGGCCGCCATGAAGAGCTACACGAGCGATCTGATGGCCTTCGACCTGTACGTGCGGCCGACGACCTTCCTGTGGGCGGCCGTGGCGATGGTGGCCGTGGCTCTCGTCTCGCAATGGCCCGGTCTGCGGGCGGTGCGCCGCCTCAGCATCCCGGAGATCGTCAAGGAGCGGTCGGCGTAGAGACATAGGCCTCCCCCGGCTCCTCCCCCAGCTGGGGGAGGCCACCTCACCTCAGAGAGCGTCGACCGCGCTGATCGCCCAGGCGAGACCGTCTATCGGATCTTCCACCGCCAGGTGGAAGCCCCAGCCGCCGATGTGGTCGCCGGGATCCCACAGGCACCAGCCGAGGGCCTTCCCCTCCGACCCCAGCTCGTCGGGAGTGGGGTCGCCGTCGTCGAGACCGAGCAGGGCTGCGAGCGTCCACCAGGCCAGCGACCGCCCTACCGGAGTGCCGCGGCGGCGCCCGTATGCTCCCCCGGAAGCCGCCGTCCACGCCATCGCCGACAAGGCTCGGGAAAAGGGCACTTCAGCCATCCGAACGCGGTGCAGGCCCAACGCCCGGATGGCTCGCCGGGCATCGCCCTCCACTTGCACCGCCTCGGCCCTGCCGTTCGACTGCTCGGTCCAGGGCTGCACCAGGGCCAGCAAGGCATCGATCCCCTCGCCTTGCGCCATCCGCGCCACAGGTTCGTCGAGCTCGACCCAGGCGAGATCGGGGGGCAGCTCATCGGGGAAGTCCGCCTTGTCGGCCCGGTACGCCGCCACCGGATACGCCGGCTCCCACGGCTGTAGCTCGAGCGGCACGTCGAGCACGCTGCGATCGACCTCGGCGGCGGGCACCTCCTCGCCCCTGATGACGCGCTCGTAGCCGACGAGCGTGCGCAGCCTGGCGTCGGGAACGTGAGGGGCCAACTCCTCCCACGGGTGGGTCGACGCCGCCACCTCCCACAGCGGTCCCAGAGTGAAACGTCCCGCACCTTCTCGGATCACACGGCCGGCGTGTTCGGCATCGGCATCGAGCGCCATCCGGTACTCGACGAACTGCGCCACCCCCCACAGCTGCTTGCCGCGCTCGACCGCCTCCAGGCACCGGTCCCGCATGTCCACCATGGCGTCCCAGTCCCCGGCGGCCACGAGACCATCGACGTACCGAATCAGGCCGTTGAGGTCACTCGACTCGATGAGGTCGACGAGAGGAACGGTCACGGCGCAGCAACCCATGCAGGCATGGAGCGACCCTACCCGGCGCGGGCCCGGCAACGGCGGTGCCGCCGGGTGATCTAACCTCACCCTGATGGACGCCGCACCGGTCACCGCCACCTTGCTGTTGTCATGCCCCGACCAGAAGGGCCTGGTGGCGGCCGTTTCCAACTTCGTCTTCGAGAACGACGGCAACATCATCCATGCCGACCAGCACACCGACCTCGAGGAGCACTACTTCCTGCAGCGGGTCGAGTGGGAGCTCGACGGCTTCGCCGTAGCTCGTGACGACCTCCGCGATGCCTTCCGCCCCATCGCCGACCGGTTCTCGATGGACTGGAGCGTGCGCTTCTCCGACGAGATCCAGCGCATCGCGATCTTCGTGTCGCAGCAGGCCCACTGCCTCTACGACGTGCTGGCACGCTGGAAGATGGGCGAGCTGAGAGCCGACATCCCGCTCGTGGTGTCGAACCACCCCGACCTCGCCGAGGTGGCCGGCGACTTCGGGATCGCCTTCCACCACCTCCCGGTGACGGCCGAGACCAAGTCGCAACAAGAGGCCGCCACCATCGGGCTCCTCGAAAAGCACCGAGTCGACCTGATCGTGCTCGCCCGCTACATGCAGATCCTCACCGCGGACTTCGTGCGGCGCTACCCGAATCGCATCATCAACATCCACCACTCGTTCCTCCCCGCCTTCGCCGGGGCGCGCCCCTACTACCAAGCCCACGAACGGGGCGTGAAGGTGATCGGCGCCACCGCCCACTACGTCACCGCCGACCTCGATGCCGGTCCGATCATCGAACAGGACGTGGTGCGAGTGAGCCACTCCGACGCCGTACCCGACCTGGTCGGCAAGGGACGCGACCTCGAGAAGGTGGTGCTGGCCCGAGCGGTCCGGCTCCACCTCGACAGCAGGGTCTTGGTGTACGGCAACAAGACCGTCGTCTTCGACTGACCATGGGAGTCACCTGCGGCATCGTGGGACTCCCCAACGTCGGCAAGTCGACCATCTTCAATGCCATGACCCGGGCCGGCGTCCCGGCCGAGAATTACCCGTTCTGCACCATCGATCCCCATGTCGGCATCGCGGTGGTCCCCGACCCACGGCTGTCCGCCATCGCCGAGATCGTTCACGTGCCCGAGGCGATCCCCGCCGTCGTCGAGTTCGTCGACATCGCCGGCTTGGTGGAAGGCGCCTCGAAAGGCGAAGGCCTCGGCAACCGATTCTTGGCGCACATCCGCGACACCGATGCAGTGGCCCATGTCGTGCGCTGCTTCGATGACCCCGACGTCGCGCACGTCGGAGGTTCGATCGACCCGATCGCCGACATCGAGACGGTCGAGCTGGAGCTGATCCTGGCCGACCTCGAGACCACCGAGCGGGCCCTCGACCGGCACGGTCGCCGTGCGCGGGCCGGCGAGAAGCACGAGCAGCAGGCACTCACGGTGCTGGAGCAGGTCCGCGACCATCTCGCCGGCGGATCCCCGGCACACACGCTGGCCCTCGCTGCCGCCGAGCGCCGCCATCTCTCCGAGCTGCACCTGCTCACCGCCAAGCCGGTGATGTACATCGCCAACGTCAACGACGCCGGAGCGGCGAGCAATCCGTACCTGGACGCGGTGCGCGACCATGCCGCTTCCCACGATGCCGCCGTGATCGCCCTCGCCGGCCGGCTCGAAGCCGAGATCGCCGAGCTGGACGACGCCGACAAGGCGGAGTTCCTCGCCGAGATGGGAGAGACCGAGCCGGGCCTCGACCGGGTGGTGCACGCCGCCTACGACATCCTCGGGCTCGGGACGTTCTTCACCTACAACGACAAGCAGACCCGGGCGTGGACTTTCGTGCGTGGCTCGTATGCCCCGCAGGCGGCCGGGCGTATCCACACGGACTTCGAACGCGGGTTCATCAAGGCCGAGGTCGTGTCGTACGAGGACTTCGTCGCCTGCGGCGGCGAGCACGGCGCCCGCGAGGCAGGCAAGTGGCGCATCGAGGGCAAGGACTACGAGGTGTGTGAGGGAGACGTGATCTACTTCCGCTTCAACGCGTAGCGGGAACGCGGCGCGACGCCCGCGCCCGATAGGATCCGGACCTCCGAGGAGAGGGATCGTCGATGGGCGACAAGCACAGGCTGCAGACCGCCGCTCTCATGGTGGTCGTGGTGCTCTGCGTCGGTGTTGTGGGCTTCATGCTCACCGATGACCTCGGAATCTTCGATGCCGTCTATTTCACGGTGATCACCATCTCGACGGTCGGCTTCAATGAGCCCGCCGGCGGTTTCAGCCACGGCGGCCGCGCCATCGCCCTCTTCCTCGTCATCGGAGGAGTCGGGTCGCTCTTCTACACTGCGACGATCGGCTTCCAGATGGCCGTCGAGCGGCTGCTGTCGGGCCGCGGCGCCCGGCGCAGGAGGAGAAAGGAGCTCGCGAAAATGCAGGATCACGTGATCCTCTGCGGCTTCGGCAATGTGGGCCGCAACGCCTACACCATTCTCCGCCGCCAGAACACCGTGGTCGTCATCGAATCCGATCCGGAAGCGGCACAAGACGCCCGCGACCGGGGTGCCATCGTTGTCGAAGGCAACGCCACCCAGGACGAGACGCTGCGGACTGCCGGCATCGACCGGTGCCGCGCCCTGGTCGCCTCGGTGCGCACGGACGCCGACAACCTGGTCATCGTGCTCTCTGCTCGGGCGCGTCGGCCCGACCTGCTCGTGGTGGCGCGCGCCACCGAAGCCGAGTCGGAATCCAAGCTCCGCCTCGCCGGGGCCGACCGGGTGGTGTCCCCCCAGGTCGTGGGCGCCCACCGGCTCGCCTCGATGGCCATCCAGCCCGAGATCGCCGACTTCATCGACCTCGTCATCCAGGGCGAACTGTTCGAGCTGCACATCGAGCACTTCGAGGTCGTCCCCGGCTCTGCCCTCGACGGCCGCTCGATCGGGGAGGCTGCGATCCGTCGGCTCTCCGGAGCGTCGGTGCTGGCGGTGCGGCACACCACTGGACCGGCCACGGTCAACCCCCACCCCGAACAAATCATCAATCACGGCGACATCGTCATCGCCGTCGGCACCGAGGCCCAGGTGGCGGCCTTTCGGGCGCTGGCCTGCGATCCGGCCCAGGTCATATAGGCGGGACCTGCTCCCCTACCATCCGGCGGGCATGTCCGACTACGACTTCGACGTGATCGTCATCGGCAGCGGCTTCGGCGGCAGCGTCTGCGCGCTTCGCCTCACCGAGAAGGGCTACCGGGTAGGCGTGGTCGAGGCCGGCCGCCGCTTCGGGCCGGAGGACTACGCCGTCACCAACTGGAACCTGCGCCGGTTCCTCTGGTTTCCCCGCCTCGGCATGAGGGGGATCCAGCGGCTCACGCTGTTGCACGACGTGCTGGTGCTCTCGGGGGCCGGCGTCGGGGGCGGATCCCTGGTGTACGCCAACACGCTCTACGAGCCCCACAACGCCTTCTACCGCGACGCCCAATGGAGCGGCATCACCGATTGGAAGCGGGAGCTGGCGCCCCACTACGACCAGGCGAAACGTATGCTCGGCGTCACCCGGCAACCCCACGAGACCCCGGCGGATCGGGTGATGCAACGGGTCGCCGACCACTTCGGCACCGCCGACACCCACGAGCCGACGCCGGTGAGCGTGTACTACGGGCGCCCCGGTGTCGAGGCGGAGGATCCCTACTTCGGTGGGGCCGGGCCGGCTCGCACCGGATGCATCGAATGTGGCGGATGCATGGTGGGATGCCGCTTCGATGCCAAGAACACTCTCGACCGCAACTACCTCTACCTGGCCGAGAAGAACGGCGCAATCATTCACGCCGATCGACAGGTCGTCGATCTCGCCCCGGTCGCAAGCGGCGGATACCGCATCTTCACCGAGCACCCCGGCGCCTGGATCAGGAAGCGTCGCCGCAGCTTCACCGCGAACCAGGTCGTGTTCTCCGCCGGAGCGCTGGGCACCTGCCGGCTCCTGCTCCGCCTGCACGACGAGGCCCGCCTGCCTGCCCTGTCGGACCAAGTCGGCCACCACGTCCGCACCAACTCCGAGGCGCTGCTCGGCGCCACCGCCCGCTCGACCTCGATCAACTACTCGGTGGGCGCCGCCATCACCTCGTCGATCCACCCCGAGCCCCACACCCACATCGAGCTGGTGCGCTACCCGGTCGGCAGCAACGCCATGGGACTGCTCTCGACCATCCTCACCGACGGAGGGGGCCGCATCCCGCGCCCGCTCCGCTTCCTCGGGAACGCCCTGCGCCACCCAATCCTCTTTCTCCGGTCGCTCTCGGTGCGACACTGGGCCGAGCGGACGGTGATCCTGCTCGTGATGCAGAGCCTCGACAACAGGTTGAGGGTGTTTCGCAAGAGAGGCATCTTCGGTACTCACCTCAAGTCGACCCAGGATGAGAGCCACCCGAGCCCGACGTACATCCCCGTCGCCAACGAGGCCGCCCGGGTCGCGGCCGCTGCAATGGGCGGCTTTCCCCAGTCGGCTATCAACGAGGTGCTCCTCGACGTGCCCACAACGGCGCACATCATCGGCGGGGCCTGCATCGCCGCCACCCCCGACCGGGGCGTGATCGACCCGTACCATCGAGTCTTCGGCCATCCCAATTTGCACGTCGTGGACGGCTCGGCCGTGCCCGCCAACCTCGGGGTCAATCCAGCCCTCACCATCACCGCCATGGCAGAGAGGGCAATGGCGTTGTGGCCCAACAGGGGCGAGCGGGATCCCCGCCCCGAGCCCGCTTCTCCCTACCAGAAGGTCGAGCCGGTGCCGCCTGCCAGCCCCGCCGTCCCGGCCGGGGCAGTGGCCGCGCTGCAGTTCGCAGACCGGTAGCGGCTTCCGAGCACACCTTGATCTCGACGCGATCGCTCCTACAATCGCTGTTGCACGGCCGATACGGCGACGCGGGAGAGTCCGCTGTGCCTTCTCGAGTGAGACGATTGACCAGCTCGGCAGCCGGACTC
This sequence comes from uncultured Acidimicrobiaceae bacterium, assembly GCA_964569015.1. Taxonomy (GTDB): domain Bacteria; phylum Actinomycetota; class Acidimicrobiia; order Spongiisociales; family UBA5794; genus CAYQEC01. The sequence goes on along the minus strand of CAZMSN010000041.1, from coordinate 6,320 downwards.
GGTGTGCTCGTCGCACAGATGGTGTACGCCGTCCGGCGGACCGATCTGCCCAGTCTCGAGAACCAGGACCCGTCCGGCGTCTTCGGTTCCGCTGCTTCCCCGCTGCTACGCATCGCCGTCCTGGGAGACAGCTCCGTCACCGCACCCGGCGTGATCCCGCTCGATGCCTGCTGGATTCGCCGGCTTGCCCTCGAACTCACCGACCGATACCGGGTCGAGATCCACAGCGTGGCGGCGGGCGGCGCTAGAGCCCGCGATGTGCTCGCGCGCCAGGTGCGACCCGCCATCATCAGCGAGCCGCACATCGCACTGGTGTCGGTCGGCGCCAACGACGCTCTTCGGGGAACGTCGGTCGGCCGGTTCGAGGCGGAGATCGACCACATCCTCTCGGCGCTGCGTGCCGCCGGGATCGCGGTTGGCATATCCGGCGTGGGCGATCTCGGAACCATTCCCCGGCTCCCCGATGTGCCGCGCCGGTTCGCTCGGATCCGGGGCCGGGCCATGGACCACGCCATCGTCCGTGCCGTGCGGCGCCACCCGGGGGTGCTCAAGACCGACACATGGAGCCTTGGCTGGGAGCCCTTCGTGAACGGGAACTCCACCGTGATCTTCGCTCCCGACATGTTCCACGCCTCGGCGGAGGGCCACGCCATCTACGCCGGCGCCATGCGGGTGGTGCTGAACGGACTGCTGCAACAGATCGGGCGCTAGCTGTCGAGCACGTCGCGGATCATCGAGGTGATGGTGCCCACCACTCTGGGGTTGTAGCCGTCCGGCACGATGATGTCCGCGTAGCGTTTCGACGGCTCGACGAACTGGAGGTGCATCGGCCGCACCGTCGAGAGGTACTGGTCGATCACCGATTCAACGCTGCGGCCCCGCTCGCTCATGTCACGCCGGAGCCGCCGCACCAGGCGTAGGTCGGCATCGACATCGATGTAGATACGCAAATCCATGATGTCGCGCAGCGCCGGCTCCGCCAGCACGAGGATTCCCTCCACCAGCACCACCGACTCGGGTTCGATGTGGATCGTCTGATCGGTGCGGAGGTGGACGTTGAAGTCGTAGAGCGGACGCTCGATGGCCCGACCCGCCCGCAGCTCATCGAGGTGGTGGATGAGCAAGTCGGTCTCCAGCGAGTCGGGATGGTCGTAGTTGACGGCGGCCCGATCCTCGAACGAGAGCAGACCGAAATCGCGGTAGTAGGCATCGTGCGGGATCAGCGCCACCGTGTCGTCGCCGACGCTGTCGATCACGGCACGGGCGATGGTCGTTTTGCCCGCTCCGGTACCCCCGCCGATGCCGATGATGACCGTGTGGCTCTCGCCGTTGGCGGGCCATCTATGGCGTGTTGCGTCGCGTCCACCGCTCAATGAAGGCACCCTCTCGGTCACCCGGAGTGAACCTAGCAGGCGCCGTCGCCGGCCCACTCCCCCTCGCTGAGAGGTCGCCGCCGCGAGCCGCTTTCTTCTCGTTTCCCGTGCGATCAGGGAGGGCCGGCACATGAGATGCGCCGAAGGGGGGCGCGGCAGTCGGTGCTCACGATGACCCTCCCGTTCCAAGGGAGGGTGAAAGAACCTGGGCCGTCGCCGATCCCGGAAGCGCTATCGTGGTAGCAATCCCACCCCGGGGAGTTCGGGAACGCCGAGCTGAGAGGGTGGCCGGTGCAGGCACTGTCCTGCGGACGCCATCGACCCGTGGAACCTGAACTGGGTCATACCAGCGGAGGAAGTGAGTGGACGTGGATGCTGAGGATCGTGGAGGGTTCGCCCTGGTCGTCGCCGGCGGTGACGAGATTGAGCGCGCCATCCTGGTGGATCTTCCTACCCCGGCCTGGGTGATTGCGGCGGACTCCGGCCTCGACCATGCCATTGCGCTCGGAATCCGGCCCGACGTCGTCATCGGCGATATGGACTCGGTCGATCTCGATTTGCTGGCCACCGTTGAGCGCGCCGGCGTGCTCGTTGAGCGGTTTCCCGCCGACAAGGACGCCACCGATCTCGAGCTGGCTCTCGACCGAGTGATCGCCCAGGGTCTCGAGCGAGCCATCGTCATCGGGGGTCACGGCCGTCGATTCGGTCACCTGCTGGGCAACGCCCTGCTGATCGCCGCCGGCCATTTCGCTGAGGTGCACATTGAATGGTGGATCGGCACGACACACGTCGCCGTGGTCCGTCAGAATCATCCCGCGCACATCAAAGGCAGCGCCGGCGACATCGTGTCGATCCTCGCGGTCGGCGGCGATGCCGGTGGCGTGACGGCCACCGGGCTCCGGTGGCCGCTGGATGACGCTCAGCTCGTGGCAGGTTCGACTCGTGGGATCGGCAATCGAATGACCGACCCGGAGGGCACCGTCACCGTAGGCGACGGGGTTCTGCTGGTGATCCACGAAAGGACCTGATTCCATGTGTAGGCGACTCCTGTTGCTGCTCGTCGCACTGACGCTGCCCACCACGGCCTGCGGCAGCGCCGACAGCGACACCACTGCGGCGACTTCGGCCACGACAGAAGCCGAGCCGTCTGAGCTGGTCCTCATGACCCACGACTCGTTCGCCGTCTCCGAGGGCGTGCTCGAGGCCTTCACGGACGAGACCGGCATCTCGGTGGCGCGGCTCGAGGCCGGAGATGCCGGCACGATGGTGAGCCAAGCCATCCTCACCAAGGACAACCCGATCGCCGACGTCTTGTTTGGACTCGACAACACCTACTTGTCTCGCGCCCTCGCCAACGACCTCTTCGTCTCGTATGCCTCACCGCTGCTGGAGGTGGTCCCCGACGACCTCGAGCTCGACGCCGAGCACCGCGTCACCCCGATCGATTTTGGCGATGTGTGCCTCAACTACGACAAAGACGGGCTCGCCGACGCCGGCCTTCCGGTGCCTTCCACGCTGCGTGACCTGGCCGATTCCCGCTACGCCGGCACCTTGGTGGTGGAGGACCCGGCCAGCTCCTCGCCCGGCCTGGCATTCCTGCTGGCGACCATCGCCACGTTCCCCGAGGACGCGGACTACGACTGGCATGACTTCTGGGCCGACCTCGCTGCCAACGACGTCCTCGTCACTTCGGGTTGGGAAGAGGCGTACTACGGCTCGTTCTCCGGCGGCTCGGGTGAGGGCGACCGCCCGCTGGTGGTTTCCTATGCCTCGTCACCTCCCGCCGAGGTCTACTTCGCCGATCCCCCGCTCGCCGAGGCGCCTACCGGGGTGATCACCGACGGCTGCTTCCGTCAGATCGAGTTCGCCGGAATCCTCGCCGGCACCGACGCCCCGGAGGCGGCCGGCCGGCTCATCGACTTCCTGCTCTCGGAGACTTTCCAGGAAGACATCCCGCTCACGATGTTCGTGTTCCCGGCCAACGAGCAGGCCGACCTTCCCCAAGTCTTCATCGACTACACCACGATCCCGCAGAGCACCGCCATGATCGACATCGCCACGATCGATGCCAACCGAGAGGAATGGATCGACCAGTGGACCGACATCTTGCGTTGAGCGAGTCGCGGCGCCGGGCAGGGCGCCTCGGAGCGATCCTGCTCGTGGTGATCCCGGTCGCCTTCCTCGGGTACTTCTTCGTGTACCCGGTGGTGACGATCATCGTCACCGGCCTCGCCCCCGACGGCCGGCTCGACCTCGCCCCGTTCGAGACCATCTTCAGCCGCCCCTCCCTGCTGGGGGTGGCGTGGTTCACGCTGTGGCAGGCCGTTGCCTCGACCCTGCTCACGCTGCTGGTCGGCATTCCGGGGGCCTACGTGCTCGCCCGCTACGACTTCCCGGGCCGGCGCCTGGTGCGGGCCGGGGTGACCGTTCCCTTCGTGCTGCCGACCGTCGTGGTGGGGAGCGCCTTCCTCGCCCTGCTGGGGCCGGACGGGCCCCTCGGTGTCGATCTGCGGCGTACCGTGTGGGCGATCCTGATCGCCCATGTGTTCTTCAACTACGCGGTGGTGGTGCGCACGGTGGGAACCTATTGGGAACGCCTCGACCCGTCGCTGGAACAGGCTGCTCGGGTGCTGGGAGCGAGCCGGTGGCGTGCCTTCCGTGAGGTGACGCTGCCGTTGCTGCGGCCAGCCATCGCCTCAGCAGCCTCGATCGTGTTCCTGTTCACTTTCACGTCGTTCGGGGTGATCCTCATCCTCGGCGGGCTACGCAACGCCACCATTGAGGTGGAGATCTGGCGCCAGGCCACCGCTCTGGTCAACTTCCCTGTGGCCGCCGCCCTGGCCGTGCTTCAGCTCGCCGGCGTTTCGGCGATCCTGGTTGCCTACTCGCGCTATCAGCAGCGGCGCACTCACCAGTTCCGTCTCCAAGCCGCCGCTGCCGCCGCCCAGCGCCCGGTGGGAACAAGGGCCTGGCTGCTCGTCGCCGCCAACCTGGGTTTCATGGCCGTGCTGCTCGGCACTCCCCTGCTCGTGCTCGTCCAGCGTTCGCTGCGCACCTCCAACGGGATCGGGCTCGATTTCTACCGAGGATTGACACAGCACGCCACGGGAGGCCTGTTCGTGCCACCATCGACTGCCATCTTCAACTCGCTCCGCTTCGCGCTGGTTGCCACCGTGCTCGCCGTGGTGATTGGCCTGCTGGCGTCGGCGGTGGTCGCCTACCGCCGGGGGTTCGCCGCCCGTTCTTTCGACGCGCTGCTCATGCTCCCGCTCGGGACCTCAGCGGTGACGCTCGGGTTCGGGATACTCATCGCGCTCGACGCCCCGATCGATTTGCGGTCTTCGGTGTGGATCATCCCGATCGCACATTCCCTGGTGGCGATCCCGTTCGTGGTGCGCACCGCGGTTCCGGTGATGCGCAGCATCCAGCAGCGTCTCCGTGAGGCGGCCGCGGTGTTGGGGGCGTCGCCCGGCCGGGTGTGGCGCGAGGTCGACCTCCCCCTCATCGCCCGCGCCGGCTTGGTGGGCGCCGGGTTCGCGTTTGCGGTGTCGCTGGGCGAGTTCGGGGCAACCTCCTTCCTGGCGTTGCCCACCAACCCGACGTTGCCCACCGCGATCTACCGCCTGTTGAGCCAGCCAGGGACGGCCACCTTCGGCCGGGCAATGGCGCTCAGCACCTTGCTGATGATCGGAACCGGCCTCGCGGTGCTGCTGATCGAGCGGGTCCGCGTGGGCGAGGTGGGTGAGTTCTGATGCTCGATTGCCGAGATCTGTCGGTGCGTTTCGGGGATCACTTGGCCCTGGCCGGAGTCGATCTGATGGTGCCGACCGGCAACGTGGTCGCGGTGATAGGGCCTTCGGGCTGCGGCAAGACGACTCTGCTGCGCGTCATTGCCGGATTACAGCGGCCTCTCACCGGCACAGTCGCTTGGGACGGCGAGAACCTCAATGCCATCCCGCCGCATCGGCGGGGTTTCGGCATGATGTTCCAGGATCATGCCCTGTTCCCGCATCGCACCGTGGCCGGCAATGTCGATTTCGGGCTGAAGATGACGGGGTCACCGCTCGATGTCCGCCGGAGCCGCGTCGAGGAGGTGCTCGAGCTGGTGGGCCTCGGCGGCTACGACCACCGTTCCATCGCCGACCTCTCCGGCGGCGAGCAGCAGCGGGTTGCGTTGGCGCGGACCCTCGCCCCTTCTCCCCGTCTCATCATGCTGGACGAGCCACTGGGGTCTCTCGATCGAGCGCTCCGTGATCGTCTCATCGGCGAGATGCGCGGCATCTTCGCCCGACTGGGAATCACCGTCGTGTATGTGACCCATGACCAGGACGAGGCCTTTGCCATCGCCGACCGGGTCTTCGTCCTGCGCGCCGGAACGGTGGTGCGAGAGGGCGGGCCCGAGGAGCTGTGGCGCGATCCCGGCACCGAGTTCGTGGCGCGCATGCTCGGCAACGGCGCCGTCGTCAATGCCTCCGTGGTTGGAGGCATAGCCACCTTCGGCTGGGGCACCCTCGCCGTGGACCTGCCCGACGGCGACTATCCCATGCTGATCCCCACCAAGGCGGTCACCCTCGATGACGCCGGCACGGTGGCAGGCGAAGTCTTCGGAACCGCCTATCGCCGCGGCGCTTTCGATCTGCACGTGTCGGTCGGCGACGATGTCCTGGAGGCCCGTTCCTCGGTGCGTGTCCCCATCGGCTCCCTGGTACGCCTCCGCATCGACCCCGGCGCTGCCGTGCGGCTCGAGTCTGCTCGTTGACCTCGGCCTCCGGCGGGACCGACTGCACCCTCCCCCTCCTCTCGTCCCCCCTTGTTGAGGGGGGGGACCTGGCGAAGCGCCTCCGCAGGAGCCGAACGAGCCGAGGGGGGAGCCATTCTCTCCACCACCGAGGACAACCCCGGAACGCCCCAGCCTGCGCCTCAGCCTCAACACCGCCACCGCCGGCG
>CAZMSN010000040.1:0-17282 GCA_964569015.1 uncultured Acidimicrobiaceae bacterium | reverse complement strand
GCGGATGACCACGTGCTGCCACTCCGGGCCGAGCTGCACGGTGCGGCGGGCCCCGGCCTCGTAGTCGGGGTCGCGGCTCTGCAGCAGGAAGACCGCCTGCATCTCGGTGTCGGCGCGTATCCAGATGCTCGCCTCGTAGGCGTGACCGGCATCGAAGTCGTACTCCTGGGCGAACAGTGTGCCGCCGGCGCCGAGGTCGGAGACCTGGATCCGCTGGGCTCGGTCGCCACCGTGAACCGGATCGTCGGACGCCGTGCAATCGGCGACCGCCCCATCCCAGGTGTTCTCGTACCAGTCGGACGCGACGTGCCCGCCGTGTTCGAAGTCGGGATTGCCGAGGAGCTGAGGTGAGGCGGCGCCCTCGGCTGCACCGAAGAGCGGGGCGAGCAGCAGGAGGGGGAGGAGGATTCGGATCACGCGTTTTCCACCTTGCCGGCCGGATCGCCGCCGTGTCTGCGGGATCGGAGGGGCCGTTCTGCCGGATGAGGTTCCCGATCGTACAATGCCGCCATGGCGTTTCCCGACGGCATCGCCGACTTCCGATCCGATACCGTGACGCGGCCGACCAACGAGATGCGGCAGGCGATGGCCGCCGCCGCCGTGGGTGACGACGTCTACGGCGAGGACCCGACCGTCAACGCCCTGGAGGAGGAGGCCGGCACGCTCCTCGGCAAGGAGGCGGCGGTCTTCGTGCCCAGCGGCACCATGGGCAACCAGCTCGCCCTCGCGATCCAGACCCGGCCGGGGGACGAGGTGATCTGTGCTGAGTCGGCACACATCCGCAACTACGAGCACGGCGCCGCCGGCGCTCTGTGGGGTGTGTCGATGCGCCCCGTGTCCACCTGCAACGGCGAGATGACCACGGCCCAGATCGGTGCCGTGATCGAGGCGGCGTCGTATCACATGCCTCGAGTCACCCTGCTCGCTTGGGAGAACACCCACAATGTCTCGGGTGGCACCGTCGTGCCGATCGAGATGATGGAGGCCGGCTCGGACGTGGCCCGAGAGCACGGCTTGGCGGTGCACCTCGACGGGGCCCGCATCTGGAACGCGGTCATCGCCTCGGGCGTCCCGGCTACCCGGTACGCGGCAACCGCCGACACCGTGATGTTCTGTTTCTCCAAGGGATTGGGAGGGCCGGTGGGATCGGTGCTCGCCGGGACCGGTGACGCGGTCGCCGCCGCCCGGTCGTGGCGGGCCCGCCTCGGAGGCGCCATGCGCCAGGCGGGAATCATCGCCGCCGGAGCGGCCGTTGCGCTGCACGATCGGGAGCGTCTCATCGCCGATCACACTCTGGCGCGGGAGCTCGGGGCCGGTCTGGCGAAGCGTTTCCCCGATGCGGTGGGCACCGTCGAAACGAACATGGTGGTGGTCGACGAGGACGGGCTGCCCTGGGCGGCCTCCATGTTCCAGCAGGCGCTGAGCGCCGAGGGGGTGAGGGTGGGCCTGATTCGGCCGGGCAAGCTCAGGTTCTGCACCCACCGCGACGTCGACGGCGCCGACGTGGCCCGGGTGTTGCGGATCGCCGATGAACTGAGGTGAGGGTTCTCGGTAACCGAGGAGGACGGCCTAGGGTCTCATCCCCTATGCGCTACGCCGTTGTGTTTCCCGGCCAGGGAAGCCAGTTCGTGGGAATGGGCTCGGACGTCTTCGAGTCGCGATCGGACCTGCTCGGTGATCGAGCCGACGACATCCTCGGCTGGTCTCTGCGCGACGTGTGCGCGTCCGGTCCCGAAGAGCGATTGACGCAGAGCCAGGTGGTGCAACCGGCGCTCTTCGCCGTCTCCTACGCCCTGTGGGAAGCCTTCGCAGCCGCCATGCCGGCGCCGCCGGCGGCCGCCGCCGGCCATTCGCTTGGCGAGTACACGGCTCTGGCGGCGTCCGGCGTGTTCGACTACGACCAGGGGCTGGCGCTGGTGGCGGCACGCGGCAATGCGATGGGGCGGGCGGCCCGGGCATGCGAAGGCGGCATGGCCGCCCTGCTCGGTGGCGATCTCGAGGCGGCGCTCGAGGCGACCGCCGGCCGGCGCGACGCCGGGGGGAGCCTGTGGGTGGCCAACGTCAACGCCCCGGGCCAGATCGTCGTGGCGGGCTCCACCGATGACGTGGCCTGGATCTGCGAGCACGGGGGTGCGCTGGGATTTCGTAGGGCGGTACCGCTCAAGGTCGCTGGTGCATTCCACACCCCGATGATGGAATCCGCCGAGGCGGAGCTGGCAGTGGCACTGCGAAGCATCACCTTCGGGCCGCCGGCATTCCCGGTGTGGTCCAACGTCACCGCAGCACCCGGCGGCGATGTTGTAGCGAACCTGGCCGGCCAGCTCGTCAGCCCGGTGCAGTTCCGCCAGAGTCTCGAAGCGATGGCGGCGGCGGGGATCGAGGCTTTCGTTCACATCGGGCCGGGCGATGTCACCGCGGGGCTGGCGCGGCGCACCGTCCCCGACGCGGCGGTGCTCACCGTTTCGGCGGTCGTGGACGTACCGCCGGCGGTGGAAGCGCTCGCCATACAATGACGACGGACACGGGAGAGACCTGATGCGCAGAGCCGCGATCACCGGATGGGGCAAGTACACGCCACCGGCGGTACTGACCAACGCCGACCTCGAGACGGTGATGGACACCAGCGACGAATGGATCACCTCGCGCAGCGGCATCAAGGAACGCCGCATCAGCCACGTCAGCATCGTCGACATGGCCGCCGCCGCCGGCCGCCGGGCCGTGGCCGCCGCCGGATTGAGCCCGGAGGACATCGACCTCGTCATCGTGGCCACCTGCACGCCGGAGCGGGCGGTGCCGTCGGTGGCTTCGTACGTCCAGGAGAAGATGAGCCTTCCCAGTGCCACCAGCTTCGACATCAATGCCGCTTGCACCGGGTTCGTCTATGGTCTGGCGATCGTCAATGCGATGGTGGTGGCCGGCACAGCCCGGCGGGCCCTCCTCATCGGAGCGGAGCGGCTCTCGGCTCACTTGCATCTCGAGGATCGATCGACAGCCGTGCTCTTCGGGGACGGGGCCGGGGCAGTCGTGCTCGAGGCGACGGAAGGGCCCGAGGGGATCCTGGCGGTGAATACCCACGCCGACGGAAGTCTCACCGACCTCCTGGTGATCACCGGTACCGGTACCGAGCGGATATTCGACCCGGCCGCGAGCGCGGCGATCCTGATGAAGGGTCGTGAGGTCTTCCGCCACGCCGTGACCCGTATGGGCGAAGCCACCATCGAGGCAATCGGCGATGCCGGCCTCAGCCTGGGCGACGTCGACCTGCTGATCACCCATCAAGCCAACATCCGGATCATCGATGCGACGGCACGGCGTCTGGAACTCGGGCCCGATCAGGTGTACTCCAACATCGCCTCCTATGGGAACACCTCCGCCGCCAGCATCCCGATCGCGCTCGCCGAGGCGCTGGAGCAGGGTGTGATCTCATCCGGAAACGTGGTCGTGTTGGCGGCTTTCGGAGGAGGACTCACCTGGGGGGCCGCCGCGGTACGCTGGGGTGACCGTGTGACGCCGCTGGGGACCACCGATCACGAGCTCCCCGGCACCAACGCCACCGCGCTGGAGCTTCTGCAGGCGCGGGTGAGGAGCCGTTCGGGATGAGTCGAGTTGCCCTCGTGACCGGATCATCGCGCGGCATCGGGCGTTCGATCGCGGTCCTGCTCGCCGCTCGGGGGCACTCGGTCGCCGTCAATTACTCGACCAGCGCCGATGCCGCCGGTGAGGTCGTCGATGCGATCGTCGGATCTGGAGGGAAGGCGGTGGCGGTGGCTGCCGACGTCGGCGACGTGTCCCAGGTCGATGCCATGTTCGCCGTCATCGACGAACACCTCGGTCCGGTGGACGTCCTCGTCAACAATGCCGGCATCACCCGCGATGGCCTCCTCCTACGCATGAAGCCGGAAGCGTGGGACGAAGTCCTCGCCACCGATCTCCGGTCGGTGTACCTGTGCACGAAGGCGGCGTTGCGGGGGATGGTGAAGGCGCGATGGGGCCGCATCATCTCGATAGGTTCGGTCAGCGGCGTCTGTGGGAACGTCGGCCAGGCGAACTACGCGGCGGCCAAGGCCGGGATCATCGGTTTCAGCAAGTCGCTGGCCAAGGAGGTGGGATCCCGCGGGATCACCGTCAACGTCGTGGCTCCCGGCTTCATCGAGACCGATCTGACGGCTCCGCTCGGCGGAGAAGCATCAGCCCGGCTGCTGGAGAGGATCAGCCTCGGCCGCTTCGGCCAGCCCGAAGAGATCGCATCGGTCGTCGGCTATCTTGCCTCGAACGAAGCGGGCTACATCACCGGTCAGACCATCGTTGTCGACGGTGGCATGACGCTCTGAGGACCGACCACAGATCCCCAAGGAGGGTTCATCAATGGAACGTGCCGAAATCGAAGCCAAGCTCATCGACCTGCTCGTGGAGGAGTTGGGGCTCGAACGAGACGACATCACGATGGAGGCCCGGTTCGAGGCGGATCTCGAGGTCGATTCGTTGGGCGTGGTCGAGCTGTTGATGGCTCTCGAGGACAACTTCGATGTCAAGATCCCCGATGACGAGGCAGAGCTCATCACCACTGTGGGCCAGGCGGTCGATGTGGTGCACGAGAAGCTCAGCGGCTGACCGGAGTGCATGACGTGAGCTCGAGACGGCGGGTCGTGGTGACCGGGCTCGGCACCATCAATCCGCTCGGCCACCAGGTCGACGAGTCGTGGGCGAATCTCATCGCCGGTGTCTCCGGGGTCGGTCGGGTGACCCTCTTCGATCCCTCCGAGTTCAGCTGTCAAATCGTGGCCGAGGTCAAGGACTTCCACCCAGAGCGGTACATGACCCGGCGCGAGGCTCGCCGGTTCGATCGCAACGCTCAGTTCTTCTGGGTGGCGACCCAGCAGGCGCTCGCCGATGCCGGGATCGCCTACGAGGAGGAAGACCCGGCGGCGCAACGAGCCGGAGTCGTCTGTGGTTCCGGGACCGGTGGCATCACGACCACTCAGGAGGAGGTCCTGGTTCTCGATGCACGGGGACCGAGTCGGGTTTCCCCGCTGGCGATTCCCAAGATCATCAGCAATATGGCGGGCGCGGCGGTGTCGATCGACTTCAATCTCTTCGGCCCGAACATCTGCACCGTCACGGCCTGCGCCGCATCGGCCAATGCGGTCGGCGACGCCGCCGAGATCATCCGGCGCAACGCCGCCGATGTCATGGTGGCGGGCGGCACCGAGGCCGGGATCTGTGAGATCGCGCTGGCCGGGTTCGCCCAGGCCCGGGCGGTGAGCACCCGAAACGACGACCCGCAGGGGGCGTCCCGACCGTTCGATGCCGACCGTGACGGGTTCGTGATGGGGGAGGGAGCCGCGGTGCTGATCCTGGAGGAGCGGGAGCACGCCATCGCCCGCGGCGCCACGATCTACGCCGAGTTCCTCGGCTACGGCATGTCCGCCGACGGGTACCACATGACCGCTCCCCGGCCCGGGGGAGCGGGAGCCGCCCGCGCCATGCAGAACGCCATCGACGACGCCGGCCTGGCCGCAGCCGACATCGGCTACATCAACGCTCACGGCACGTCGACCCAGGCCAACGACATCACCGAGACGCTCGCCATCAAGACCGTCTTCGGGGACGACGCGTGGCGGATCCCGATCTCGTCGACCAAGTCGATGACCGGTCATCTCCTCGGCTCGGCCGGGGCGATGGAGGCGATCGCCTCGGTCCTGGCCATCCGGGAGGGCGTACTGCCGCCGACGATCAACTACACCACCCCCGACCCGGAATGCGACCTCGACTACGTGCCCAACGAGGCGCGGGAGGTGTCGATCACGACCGCCATGTCGAACTCGTTCGGGTTCGGTGGCCACAACGTGGCCCTGGTGTTCGGCAAGGCCTGAACGCCGGCGCGGTCTTCTCGTCGTCCTTGGCGTGGCCGAGGCGCCGTGGACCGTTCCCACCTGATCGGTGAGGGAGACGTGGTACGTGTCGGACGAGAAGGTGTCGACTTGGAGATGCTCTCGATCCGGTGGCGGTGTCAGCCGCCGGACGGCCCGGTGATCGGGGGGAACCGCACGCCTTGATCGGGCTCCCAGTAGCCGATCTCGTCCCAGGCCGGGCCGCCGTCGTCTTGGCTGAGCAACGTCACCACGGCGGCGTGCTTGGGCTTGGCGACGTTGAAATCGGCCAGCGCCTTTCCGCAGAGGACCCGCCTGCCTGCCTGGATCGGGTCCTGGTGGGAGACGAAGACGAGCTCCCCATCGGGAACCCGGGACCTCCAGCCGTTCACCACGGAGGCCACCCGCGCCGCGAGATCCGCGAGCGGCTCCGGCGTGAAGGAAAGGGCCTCGGGGTGTTCGAGGTACGCCTCCAGTTCTCCGGGCCGCTGGTTGGGGAGGTCGTGCCAGACGATGCCCGCCCAGCGGGAACTGAGTTTCCACTCGGTCAGTCCCTCGTCGACGACGGGCCGGCATCCATGAGAGAGGGCGACGATCGTCGCCGTCTCGATGGCGCGGTCCAGGGGAGAGGTGACGACCATCGCCACCGACGTTGTCGCCAGGTGCTGGGCAGCGGCCTCGGCCTGGCGACGGCCGCGCCCGCTCAATCGGTAGCCGGGGAGGTCTGCGTAGATGACATGGTCGGGATTGGCGACCTCGCCGTGGCGAAGGAGATGGATGGGCGCCGGCATCGCCGGGAGTCTGGCAGATCGGTTGAGCTCGCGTGCCGGCCGGCCGGCGTGTCACACCGGTTCGGTACTGTGCGATCGATGGGGCGTTTCAACGAGCGTTTCCTCCACGTCGACATGGACGCGTTCTTCGTGGAGGTGGAGCGGCTGCGGGACCCGGCCCTGCACGGAGTGCCGGTCATCGTCGGCGGCTTGGGAAAGCGCGGGGTCGTGTCGTCTGCGAGCTATGAGGCGCGCCGGCTCGGAGTCCATTCGGCGATGCCGATCGGCGAGGCGCGCCGTCTCTGTCCGAAAGGCCGGTTCCTACCCCCCGACGGCCGTTCCTACGCGGCCGTGTCGAGCCGTCTCTTCGACCTCCTGCGAGCATTCACACCCCTCGTGGAGGGCCTGTCGGTTGACGAGGCGTTCCTCGACATCAGCGGGCTCCGCATGCACTACCCGAATCCGTCTGCGGTGGGGGAGGCGCTGCGCCATCGCATCCGGCAAGAGCTGAAGCTGCCGGCCTCGGTCGGGATCGCGTCGACGATGTTCCTCGCCAAGCTGGCATCAGAAGACGCAAAGCCGGACGGTCTGCGGCTGGTCCCGGCCGGCGCCGAGCTCGGCTTTCTGCACGCCATGCCGGTACGACGCCTGTGGGGAGTGGGGGAGGCCACCTTCGCCCATCTGGAGTTGCTCGGCATAGACACCGTGGGCGAACTGACCGCGGTGCCTGAGCAGGTACTCCAGCGCAGGATTGGGCGGAGCCTGGGCAGCCACCTCGCTGCGCTGGCCCGCGGCATCGACGAACGCGAAGTCGCCCCGGCCGACGCCGCCAAGTCGGTCTCGGTCGAAGAGACCTACGAACGCGACCTCACCGCACACGAGCACGTCGAGCGAGCCTTGCTCGACCTGTGCGACCGGCTCTCGAGCCGGCTGCGCCGAGCCGGTCTCGCCGGCCGGTCGCTCACCCTCAAGGTGCGGTTCGGGGACTTCACGACCATCACCCGATCGCTCACGTTCCGCGAAGCGATCGAGCACACGCCGGCTCTGTGGAACGGGGCGCAGCTGCTGCTGAAGAGGGTGCCCGTCGAAGGCCGGGGGATCCGGCTGCTCGGCGTGGGGACCGGCGGCCTCGTGACGGGAGGCGATCCTCGGCAGCTGTCGTTGGAGACGAGTCCAAGAGATGCCGCGGCGGAGGTAACGGATCGAGTGCGGGATCGGTTTGGGGACGACGCGGTCGTGCCGGCTCGGCTCCTCGATCCAACCGCACGAAAGGACCTGCCGGTCCCGGATCGAACAGGGGGACCTTCGGGTTCGGAGAACTGAGCAGCGGTATACTTGGGGGTCCGCCCATCCACGAGATGAGACGATCGCATGCCTCTGAATGAACGGGAGCAGCGCATCCTCCAGGAGATCGAGCGCCAGTTCTACCAGGAGGATCCGAAGCTCGCCGAGACGGTTGCCAAGACGACGCTGCGCTCGGTCGGCCGGCGCAGGCGGCGCCTCGCGTTCGTCGTCTTTGCCGTCGGCCTGGTGGTCATGTTGCTCACCTTCACGACCTCGCCCTGGATCGCGGTGGCGGGTTTCATCGTGATGCTGGCCGCGGCCGGATGGATCACGGTCGACATTCGCAGGAAAGGTGGCGACGGTGTCCCGGCTCGTCTCGAGGCGTGGTTGGGGCGCACCCGACAGAAGTGGCATCGAGACGGCTAGAGTGACCGTCCCGCGATGAATCATCGTCGGCGGCAAGCTTTTTAGGGACGGCTGTAGAGCTGACTGCAGCGGTTCTTGGATCCCGGTGTGAGGGAGGGATGTTGGAAGGTTTCACGGCGCAGCAAGCATCTCGGCTCACCGGCTGTAGCGCACATCAGCTCCGATATTGGGACAAAGTCAATCTCGTTACCCCAACGATCCAAACGACAGGCGGGCGGCCGGGCCGGCGCCGGCTCTACTCGTTTCGCGATCTGGTGGCGCTCCGGGTGGTCAAGAGCCTTCTCGACAACGGCATGTCCGTGCAGCGCGTGCGTCGGGCGTGGGACTACCTCCGGCGCACCGCCGACATGGACGGCCACCTCGCGTCGGTGAGGCTCGTCACCGATGGTCAGACGATCTTCCGGGTGGCGCAGGACGAGGATGAGCTGCTCGACGCGCTCCGTCAGGGGCAGCTGTCGTTCTTCGTGGCGATCAACGAGATAGCGGTGAGCGTCGAGGAAGACGTGACGCGGTTCGAGCTCGACAGGGAGCAGTTCCTCGGCATGCTGCGGCGCGTCGAGGACGACGTGCTCTCCGAGGTCGAAGCTACCGGCTGATCTGCGCCGTATCTCGGTCGCTTCTGCGCCGGTTACCGTCGATGCCCATTGCCCCCTTGGATCTGTCGGCACGGCGCCGCGCCCATCGTGGCAGGAGAGTGGCCGGCCGGTACCACGCCAGGATCCGCCGACCGGTTCGATAGCGGCTCGTGAGGGACGCGGTCGTCTCCTGGAAGGAGGCGCGGGCAGTGTCGATGTGGGCGGCGCTCACGCAGCCTTCCGGCCCGTAGATGGTTCTCCCGTACACCGAGGCGAGTGGCCGCATCGCCTCATCGATCGATGCCGCCAGCTCATTGGGGGTGAGGGCACGGTTGGGCGGCTCGCCGAGGTCGGTGAGCCGTGCCACGATCTCCTCCCAGGCTGCCGAGATGTCGCCTTTCTCCAGGCGCTTCATGCGCCGTTTGTGGCGCCGCCACTTGATGCCGGGGATCGCGACGAGGGCGAGCACGGCGACGATCACGAATGGCATCACGGTGGTGACCCAGCCGGGGAATCGGATGCCGGTGGATTCGCCGTCCAGTTCGGTGGCCGAGATCGCATCTTCGGAGCCCTCGTCGAACATGTCGTGTTGGCCGGGGTATGAGGGCAGGTCCGGGTCCAGTGGCAGCATGGAGATTTCGAGGTAGTCGATCAACGAGAAGCCGAGGATGCTCTCGAAGTCTTCGTAGGTAGAGGGGTTGGCGCCGTCTCCACGGGGGGTGGGATCGAAGTGCACCCAGCCCTGTGTCGGCATCCACAGCTCGACCCAGGCGTGGGCGTTGCGATCCCGAACCACGACCTCGGAGGGGTTCTCCGGGTCGGGCTCGCCTGGGGTGAAGCCGAGCACCACTCGGGAGGGGATGCCGAGCGTGCGCGCCATGACCGCCATCGAGGTGGCGAAGTTCTCGCAGTACCCGGAGTGGAAGTTGGGCGACGTCTGGTCGAGCAGCCAGGCGGCGAGGTCGGTGGCGCCGTGACCGGGCTCGATGTCGGTGGTGTAACGGAACGCCGGCGAGCGGAGCCAGGCTTCGAGGGCGAGAGCCTTCTCGAAGGAAGTCTCCAGACCGGCGGTCTGCAAGCGAGCCAGCTCGCCGATTGCCGGAGTGAGATCATCGGGGAGCTGGAGGTACCGATTCACATCAGGGGGGTTGGCCCGGTACTCGACAGCAACCGGCTCGGGGACGTTCTCGGCGGCCTCCTGGGCCGCTTGGAACGAGGCCGACAGCTCCCCGGATTGGGTCGATGCAAGTGCCTCGACGTCCGGCACGGGGATCTCCGACTCGATCGAGTAAGTCATGCCCTCGAGAGTGAGCCCTCCATCGAGCCGGAGGGATCCATCGTCCGGGCGGACCCGCAAGGTGCGGAGGAAGGTTCGACTGGCGATGACGTCGGTGGGCACGTACGCCTCCGGTATCCAGTCCATGACGAGGCGCTCGATCGTGATGAAGGTGGTGACGCTGGCGGTCTCGCCGGAGAAGCTGTGGCCGGCCAGCTCCCACGGCCGCTGTTCGAGGAGGATCATGTCCGGCTTGTTCGCGTAGAACTGGCCCCCGGCGTAGGTCTCCATGGTCACCAACCGGAAGTAGACCCGGTCGGCGGGGAGGTCGCCGCTGATACGGGCTCGGAATACGGGGACGACGGTGTTGCTCACGAGCGACTGCCTGATCCCGACGAAGGGGTTGTAGGAGACGCTGCCGAAGAACTCGCCGGTCAAACCGGAGCTGGTACGCCAACTCATCAGGCCGAACCGGGGAACTGTCCCGTGCAGTGCCGCGACGCCCGTGAGGCTCGCAATCATGGTCGCGCCGATCAGCACGGCAGCCGACCGGCCGATCCGGGATCGTGCCTTCGGCCATTGGCCATCCCTGACCATGCGGCCGGCGGTTTGGTCGCGCTCGTCGATGGTGATGGCGAGCATCGACGCGGCCAGCAGGCTCAGGAAGACGACGATCTCCAAAGGGGTGGTGTCGCCCCGGTCCATCGTTGCGAATTGCAGCGACATGACCAGTGGCGGAACGAGGGCGACATAGGGATGGCCGCGCAGCAGGCCCCAAGCCAGCAGCGTGCCGGTGACCCACATGATGACGGTCAGGATGATCACGATGCCGCTGATCGGGATGACCGGCTCGAGCCCATGGCGAATAACTGAGAGGGCTTGGGAGAGGTCCGTGTCGATCGCCGAGATCGTGTCGCCGGTCGGGAGCAGCATCACCGTGGTCTCCGGGGCGGCGATGCGGGCGACGGCCACCACCATCGCCGCGAGGTTGATGGCGACCGTCACCGCGATGGGGAGGCGGAAGCTGAGGCAGGCCCATGTGATGGCGATCCCGAGCACCAATCCGGCGAGGACGAGCCACTGCCACGGCGGCCCGGTGACGGTGGAGCGCAGGAGCCCGTTGAGCCCGATGAAGGCGAAGACGAGCGAGGCGATTCCCGCTAGCCAGCTGCGGCGGTAGACCATGCGTGCTCCATCGCTTCTCGCCATGCCGGGGCCCACTTGGCCGCCGGTCCCGCCAAGACGGCGATTGCGCCGCCACGGCGTAGCTGCAGTGTTGCCTCGTTGTCGTGTTGGGTGGCCGCCATGACCACCGTCTTGTGATAGTCCCGGCTGAGGAGCCGGAAAGCTGCCACCGTCGGCTCGTCGGGCCGTCCGGTCACGAGCACCAAGGCGCCGCCGGCGAGGCCACGTCGGCGCAGACGTTGTACGAACACCCGGAAGTCGATATCCGCGATCGGCTGCACCGTCGCCAGGCCCTCCATGACGATGGCGTATGCGTCGGAGCTCGAGGCTGCGGTGTCCATGCCCTCTCCGGTCCAGACGATCGGACTGAAGCCGTTGCGGAAGAGATGCCGAGTCACCGAGGCGGTGGCACGGACGGCGTGTTCGAAAGCCTCATGGGTGGGGTAGGCCTGGACCCGGGGATCGAGCACGATCAGGGCCCGGGATTGCCACGGGGTCTCGAGTTGCCGGATCATCAGCTCGCCGCGATGAGCCGACGACGGCCAGTGCACCTGCCGCAGATCGTCACCCTGCTCGTACGACCGCAGCGTGTAGAAGTCCTCGCCGCTGGTGAGCGAGAAACTGGCGCGCGCCGAGCTGGCGTTGGGGTCCTGGCCCTGTGTGATCGGGAGGCCGTGGAGGTCTTCGACCACCGGGTAGACGACGAGGCGGTCGATGGTGCGGTCGCTGGCGGCGGACTCCGCCACCTCGAAGGGGTCGCACACTCTCACGACTGCCGGGCCGATCTGGTAGACGCCGCGCGGCCGACACAGGACCTCGTAGCGGGCCACCATCGGCTCGCCGGGATCGATGCGATCAGCGACGAAGACGGCCGCCCCGAGGCGCTGCACGACGTCCTCGGTGACCGCGTGGTGGATGCGATTGCGTGACGTCAGCGAGACCTCGACGATGGCGCGGTCGCCGTCGTAGACCTGGATGGGTGTGATGCTGCGCCCGATCCGGACCCGGGGAGCGGCCTGGCGCACATAGATGAGGCCGATGAGCACCGCCACGACGAGGAACACGGCCGCTGCCAGGAGCAGCGTCTCACCGAACGCGAGCCACAACAGCGCCAGCGCCAGAGCCGCTCCGAGCGCTGCCCAGCCGCGGACGGTGGGCATCAGACCGCCGCCCTGGTTCCCGGGACCTCGACTCCTTGACTGATGCCATCGACGATGTCGGCCACGGTGACTCCTCGCATCTGGGCCTCCGGGCGGAGGATCAGGCGGTGGTTGAGAACCGGGTTCAACATCGCTTTCACGTCGTCGGGAGCGACGTACTCGCGGCCCTGCTTGGCGGCGTGGGTACGTGCCGCCCGCTGCAGGAACAGGGTCGCCCGGGGTGATGCACCGAGGAGCACTTCGGGATCGTTGCGGGAGGCATCCGAGAGATCGACGAGGTAGGAGGCGATCACGTCTGCGACGTGAATGTGGCGGGCGATGTCGGCCATGCGCACGACGTCGTCGCCGGTGACCACCGACTCGAGGTCGTCGTAGGTGGAATGGTCGCCGTGGGTTCGCAGCATCTCGAGTTCCTTGTCCCGTCCCGGGTAGCCCATCGTGAGCCGCATCATGAAGCGGTCGAGCTGGGCCTCCGGCAGGGGATAGGTTCCCTCGTGCTCGATCGGGTTCTGGGTGGCGACGACCATGAAGGGGGGGCCCAGCGGCCGGGTCACCGCGTCGACCGTGACCTGGTACTCCTCCATCGCCTCCAGCAGCGCCGATTGGGTCTTGGGGCTGGCACGGTTGATCTCGTCGCCGAGCAGGACGTTGGCGAACACCGGCCCGGGGCGAAAGACGAAGTGCGACGAGTCGCGGTCCCACACCGCCACCCCGGTCACGTCGGAGGGGAGGAGGTCGGGGGTGAACTGAATGCGCTGGAACGTGCAGTCGATCGATCGAGCCAGCGACTTCGCCAGGAGTGTCTTTCCGACACCGGGCACGTCCTCGATGAGGAGGTGGCCTGCAGAGAGGAGGCACGTGGTGGTCAGCTCGATCGTCTCGCGCTTGCCCTGGATGACGCGTTCGATGTTGTCGGCGATGGCGTCGAACTTCTGCCGGAACCAATGGAGATCCTGAGCAGTGACCGTCACGCGTGCTCCTTTGGTAGATGTGGAACGCGAGCGTCGAAGAATATCAGCGGACCAGGCGTTCTCGGTATTCCGCTGTTCACAACGGCGCCGCGGTACGATGCGTTCCGATGTTGTCGTGGGGAGCAGTGTGGGCTATCGGACGGCGGCCCTCTCTCTGGAGTGAGGGGGTGCGCACCATGAGTGCGTTTTCCCGCCGGGGGTGGTGGCGGCATCTCCCGTTCCTCCCGATCCCGGATCCGAGCTACGTCCGTTGGCGCATGCTCACCGCGTACGGCGACCCGGAGGCCGTGCCGCCACCGGGCGAGCTGGTCGCCTTCCTCCGTTGGCGGCGTCGACAGCGCCGGCCGCTGGCCGGGCTGTAGACGATCCCGACGTATAGAAGGCGTATCTCGCCGACGCGAATTCGACAACGCCCGGCACACGCGTCGTGACCATGGCCGGCGGACGGCCGAGGGTTCGGATGATCACCACGGAGACGTACCTGCGCACTCGTGCCCCCTCTCCCGCCACCCACGTCCAGTGGCGCTGCCGTCGCTGGTAGCCTGCCGTCATGGCGAGGGCGCTCGTGCTCAATGCTTCGAATGAGCCGCTGTCGGTGGTTCCGGTCAAGCGGGCGATCGTGCTCGTCCTCCGCGACCGGGCCGACGTTGTCGCCTCCAACGGCAAGGTGTGGCGATCCGAGCGCATCAGCCTCCCCGCTCCGTCGGTGATTCGCCTTCGCCGCTACGTGCGGGTCCCCTATGCGCGCCGGGTGCCGCTCAACCGCCGTGCCGTGTTCCTGCGGGACGATCACCGCTGCCAGTACTGCAACCAGCCCGCCGAGAACATCGACCACGTCGTCCCCAAGTCGCAAGGCGGTCTCCACACCTGGGAGAACGTCGTGGCGTGCTGCCGCCGCTGCAACACCAGGAAGGGCGGTCGCACACCCGACGAGGCCGGTCTGCGGCTCCGTCGCCAGCCCATCGCGCCGCGCCATCACAGCTGGGTGCTGGTGGCGACGGGATCGATCCCCGATCCGTCATGGGAGCCCTACCTGCTCGTCGGGTAGGGGACCGGCTCAGTCGCTGAACGCGCCCGGGAAACAGACCGTCCCCGCAACCTTCGCCGAGGACGCCTGCGCCCGCACCGGGACCTGGCCGGCGACGGCGCCGGCACACAGCCACTTGCCCGAGGCGCTGCGGGTGATGAGATACAGGTAGTCCGGGTTGGTCGAATCGGTGTCCCAGTAGACGGTTCCGACGGTTCCGGCGGGAGTCGTCGTGCCGGCGTTGTGACTGGAGACCCTGACGTTGGGCACCTGGTTCTCGAGACGGCTCTGGGTGAGCCCGGCGAATGTCTCGTCGGAGGAGTCGTAGAAGCGGGACGCTCCTGCCAGGACGCTGTTGAGCAGTGCCCGAGCCGTGTCGTCCTGGGCGTCGGGGTCGGAGAAGGGCCCTTCACCGCCGATCCGGAAACTCGGCCCCGGTGCGTATGCATAGGGGACCGGGGCTCCCTGGAATCCCAGATCGCAGAACGCAGGATCGACGCCGACAGTGGAGTCGACGGCGGTGAGGTCGAGCCACAGAGGAGTAGCGTCCGGCGGATTGAGCCAGATGCCGTAGGGGAGCGCGTCGGGGTCGACGAGGCGCGAGTCCCGGGGGGCGGCGAAGACCAGGGCGAGCTCGTTCGCCGAGAACGGCGGCAGCAGCACCGTGGCGTCGGAACGGCGCAGCAGGTTCTTGTCCTCGGCCACGAGAGACAGCTCGGCGGCTCCGCCGTCCGACCACTGAGCGACGGCGGCGGGCACCGGCGCCTCCGGTCCCGGCCACGGCACCAGATCGGGCGTGTTGTTGGTCACCTCGAAGGTGACGGCGACGATCTGGGCCACCGGCTCGATGGACGGGTCGCCGCACCTGAGATTGCCGAGACCGAGCGGCTGGATCGTGACCCCCTCGCCCCAGGCGGTGGTGTCGTCGAGGTGGATCACCGGCAGCGTCGGAGCGCTCCAGAAGATGCCGGTCTCGGGAGAGGTGAGGTCCCAGCTGGCGACGGCGTCTCCGTCGATGCTCAGCTCGACCTGCATGGTGGTGGTGCGATCGGTCGGAACCGAGAAGCCCACGGTCGCCCGGGCCGCCAGGCCGGATTCGATCCAGGCCACGTCGGCTCCGGTGGCAGCGTTGTGGCCCGGGTGGAGCAAGTCGACGGGCTCGCGGTCGCCGGCGCTGTCGATCAGGGTGAGCCGGAGCGCCAGGTCGTGGCCGAACGCCTGAGCGTCGAATGGGATCGCCGCCGATCCGGTGTTCCGCAGCGTGACGCCGACCAGCACCTCGCTGGCGCTGGTGACGAGAGCCTCGGGAGACTCGTCGGCGAAGACCGAGTCGACGGTGATCTGGATGTCGGCACCCTCCCAGACGCCACCGAGCAGGAGGGCGGCAGGCAGTCCGGTCTCATCTGCCTGCGCGGTGGCCTCTTCTCCTTCCTGGGCCCGGAGGGCGCCGGCGGCGGAGGCGGCAGTCGAGGTGATGACCGCGGCGGCGACCAGCAAGGCGGCGGCAAAGGCGATCGAGATCCTACGGAGCATCGGGGCACCAGTGGGGTTGGTTGTGCTCATGCATCGGAATCGGGGATACCCCCGTTGAGAGATTTCGCGTTCTTTGGAACGATACCGAGTGTCGTCTCCGGATGCGTGTCAATGTGGCCGGCTTCTACGGTTCGTCGGTTGTCTCAGGGTCGCCGAGTTTGGCCGCGATCGCCACGAGGTGGGGCACTTCGATGTCCGCCTGCTCTGCGTAGGACAGCACCCGAGCCAGTCGAGCAGGCGCGGTGCGGCCGGTTGCCCCGTGATCCGGATCGGCCTCGAAGGCGTGCACCATCTCGGCGATGAGTCTCTCGCGGTCGAGGGTGGTGCCGGTGAGCCATTCCTGGACGTCCAGCACCTCGGATGCGACTTCGGCGGCGAGGGTGCGGTGGTTTTCCCACAGATCCCCGACCGTTCCCCCGGTTTCGAGGCCTGCGATGTTGGCGGTGAGGATGTAGAGGTTCTTGCGCACCAGCTCGAAGAGCAGCTCATCGGGGGTGTCCACGGTGCCCGCCGGGATCCCGATGCGGGAGAGTGCCCGCGCCAGCAGGCCGGCGTAGGGGCCTCCGATCGGTGAGGGAAGGATCACCTTGACGTCTCTTCCCGGCTTTTTCTCGAACCACACCACCGCCACGGTGGGGTCGGTGACGTCGTGTGCCAGCCAGTCCCGGGGGAGCAGCTCGTTCTGGAGCAGCCCGACGTAGGGCCGCCAGGCCGGTGGAAGGTTGGTGAGCGCCGTGTCGAGATCGGCCTCGGCGACCGCGACCAGCGCGATCTCGGGCTTGGGGATTCGCTCGGCCAGGACCGTGGGGTCCTCGCCACGCCGCAGGGGGTACACCGGATAGCCGGTGCGCAGCAGCGCCCGAGCGAAAACGCCGCCCATCTCGCCGATGCCGATGACCACGGCGGGCGTGTCGTGGGGAGAGTCCATGGGCAGACGTTAGTTGAACGTTCCCATCGCGTTTTCGACACGTTGACGACTCAAGGCTGGAGGGGTGCGTCGCTGGGGCAATCCGGTGGGGGCCGAAGGCGACTTCTCCCGACGTCGACGGTCCTGTGAGACGCGGTTGGTGGCTCATTGTGGAAGAACCGTTGCTGTGATACGGTCACTGCTGGTGCCGGTCGCAGCCAGTTGGAGGGATCTCGCATGCGTCGGTTGTTGGTTGGTTTGATGAGTTTGGTGCTGGTCGTTGGTCTCACGCCGGCGG
>CAZMSN010000039.1:15932-17677 GCA_964569015.1 uncultured Acidimicrobiaceae bacterium | reverse complement strand
CCCGGACCGGCACTCGCCGCCTCTACCTCGGACCCGGGATCGAACAGGTGCTGACAACGTGCTCCTGCTCCGTGGTCGTTCTCAACAGCTGACGTCGAACAGGGCGGCGGTGCGCAGGGCCGTTGCCTCTACCCACCCGGGTACCGGGCGGCAAGCTGTGTGCCGGCGAGGTTGATCGTGAGCGAATCTTCGAGTTCCACGTCGAGATCGAGCGCCTCGGCGAAGAGCCGGGCCACCGCCTCCCGGTAGGTATGGCCTCGTTTCCGGGCGCTTCCCAAAGGCACCATACCCCCGGTGAAGGCCGCGCAATAGAACCAAACGGCCATGGTGCACAGCGCCGCCGATTCCCCGGCGGGACCAGCTCTGCCGCCACATCTCCGCAACAATCGTGGCCTGAGCCTGACTAGTGCTCGCGGGACTCCTGGAGTTGACGCCCGCCCAACACGAACCGCTCTGTAGCCGGCGCTCGATTCTCCCGATGTTCCCTATATGAGGACGTTCGTGTTCACCCTGAGACTCCCAGACGGCCGGCTCACCGTCGCACGAGAAGTCGCCCAGCCGTGGGAATGGGCGGTCGCTTTCGGCCGAGCGTGCCGAGCGGTTGAGCTTCAGTGGGGACTCGAACCAGGCTGCGGGGTCGCGTGTGTCGCGTTCAGCAGCGATTGGGGCTTCACAGGCGAGCGAGAGCTGGTACACGCCGCCTGATCGAGCGGCGGATTGCGCCTCACCGGTGTCGAAGCCGGGCAGAGGTAGGCCACCGAGATGCAATCGAGACTCAGGCGTGCGTCACCGGCGCGTCCACGGTCGGCACGTCGAGGTCGACGACGAGGGCGCTGTGATCGCTGCCGCGGATGTGGATTGTCTCGGCGGCAGTGGGGACCAGGCCTTGCACGAAGACGTGGTCGATGCGTAGCAGCCGGGGCAACCAGGGCCACGGCGCCCAGGTGGCACGGGTCGAGTCCACGGCGCAGGCAGCATCGGTGGCCACTTCCCGAAGGCGCCGGTAGAGGGGCCAGAGCGGCGTCGCGTTCAGATCGCCCACGAGTACGCGAGGAGGGGAGGGAGGAGCGAGCGCTTCGTGCAGCGCCGCCAACTGCCGGCGACGCACAGCTCTCGCGGCGCGCATCACACCGTCGAGCGGATTGTGGAGATGAACGTTGAGCACTTCGACTTGAGACCCCAAGCCGAGCCAATACGCCGGATCGAGCACGACACGCTGCATGGTGCGGTCGCCGAGGGGCACCCGGTCCACGACGCCGGGCCGGCGCAGGGCGAGGCCGAGGCCCAGAGTGTCGTCGCGTGGCTCGAGCTGCCGGAAGGGGAAGGCATCGGCGATCACGCCGGCGGCGTTGGGGGAGATCTCCTGAACCGCGAGCACATCGGGATCGAAGGCCTGGATCACCTCCCGAAGAGCCTCGGGTCGGGCCCGCCCGTTGTAGAGATTGGCGGTCATGATGCGGAGGTGAGAATTCACGATTGCTGCAGCCTATTCGCTCGCACGTTGACTCCGGGTGCTTTCGGGGGGGATGCGCGATCGCAGGTTCGGGTGCTGTTGGGTCCGACCCGTTGCCGCGGGGGCGGCTCGGGTCCGTGCGTGATCGTGAGTATGGGCGTGACGTTCCGCCGGATCAGCTACCGAAGCGGCGACGGACGAGCCTATGCATGATCTGAGGTTCGGGTGCTGTTGGGCCCGACCCGTTGCCGCGGGGGCGGCTCGGGTCCGTGCGTGATCGTGAGTATGGGCG
>CAZMSN010000039.1:8699-15832 GCA_964569015.1 uncultured Acidimicrobiaceae bacterium | reverse complement strand
CCGACCCGTTGCCGCGGGGGCGGCTCGGGTCCGTGCGTGATCGTGAGTATGGGCGTGACGTTCCGCCGGATCAGCTACCGAAGCGGCGACGGACGAGCCTATGCATGATCTGAGGTTCGGGTGCTGTTGGGCCCGACCCGTTGCCGCGGGGGCGGCTAGGGTCCGTGCGTGATCGTGAGTATGGGCGTGACGTTCCGTCGGATCAGCTATCGAGGCGGCGACGGCACGAGCCGATACCCGATCTTGGGGACCCGGTGGATTCGGGTCCATGACCCTGAGGGTAGGGTGTATGTACTCGACGGCGCAGGGGAGTGAAGCGTGCGATTGACAACATCCATGCTGGCCGATGCGGCACAGGTACAAGGAGGGAAGCTCTTCGTCCTCGGAGGGGGCTTCGACACGATCAGCGCACGAGTGCTGCCGGTCGTCCACCGCAGCCTCACCGTGGCACTGGTGGCCGAGATCGAGCCCGATGAACGTCATCGGGACCTCGAGATCGGCCTGAAGCTCGTTGACGAGGACGGACAGGATCTCGGAGTGGAGGCGAAGGGCAGGCTCCGGGTGGGCGCTCCACCCAATCTGCCTCCAGGATCGTCGAGCATCGTTCCCATCGTCAGCCCGTTCCACAACATCGAGTTCGCAGATGCCAAGGGCTACGCGTTCATCGTGAGCTTCGAGGATGAGGAACTCGCCAGGATTCGGTTCCGGGTCGTACGAGTCGGCTGACGCGAAGGCGTCGGCATGGTCACGATCCCCAACCTGATCTCGACGTTCCGGCTCCTCCTGGTGCCGGTGTTCCTGTGGCTCCTGTTGGGGCTGGACAACGCCGCGGCAGCCGGGTGGCTCCTGGGCGGGATCGGCGCGACCGATTGGATCGATGGCTACCTCGCCCGGCGGCTCGGCCAAGTGAGCGAGATCGGCAAGATCCTCGACCCGCTGGCGGATCGCCTCGCCGTCGCAGCCGCCCTCATTGGGGGCCTCATCTCGGGAGATCTGCCGCGCTGGTTCGCCGTGGCGGTGATCGTACGAGAAGCACTGATCGCCCTCGGCGCAATCGGCGTCGCCCTGTGGATCGGCCGCACATTGGCGGTACGGCGCCTCGGCAAGCTCGCCACCCTCTTGCTCTACTCGGCTCTCGCCTGGTTCCTCATCGGGGTCGGCACCCCATGTGACCCGGTGGTCTGGGCAGCCTGGATCGTCGGGATCCCCGGGCTCGTGCTCTACTACGTCGTGGGCGTGCAGTACCTCGGAGACGCCTTGAGGGTCGTGCGCGGGAACGATGAAGCTGAGGCTGAGGGCGCTGGCGGGTAAGCTCACGGCGATATCGACGGGAGGCGCCGTGAAGACCCCAGAACAGCTGCGGTACAGCGACAATCACGAGTGGGCTCGTCTCGAAGACGACGGGGGGATCCGCGTCGGGATCACCGACTACGCCCAGGATGCCCTGGGAGACGTTGTGTTCGTCGACCTGCCCGAGGTGGGAGACGAAGTCGCCCCGGGCGAGCCCTTCGCCGAGGTGGAGTCGACCAAGTCAGTATCCGACGTGTACAGCCCGGTGTCGGGGACGATTCGCCTCGTGAACGAGCTGCTGGAGGATGGCCCGGAGGTGATCAATCACGATCCATACGGCGACGGCTGGTTCGTGGTGATCGATCCGGAGGAGGACACGACTCTCGACGACCTCATGGACGCCGCCGCCTACCGGGTGTTCATCGAGTAGCAAGCGGCAAGCCTCAACGGCAAGTTGAGACTTTGCGACTATCATGGAAATATGTCCGGCACACAGCGGCCCGGCGTGACGTCCGACGACGGCGCCTCGCTGGGTGATGATCACGACGCCACCATCTTCTACCGGCCCGCTCCGGAGGAAGAGAGGCCTGCGCCATCCATCGGCATGTTGGCAGGGGCGTTTCGCTACGCACTCGTGTTCGAACGCGGCCCTCAGGCCGGACTCACCTATGTGCTCGGCAACGGGACGACCGTCGCAGGACGGACCGAAGACGCCGATATCTTCCTGGGCGACGTGACGGTGTCACGCCACCACGCCAGATTCACGGTCGATGACGAGGGACTCACGGTCGAGGACCTCGGCTCCACCAACGGCACCTACGTCAACCTGCAGCGGCTGGATCGGGCAAGGTTGAATCCGGGTGACGAGGTGATCATCGGCAAGTTCCATCTGGTGGTGGTGGTGGGAGATGCCTGAGCCGGACACGCTTCCGATCGAGATCGCCGAACACCGGACCCGCAGCATCGGTGAGGCCATCAACCTGCTGCGCGAGGAGTTCCCCGAGCTGACGGTGTCCAAGATTCGATTCCTCGAAGGCCAGGGCCTCATCGAGCCGAAGAGGAGCCAGTCCGGCTATCGCATGTTCTCCGAGGACGACCTGCGCCGTGTCCGCTACATCCTCCGCGAGCAGCGGGATCACTTCCTGCCGCTCAAGGTGATCAAGTCGAAACTGACTTCGTGGGAGCGAGGGGAGGAGCCCAAGCCGATCCTCGAGGCGGGGCCGCCGCCGGAAGCCTACTTCTCGAGCACGGGCGTTTCCCTGAGTGTCGAGGAGCTCTCCCGGACCAGCGGGTTGACACGGCGCCAGATCGACGACCTCGTTGCGCAGGGCGTTCTCACTCCGATGGAGCTGCAGGATGGACGGCACGTTTATCGGGACGAGGATCTGGCGATCTCGCGCGCCGCTGCTCGTCTCTACTCCCTTGGACTCGAAGGTCGACACATCCGCGCCCTCCGCCTCGCCGCCGATCGGGAGATCGACCTGCTGAGCCAGCTCGTGACCCCCTTGCTGCGTCACCGCAATCCGACCAATCGGCGTCGTGCGGCCGAGATCCTGGCCGACGGAGCCCAGGCCGGAACCCAGCTTGAGCAGAATCTCGTACGCGCTCGGTTGCGCAAGCTCCTGGAGCAGTGATGCACCGATGCAGTGTCCTCCTGTCAGCAGGCATCCTGGGCCTCGGGGTGGTGGGCACGGTGCCGGCCCCGTACCCGGTGCCGGTACCCGATCCCCCTGAGCTGACCGCGCAAGCCTGGATCGTCTACGACGTGGACTCGGATGTAGTCCTCGGCGAGTTCAACGCCGACGAGGAACGACCGATGGCCTCGGTCACCAAGCTGATGACGGCCCTGGTGGTGCGCGACAGGGCGGAACTCGATGATCGGGTGCGCATCTCTGCCACCGCCGTCGGGGTGGGGGAGTCCGAGATCGGCCTCGTCGAGGGTGAAGCGTGGAGCGTGCAAGATCTGTTGACGGCGGTGCTGGTGCGATCCGCCAACGACGCCGCCATGGCTCTCGCCGAGCATGTGGCCGGCTCGGTCTCGGATTTTGTGGTTCTGATGAACGCCAAGGCCACGGAGCTGGGCCTGGAGCACTCGCACTTCGCCAATCCCCACGGCTTGGACGCGTTCGATCACTACGCGTCGGCGGCGGACTTGGTGGTGATCGCCCGGGCCGTTCTGGCGGATCCGGTGTTGGCGCAGATGGTGCGCACGAGGCTCGTCAAGTTCAAGGAGAGCCCTGTCGGGGCGGCCCGCATCGTCCACAACACGAACGCCTTGCTGGGACGATATCCGGGCATCGCAGGGATGAAGACGGGCTACACCGGAGACGCAGGCCGGGTCCTGGTCTCCGTGCTGGAGCGCAACGGCCGCACCTTGGTGGCGGTGGTCATGGGCAGCGAGGACCATTTTGCGGACAGTCGAGAGCTGCTGGACTGGGGCTACCGCAGCCGGTCGCTGTACGACCGGCTTCTTGTGCCGCTGCTCGAGGAAGAGGGAGGCGGCGGCCTCGGCTCGGGCACGGCCCGGCTCCCCGACGATGTGCGAACCCAAGTGGCGACGGTGGCGCCCTTGCCAGACGGGAGATCGGCCGTGACTCCGGCGGCAGAGACCGGAGGGGCCCTGGCGATCCGCGAGTGGCTGCGCGACGCCCTGCCTGTGATTCTCGGAGGATCCGGGTGACGGACGACTTCGTCGAGGTGGTGACGGAGGACGCATTGCAGCGGCGGGTCGTGGGCCTCGCCGAGGAGCTCAGCAGCGACTACGCCGACCGCGAGCCTGTGCTCGTCGGGGTCTTGAGCGGGTGTGTGCCGTTCCTGGCGGACCTGGTCCGAGAGATCGATCTCCCGGTCGAGATCGATTTCCTGGCGCTCACCCGTTTCGGAACCGAGGGCAGAGTGGGCATCGCGATGGACACCGAGATCTCACTCGAGGGCCGTGACGTCGTCATCGTCGAGGACATCGTCGATACCGGCCTGACGCTGGCCACCCTTCGTAGGGTGGTGGAGGTGCGCGGGGTGGCGAGCCTCGCCACGGTCGCTCTGCTCGACAAGGTGACGCGGCGCATTGTCGACGTCCCGGTGGAGTATCGGGGCTTCGAGGTCGGCGATGAGTTCCTGCTCGGCTACGGGCTCGACTGGGCCGGCCGCTACCGAAACGTTCGTTCGCTGTGGGCGGTGATGGACCTCGGCAGCTTGGCCGATGAGCCGGATTCGTTCGCCGGTGTGGGCTTCAGTCTCCGTAACGGGGCGGGGACCGAAGGAGGAGGCCGGTGATAGGCTGACTGCATGGACCAAGTGCCCATGGAGCTGGTCGGCGTCCGGATCGAGCTACCGACGAACATCCCGATTTTGCTGCTTCGTGAGACCGGCGGAGCTCGCTACCTCCCCATCTGGATCGGGACGGCCGAAGCGACCGCGATCGCACTCGCTCTCGAAGGCATCGAGCCCCAGCGCCCGATGACCCACGATCTGCTGAAGTGCGTTGCGGAGTCCCTCGGCGCGTCTGTCAGCCGCGTCGAGGTGACCGCCCTCACCGAGGGAACCTTCTATGCCGACCTGGTGCTGACCCGCGACGGGGGAGAGGTGCGGGTCTCGTCGCGTCCTTCTGACGCCATCGCCTTGGCGGCTCGCACGGAAGCTCCCCTCTTCGCCGACCGGAGCGTGCTGGACGAGGCCGGAGTCGTCATCAAGGAAGAGGGCGACGAGGAGCAGGAGATCGAGCGGTTCCGTGAGTTCCTCGACGAGGTGCGCCCCGAGGACTTCGGGCCCGAGACGTCCTGAGATGGCGGCGCCCGGGCGCGCTTATCCACAGGGTTGTTGACAAATCTGCCGCGGCCTCGGTAACTTCACGCTCGTAGTTCGGCGGGCGGAATTACGTCGGTGTAAGCTACGACAACGAAAAGGAGGCTCGCCGTGGTGCAGCAGGTAGGGGTCGACCGGGGGCAGAGCGAGGGCTATCGAGCCCCGCAGGTGTGCAATCTGGTCGGAATCAGCTACCGCCAGCTCGACTACTGGGCTCGCACCGGGTTGATCCGGCCGTCGATCCAGACGGCGCGAGGCTCGGGAAGCCAGCGGAAGTATGCGTTCAGCGACATCGTGCAGCTCAAGGTCGTCAAGCGGCTGCTCGACGCCGGAATGAGTCTGAAGAAGATCCGCAGCGCGATGGACATCCTGCGCGAGCAATTGCAGAGCAACAACCCCTTGGGCGACGTCACGCTGCTGTCGGATGGAGCCACGATCTACGCGGCGCGCAGCGCAGACGAGGTGGTCGACGTCTTCCAGCGTGGCCAAGGTGTTTTCGGGATCGCGGTGGGACCGGTGCAGGCGGAACTCGAAGGCGAGATTCTCCGGCTGTTCCCGGAGCCGGCCGAGTCTGCACGACGCACGACCGTATCGGAGGCGCGAGCCAACTGACCACGTCGAGCGATTTCGAGGCTGAGCCGGCGGACCTTGTCGAGTTCGCCCATGAGAGTGAGCGCCAGTTCGCGCGGTTGCTCGACTTCTATGACATTCCGTGGGAGTTCGAACCCCGCGAGTTCGCCATCGAGTTCGAGCCCGATGGCACGCCGGCGAAGTTCTTCCGCCCCGACTTCTACCTCCCGGACGAGGACATCTTCATCGAGATCACCACGATGAATCAGCGCCTCGTGACGAAGAAGAATCGCAAGGTGCGACGGCTTCGGGCTCTGTACCCGGACGTTCGCTGCCGGATCTTCTACCAGCGGGATTACCTCCATCTCCTCATCAAGTACGGGTTGGCCGAGCCGGAGGACCAGGAACTGCCGGCGGCGCCGACTCGTATCCCAGGTCCGCCCCGGGTGGTGGACCTGAGCGACGATGCCGACGGCGAGGCGGCGGTAGGCTGAGCGGAGCGGCAGGGCGAACACGGACACGTCGATGATGGAACAGACTCCACTGCGACCACTCCATGAAGCGCTCGGTGCCCGTTTCACACGATTCGGCGACTGGGAGATGCCGCTGCAATACGCGGGCGTGATCGCAGAGCATCAGGCAGTGCGCGAGGCGGTTGGCGTCTTCGACGTCAGCCATCTCGGCCGCTTCCGGGTGACGGGGCCGGGCGCCAGGGAACTCCTACGGTCGCAACTGTGCAACGACATCGGCGAACTCGGTTCCGGTAGGGCCCAGTACTCGATGGCACTCAACGAGGCTGGAGGGGTCGAGGACGACCTCATCGTCTGGTGGCTGCACGATTCCACCTTTTGGGTTCTGCCCAACGGAGCGAACTATGACGCGATCATGGCAGCGTTTCGAGCCGCTTCCGTCGACGGCGTCGAGATCGAGCCGCT
Organism: uncultured Acidimicrobiaceae bacterium; assembly: GCA_964569015.1. Taxonomy (GTDB): domain Bacteria; phylum Actinomycetota; class Acidimicrobiia; order Spongiisociales; family UBA5794; genus CAYQEC01. The sequence goes on along the minus strand of CAZMSN010000039.1, from coordinate 9,236 downwards.
CCGCGCCGAATCAGTGATGCTGGCGGTGCAAGGACCCGAATCGCCACGTGTCGTCGAACAGGTCATCGGAACGGTTCCCGGACGATTCCGGCTCGCATCCGGCACCTTTGGAAAAGCCCCGTTCGTTGCCGCCGGCACGGGATACACCGGCGAGCGGGGCGCCGAGATCTGTGTTCCGGCTGAGGCGGCACCGGGGCTCTTCGAAGCGCTCGTAGGGGCCGGAGCCACCCCGTGCGGATTGGGCGCGCGGGACACTCTCCGGCTGGAGATGGGGTATCCCCTGTGGGGACAGGACCTCGACCCCACAACCACGCCGCTGGAGGCGGGTCTGCAGTGGGTGGTCGCCTGGGATCACGAGTTCGTTGGGAAGCGCGCTCTCGTCTCCCAACGGGCCGACGGCATCGGGCGGCGCCTCATCGGTTTCTGCACACGGGATCGGCGAGTCCCTCGCCACGGATACCGGCTGCGAGCGGGCTCTTCAACGGGAGTCGTGACCTCGGGGAACTTCAGCCCGGTCCTGGGCCACGGTGTCGGGCT
>CAZMSN010000039.1:4065-8599 GCA_964569015.1 uncultured Acidimicrobiaceae bacterium | reverse complement strand
CGGGTTCGGAATCGACATCGGCGGCTCGGGCATCAAGGGCGCCCCCGTCGACACAGCGACCGGTTCGCTGCTGGCCAAGCGAAAACGGATCGCCACGCCACAGCCGGCAGTGCCCGACACGATGATCGAGGTAGTCGCGGAGCTGGTCGATGCATCCGGATGGGAAGGACCGGTGGGTTGCACGCTTCCCTCAGTCGTCGAGGAGGGCGTGGTGAAGTCGGCCGCCAACATCGACGACAGCTGGATCGGGGTCAATGGCGAGAAGGCGATCCAGAAGCGGATCAAGCGGGATGTCGTGCTCATCAACGACGCCGATGCCGCCGGCCTGGCGGAGATGCGACTCGGAGCGGGCCGTGGAGCGAAGGGGGTCGTGCTGCTGCTCACCTTTGGCACGGGAATCGGCAGCGCCGTGTTCAACGAGGGACAGCTGGTTCCCAACACTGAGCTCGGGCACTTGGAGTTTCGAGGCATGGATGCCGAGGACTATGCGGCGGCGCGTCTCGTCGAGCGCGACGCGATGCGCCTCGACTGGTGGGCCGGTCGAGTTGCCGAGTACCTGGCGCACCTCGAGCGGATCCTCTCGCCCAGCCTCTTCATCGTCGGTGGAGGGATCAGCAAGCGGTTCGACGAGTTCGAGGAGTTTTTCGAGACGAGTGCGCCCGTCGTCGCCGCCGAGCATCGCAACAACGCGGGCATCGTCGGGGCAGCCGTGGCCGCCGCCGAGCGATTTGGCTGAGAGCAGACGTTGTGAGCACGACCGGAAGCATCGCTGTGGGAGGGGGAGTGACGCTGCACACGCGGCGATGGCCGGTGGGGCAGCCGCGAGCATCGGTGCTGCTGGTGCACGGCCTTGGCGAACACAGCGGTCGTTGGGAGCACGTGGGCGGCCGTTTCGCCGACCACGGACTCGACACGTACGCCTTTGACCTGCGCGGGCACGGGCTCTCGACGGGGAACCGTCTCGATGTCGAGCGTTGGTCCGACTTTCTCGACGACGTGGAATCGATGATCGAGTGGGCGCGCTTCCCCGGGCGGCCGCTCGTGCTGTACGGGCACTCTCTCGGCGGTCTCCTCTGCACCACATACGCTCAGTCGGAGCGGCCCCAGCCCGATCTGCTGGTCCTCTCGGCGCCGGCGCTGGCGGCGAGCCTGCCGTCGCTGCTCCAGCCGGTCGTGAAGATACTGGCGAGAGTTGCGCCCAAGATACGGGTTCGGACCCCCGTCAAGGGCGAGCAGCTCTCGCGGGATCCCGGGATCGCACGGGCCTATTTCGCCGATCCACTCGTGGAGACGAAGGTGACGGTGCGTTTCGGAGCGATCTCTCTCGCAGCGATGAGAGCAGCGCTCGAACATCTCGACGACATCGGGCTGCCGCTCCTCGTGATCCACGGTGGCGCCGACACGCTGGTTCCCACGGCGTCCTCGGCGCCCCTCGGCGAGCTGCCCCTGGCGGAGCGTGAGGTCTTTGCGAACTTGCGCCACGAGCTGCACAACGAGCCTGAGAAGGATCGAGTGCTGGACTACGTGACGGCCTGGGTCGGGGCCCGGCTGGGATCGGACTGAGCGGGGCGAAGAAGCAGCACCGGATCGAGGCTCCTCGATTCAGGTGCCCTCGCGTGCAGCACGATACGCAGGCCTCACGATCTTCTCGATCAAGCCACGTCGCGCCGGCCAATCCCCAAAGCCGGCCTCGATGGCGCGCACCGTCACGTCCTCGAGATCGCACGGCCCGAAGGCGTGATGCTCCACCGCGTTGGCGAACTCGTCGGTGAGGGAGACCGCGCTCATCAGGCGATTGTCGGTGTTGAGGGTGAGAGCGAAGCCGGCACGATGGAGCATCCCCAGGGGGTGGCGGGCGACGTCCGGGCACACGCCGGTATCGACGTTGGAGGTCGGGCAGAGCTCGAGGGGAACGCGGTGGTCGAGCACGACTCGCGCCACGCCACCTAGTGCGACGATCTCGCCGTCCTCAACGGTGGCATCTTCGATGATGCGGACTCCATGGCCGAGGCGCTGCGCTCCACAGCGAGCTCGAGCGCGCCAGATGCTGTGAGGCCCGTCAGCCTCGCCGGCGTGGATGGTCAGTCCCAGGCCGTTCTCGCGGGCGTATCGGCAGGCCGTGACATGCTCGTCGGCCGGGTTGCCGAGTTCGGGTCCGGCGAGGTCGAAACCGATGACTCCGGCCCCTGCGAAGCGTGCCCCGAGCCGAGCGACGTCCTCGGAGTCTCGGAGGTGGCGTAGCGCGACGACGATAGTGCCTGTCACGATGCCCGATTCCTGGTGGGCGCGGTCGAGCCCAGCCTGCACCGCCTCCACCACAGCCTCGGGAGAGAGTCCTCGGGCGACGTGCAAGAAGGGGGCGTAGCGAAGCTCGGCATAGACGACACCATCGGCGGCGAGATCGACGGCGGCCTCGTAGGCGACGCGCTCGAGGGCCGGGGCGGTCTGCATGACGGCGACGGTGTGGGCGAAGGCCTCCAGGTATCTGGCGAGCGATCCCGATTCGCCCTGATCGAACCAGGCCGTCAGCCCGGCGGCATCGGTGCATGGAAGACCCCGATAGCCCAGTTCGTCGGCGAGGTCGAGCACCGTGTCGACACGGAGCCCGCCATCGAGGTGATCGTGGAGCAACGCCTTGGGCAGGCTGCGTAGCAGTTCCCGGTCCATGAGGGGAGCCTACCGAATGGCGGATGGCGAACGGGTACGGCAGCTAGCCTCTCCACCCATGAGCGACACGCCGGACGCGGCTCCTCCGGCGCCTGAGAAGCGGGCGCGAGATCGCGGTTTCTCCGTCTTCGCGCCGGTGGAGGGCATGCCGCGGTGGATTCCCGGCTTGCTGCGGCAGATCCTCACCGGCGTGGTGCTGCTGTGGATCGTCTACGTGGTGGGGCGCCGCCTGCAGGGCTTCCTGATCCTGCTGCTGATCTCGCTTTTCCTGGCGATCGCTCTCGAGCCGGCGGTCGTCTTCCTCTGCCGCCACGGGTGGAAGCGCGGACTCGCCACCGGCGTCATGCTGCTGCTGGTCGTGACGGTGGTCCTGCTCTTCATCGGCCTCATGATCCCGCTGATCATCGATGAGGTTGGCATGCTGGTCGATCGGATGCCCGACTACATCGATCGGCTCACCGAGTTCGCGGCGCGTTTCGACGTGGACATCTCCGGGCAGGGGCTGACTGAGGCACTCGGCTCGGTCGACACGTCGCTCAAGGACATCGCTGCCAACGTCGCCGGCAGCGTCTTCGGCGTTGGCAGCCGGCTGATCACGACCATCTTCCAGGGGCTCACGATCGCCCTGTTCACCTTCTACCTCACAGCGGAAGCGCCCAAATGGCGCCGCGCCGTGCTCTCGATCCTCTCGCCCTCCAAGCAGATCGAGGTGTTGCGTGTCATCGAGATCGCCGTCGACAAGACCGGCGGTTACTTCTACTCACGGGCCCTACTGGCTGCGGTGTCCGGTCTCGTGACGTGGGTGGCTCTGACGATCATCGGGGTTCCGTTTGCGCTGCCGCTCGGTCTCTGGCTCGGTGTCTTGTCCCAATTCGTCCCGGTTGTCGGCACGTACATCGGGGGCCTCCTGCCGCTCCTCATCGCACTTCTGGAGAGCCCGGCCAAAGCCATCTGGGTCGCGGTGTTCATCGTGGTGTACCAGCAGGCGGAGAACTACCTCATCAGCCCTCGCATCACGGCGCGCACGATGTCGCTCCACCCGGCGGTCGCCTTCGGGTCCGCCATCGTGGGTGGAACGCTGCTCGGCGCGGCCGGCGCCATCATGGCGCTGCCGGTGGCAGCGACGGTGCAGGCGTTTGTCTCGACCTATCTGCATCGCCACGACCTGGTGGAATCCGAGCTCCTGGCCGACCACCAGGCGACGCGGGAGCGAGACCGGGAGGGAGATCGGGGACGGGGCCCGGGGCCGGGGAGCGGGAGTCGAGCGGGCCGCTGACAGCTGATACGTATGCGGGCCAGCCCGTTTGGGCGTAAGCGGATTGTCTCGGATCGTCGAGTAGTCTGGCCGACAGATGAGTGACCGGGTGGCATCGCTCGCCGGGACCCTGCTGGTGGCAGCACCCGGCCTGCTCGACTCCAATTTCCACCGAACGGTGGTGCTCCTTCTCGAGCACGGGCCCGACGGCAGCGTCGGTGTAGTGCTCAATCGCCCGACTGAAGAACCGGTGTCCTCCCATCTGCCCGGTTGGGATCTGTACGTGGCGTCCCCGCCGGTGGTGTTCGTCGGCGGGCCGGTCCTCAACGACGTGGCCGTTGGGGTAGGGGAGAGGGGCCTGGGAGATGACGAGTGGCTGCCGGCGCTCGGATCGATCGGCACCATCGACCTCGGGTCCGATCCGAGCGACGTCCCGAATCTCGGGCGCGTCAGGGTGTTCTCCGGCTACTCCGGTTGGGAGGGGAGCCAGCTCGAGCTGGAATTGGCGATCGCGTCGTGGTTCGTGGTGTCGGCGGAGGAGGCGGACGTGTTCACGGACGAACCGGAGGGACTGTGGAGGAGGGTTCTCAAACGGCAGCCCAATCGGCTCGC
>CAZMSN010000039.1:0-3965 GCA_964569015.1 uncultured Acidimicrobiaceae bacterium | reverse complement strand
ACGAGGGGTCGATGCTGCCCGAGAAGGTGTCGCACAGGACGACCGAGCCTGCCGAGCGCCGAGCTGAGGGCCGAGTTGGGTCGCGGTCACGAGGGGTCGATGCTGCCCGATCGCACGAAGGCTTCCTCGTCATCGATTCCCTCGAACTCCGAGGCGTCCTCCTGGGGAGCGGCGGCTTCGGGGACCTGCTGAAGCCCGCTGAGTAGGTCTCCCAGGCCGCCGCCGTCACCGCCAAAGCCGCCGAGGAACAGGGCGCCCAACACTCCGATGATCCCCAGGCCACCGACGCCTCCGGCCACCTTGGCCGTTCGGCCCCGTCTGTCGTCCACGTTGTCGCTCTGTTCGAGTCGCCGCCAGCGCATCGTGCTTCCTCCTCCATCCGAGCTCAGGACCCGCCGGACGGTCGAAGAGTTCCCGCGGCTGCAAGGACCATCGACTCCCGACGGTGCTGCCCACAACGGTGAGAGCGCAAACGCTCGTGACCGGGCGGCGGGGCGCCGGCACGGAACGCACGATCTGCCCCAGAATGGGCCACCGCGGCCGCTACGCTACAAGAGCGGAGTCACCTGTTTGCATTGGAGCATCGGAGTTCCGCGGGCCTGGTTTCGAGCGCCGTGGTGTGAGCTTCGCTCCCCGAACAAGGGCCGATGCAGGCCCAGGGGAGCCGGCGGCGTTGGCGACCGTCGTGAGCTGAGAAGGGAGCAGAGCCGAGGTGTGCCCGATCCTGATCGCCTTTGCAGACAGCGGTGAGGCCGCCTCCGGCGACATCGAGTACTTCACCCTCTTCATGGGGCTCTTCGGGGGCCTCGCCATCCTCCTGCTCGGAATGGATCGCATGACCGAGGCACTCAAGGTCATCGCGGGGGACCACATGCGGGCGATCCTCGCCAAGTTGACGTCCAACCGCTTCACCGGCGTGCTCACCGGAGCCGGGGTGACGGCGATGATTCAATCGTCCTCGGTGACCACGGTGCTCGTCGTCGGCTTCGTGTCGGCCGGGCTGATGACCCTCCCTCAGTCGATCGGCGTGATCATGGGCGCCAACATCGGTACGACGGTCACTGCGCAGATCATCGCGTTCAAGATCACCAAGTACTCCTTGCTCTTGGTGGCGATCGGCTTCGCGACGCTGTTCATCTCCCGGAACGAGGCCCGGCAATCACAGGGGGCCGTTGTGCTCGGGCTGGGGCTGGTGTTCTTCGGGATGTCGATCATGGGCGACGCCATGCAGCCGCTGCGCGACTACGAGCCTTTCCACCACCTGATGGCAGACTTGGAGAACCCGCTCGCCGGTGTGCTCGCCGGTGCGGTGTTCACCGCGGTCATCCAGTCGTCGGCGGCGACGACCGGCGTGGTCCTCGCCCTCGCCTTCGAGGGCCTGGTGTCACTCGAAGCGGGAATCGCCATCGTGCTGGGCGCGAACGTTGGAACGAGCGTGACCGCTCAGCTCGCCACCATCGGCAAGCCGCGCGAGGCACATCGAGCGGCTCTGGCACACACGCTCTTCAACGTCTTTGGTGTCGTCATCTGGCTCGCCTTCATTCCACAGCTCGCTGCGTTCGTGTCCCGCATCGGGGGCGGCCTGGGTCGACAGATCGCGAATGCACACACCATCTTCAATGTGGCCAACACGCTGCTCTTCGTGGGTTTCACGAAACAGATCGCTGCGTTCGTGACCCGTCTCGTGCCGGATCGGCCGGAGGACGAGGAAGCTGTGGTACGGCCGAAATACCTCGACCGGGAGTTGTTCGGGACACCGGCGCTGGCGCTCGACCGGGCCCGCCTCGAGTTGCTGCGAATGGCCGAGCGGGTGCGGGGGATGCTGACGGCGGCGCTGCCGGCGGTGCTCGACGGCCCTCGCATCGCCCTGGAGGCCGTCGAAGCGATGGACGATGAGGTAGATGCCTTGCACGGATACATCGTGGCGTACCTCGGTGAGGTGAGCCGGACGAAGCTGGGGAGCCACGATACCGAGGCCATGATCCAGCTCATGGAAGCGACCAACAACCTCGAGGCTATCGGGGACATCATCGAAACGAACCTCGTGACGCTCGGGACCTCCCGGCTCGATCAGGGCATCTTGGTCAGCACCGGCACGCGGGAACTGATCGAAGACTTCTTCGGCCAGATCGAGGCCGCCTTCGACCTGGCGATGGTGGCCGTCACCCGGAAAGACGAGGCGGCCGCCCACCGGGTGTCCGCCATGAAGGCCACCATCAACGACATGGAGCAGGAGGCCCAGCTGCATGAGGCCGAGCGACTCGTCGCCGACGCGCCGTACCGCGTGGAGGCCTACCGCCTCGAAACGGACGTCATCGCCAACCTGAAGCGGATCTACTACTTCGCCAAGCGCACGGCTCGCGTCGCCGTGCCCGTGTCCGAGCGGGCGACGACGTAGCCTTTCGGTCAGGCGTCCCAGGCCTCTCCGGACGAGGGCGCTCTGAGGTGTCGAGGGACGCGGGTACGATGACGGGGATGAACACGAGTGACGGTCGCCGCCAAGGACTGACTCCCTGGGACTGGATCGCAGGGATGAGGGTCGGAGCTCTTGCCGGCGGCATCGCCGGTCTGACGATCGGGCTGTTGATCGGCGGCGCCGTGCTGGGCTGGCTGGTCGGCGGTGCCGTGCTTGGTGGCGTCGCGGGAGCGGTCACCGCCCAGCGGTGGTGAGCCTGAGCGGCCGTCGAGACGCCGGCCTTTTCCCCCGAGAGAGGCTACGCTGCGGCGATTCCCCGTCGCGCTGATCGGGGAGACAACATGACTCTTCCGACCGACATACCAGGGGTGTCCCTGCCGAGGGACACTTCCGCTCTCGAAGCGAGCGGGCGCATGGCCGACCGCATCCGCTGGCACCTGCGGTATTCGCTCGCCGAATCCACCCAGTCCGCAACCATGCACGACTGGTACACGGCAGTGGCGATGACGGTGCGCGAGCACATCATGGATGCGTGGCTGACGACCCAGCGAATCCACGCCGAGGTGAGTCCTCGCACGGTTCACTACCTCTCGATGGAGTACCTGGTAGGGCGGGTCCTTACCAACAACGCCATCAATGTCGGGATCTACGGAGATCTCGTGGCGGCTTGCGGCACGCTCGGGGTGGACTGGGATGCCATTGTCGAGACGGAGAGAGATGCCGGGCTGGGCAACGGCGGCTTGGGCAGGCTCGCGGCCTGTTTCCTCGATTCGATCGCCACGCTCGGCCTTCCCGGCCAGGGCCATGGCATTCGCTACAGATACGGCATTTTCCGTCAGCGCATCAGCGCGGGAGCTCAGGTGGAAGAGCCCGACGATTGGCTGCGTGAAGGCTACCCGTGGGAGATCGAGCGCCCCGAGCGCCGGGTTCATGTGCACTTCGGTGGACGCGTCAGAGGCAACGACTGGCGGACCCCGGGTGGGACGCAATGGAAGCCTGAGACCGTCGTGGTCGGGATCCCCTACGACACTCCTGTCGTCGGGTACAGAAACCGGATCGTCAACACGCTGCGCCTCTGGTCGGCGCACGCGTCGGAGGTCTTCAACCTGGAGTTCTTCAACAACGGGGAGTACGTCAAGGCATACGAGGAGCAGCTCCTCGGTGAGCGCATCAGCAGCGTGCTGTACCCGAACGATCAGATCGACGCCGGGCTCGAGCTGCGGTTGATGCAGCAGTACTTCTTCGTGTCGTGCGCCGTCCAGGACATGCTGCGGGACTTCCACGCGGCGGGACACGACATACGCATGCTCCCGGAAATGGTCGTGCTGCAGCTCAATGACACCCATCCTGCCCTCGCCATTCCGGAACTGCTTCGCATCCTCATCGACGACGAGGCGCTGCATTTCGAGGAGGCGTGGGACATCGTGCGCCGCACCTTCGGCTACACCAACCACACGCTGATGCCCGAGGCGCTCGAGTCATGGTCGGTTCAGCTCGTCGAGCGCCTTCTGCCACGTCACATGCAGCTCTTGTTCCTCATCAACGACCA
>CAZMSN010000038.1:0-18504 GCA_964569015.1 uncultured Acidimicrobiaceae bacterium | reverse complement strand
CCGTGTCACTCGTAGGAGATGGCCTCCAGTACGTTGAGTCGGGCCGCCTTGCGGGCGGGGAACACCGAGGCGATCACGCCCACGATCCCGCCGAAGACCACGAGGAGCGCGATCTGGGCGATCGGAACAGACAGCTCGGTGATGCCCTCGCCGCTGAGGGCGGCGGTGACGGCGGCGCCGAACACCAAGCCCACCACGATGCCGAGTAGGGCACCGATGACGGCGACGATGATCGATTCCCACAGCACCATACGGCGCACTTGCCAGCGGGTCATGCCGACGGCCCGCAACAATCCGATCTCGCGGGTTCGCTCGAAGATGGAGAGCCTGAGGGTGTTGGCAATGCCGACCAGGGCGATGATGACGGCGAGGAGGAGCAGAGCGTTGAACATGACGAGCATTGTGTTCACTTGCTCCTCCTGCGACTCCCGGTACTCCGCCTGATCGCGCACGGTCACGTTCGGATAGTCGGCGGCGGCGGCCTCCACGGCGGCACGGGCCGCATCCGGCGACACTCCGTCGGCAGCCTTGATCGCTAGGACGAAGTCGGTGTCGCTGCTTCCGCCCAGGTAGTTCTCCCGGTAGCAGTCCATGCCGAGGAGGAACGGGGCCTGGACGACGTTCTGCTCGCCGTAGATGCCGACGATCTCGATCTGCTGGAGCCCGGTGGCGCTGAATACCATCGGGATGCGGTCACCGACACTCCAGGACTCCTCGTCGGCGACACTCTCGTGCACGAACACGCCCCCGGCGGCCAGCGCCTCGAGGCTGCCCGCCTGAATGTCGAGGAAGATCGTCTCGTCGGCGGTCTCGGCGTCGAGGGCCATGAGGAATCCATCTGCGCCATCGCGGCCGAAGTATCCGTATCGCAACGCAGTGACGGCACCGATCTCCGGAGTCGCTCGCAGCGTGTCTCCGAGTTCTGTGCTGAACCCACCAGCGAAGTTGTCGACGCTGACCACGTAATCGGCCCGGAGCCCGCGTTCGATGGCGGCTCCGGTCGAGGCTTTGATCGAGTCACCGAGCACGAAGAAGAAGGCGACGAGGGCGAGGCCGATCATCAAGGCCGAAGCTGTGGTCGCAGTGCGCCGCGGCTTACGGATGGAATTGTCGACTGCCAGCGCTCCGGTGACACGGTCGACCTTCTTCAGAGGCAGGCCGAGCACCGACGCGATCGGCCTGACCACCGTCGAGCTGAGCATCGACACCGCCACGAAGACGACGAGCGCCCCGAGGCCCACCAGAGCCAGCTCGTTGAGCGGACCGAACTGGGCGCGGGCGAAAAGGCCGAGGACGATGAGCGTCCCGCCGATCAGGAGCGAAACCAATCCGGCGATGACGCGTTTGCGGGGCGACATCCGCAGCCGGACGTCGGTGTCCTGGAGGGCGGCTACCGGCGGGATGCGCGAGGCACGAATGGCGGGCAGTACCGCGGCGCCCACCGTCACGAGCACGCCTACCGCCAGCGACACCAGGATGGTGCGGCTCGCCAGGGGAGCCGCGGTCGACGGCATGTCGATACCGATTGCACCCATGACCGCGGTGAGGCCGATCGCGATGAGGAACCCGAGTGCGATGCCGATCACCGAGGCAACCAGGCCGACGAGGGCCGCTTCGAAGACCACCATCATCACCACTTGCGATCCGGTGGCCCCGACGGCCCGCATCAGGGCCAGCTCGCGCTGGCGCTGCCGCACGATGATCCGGAAGGTGTTCTGGATGATGAACGAGGCGACGAACACCGCCACCAGGGCGAAGATGAGCAGAGCGGTCCGCAGGAAGCCGAGGGCCTCGGAGAGCTGTTCGGTGGTCTCGGCCGACTGATCGGCACCGGTGACGGCCTCGATTCCCTCCGGCAAGGCGGCGGCGACGCGATCGCGCAACATGTCCGGGGTGACGCCCTCGTCGCCGATCGCGGCGATGACGCTCAGCTTGCCCTCGAGATGGAAGAGCTCCTGGGCCTCGGACATCACGAAGGCTGCGTAGGTGGCGCCCGCCAAGTTGTCGGTCTCCCCGAAGCCGACGATGCCGACCAGGGAGTACTCGTCGACACCGACCGCGGTCTGAATCGTCACCTGGTCGCCGGCGTGGAAGTCGTTGCCGGCCGCGGTGGCGGCATCGATGACAACCTCGCCGGGTGTCTCGGGTCCCCGTCCCTCCCGCATCTCCGCGTTGCCGGCGAAGCGCTCATCGTCGACCCAGGAGCCGCCGAGCGTCGGGGGGCCCATGGGGACGATGGCGTCGCCGTCCTTGTCGTAGATGACGGCAAATCCCTCGACGGAACCCTCTGCGGCCGCTACGCCGGGAACGGCCCGCACGGTCTGGATGATGCTCTCGTCGAAGGGAGGCGGGCTCTCGTAGCCGGAGCTGTACTCCGTCTCCGACTGCACGATCACGTCCTGTCCGGCGTACACGTTCTCGAACAGGTCGGCGAAGGTGCGGTCGATGGTGTCGGTGAAGATGTAGGTCCCGGCGATGAAGGCAACGCCGATCATCACCGAGAGAGCGGTCAGCACGAGTCTGAGCTTGTGGGCGTAGATCCCCTTGATCGTTGTCTTCAACATGGCGTCAGGCCCCGAAGCTCTTCATGCGATCGAGGACGGCGTCGGCGATTGGGTCGAGCATCTCGTCGACGACTTGGCCGTCGTCGAGGAACACGATGCGGTCGGCGTAGCTGGCGGTGATGGGATCGTGGGTCACCATCACGATGGTTTGGCCGAACTCCTTGACCGCACGCCGCATGAAGCTGAGCAACTCGCCACTCGACTTCGAGTCGAGATTGCCGCTCGGTTCGTCGGCGAACACGATCTCGGGTCGCGAGACGAGGGCCCGAGCGGCGGCGACCCGCTGCTGCTGGCCGCCGGAGAGCTCGGAGGGGCGGTGCTTCAGCCGGTCGGCGAGCCCGACGGTGGCGATGACCTGGTCGTACCAGGCGGCGTCCGGTTTGTCGCCTGCGATCGACAGCGGGAGGAGGATGTTCTCCCGTGCGTTGAGGGTCGGGATGAGGTTGAAGGACTGGAAGACGAATCCGACATGTCGACGGCGAAGCAACGTGAGGTCGCGGTCGCTCAGCGACCCCAGCTCCACGTCTCCGATGTAGACGCTTCCGGTGGTGAGGGTGTCGAGGCCGGCGATGCAGTGCAACAGGGTCGACTTGCCCGACCCCGATGGCCCCATGATGGCGCTGAAGCGGCCGCGCTCGAACGCGGCCGAAACGCCGCGGAGGGCATGAACCATGGCGTCGCCCTCACCGTAGATCTTTACGCCGCTTTCGATCCGCGCCGCGATGCCGTCCGACGCCGTTGGACTCACAGTGGTCATCCCTCGCTCCGTTTCATGGACAAGTCGACTGTGAACGTATCGGGTCGGGCGGTTGGCGTCGTCGGCCGCAGGATCGATTTGATCGTCGTTCGCTGGGATGAGATGTGGGCGCCGAGTCGTGGCCGTCGGGACGAGCTCTCAGCCGTCGTCACCGGGGACGACGAGGCCCGATTCATATGCCATCACCACCGCCTGGACCCGGTCCCGCAGGTCGAGCTTGGTGAGGATGTGTGAGACGTGGGTCTTCACGGTGGCCTCCGACACGAAGAGGGCCTCGGCCATCTCGGCGTTGGACATACCCCGCGCCAGGTGCCGGAGCACCTCGCGTTCCCGCTCGGTGAGCTGGTCGATCTCTGGGGAGGGCTGTGTGTCAGCGCGGGCGCGGGCGAACTCCTCGAGCAGTCGTCTGGTGACCGAGGGGGCGAGGAGGGCGTCGCCTCCGGCGACCACGCGGATGGCGGCGGCGAGGTCATCGGGCGGGGTGTCCTTGAGCAGGAAGCCACTGGCCCCGGCACGCAGCGCCTCATAGACGTACTCGTCGAGATCGAAAGTCGTCAGGATGAGGACCCGCGGGCAGCCTTCGTCGTGCCGCTGCTCACCGCCGCAGAGCGCCCGGGTGGCGGAGATGCCGTCCATCTCGGGCATTCGGATGTCCATCAGGACCACGTCGGGTTGCAGCCGGCCTGCCTCGGCCACCGCGGCGAGGCCATTCTCCGCCTCCCCGACCACCTCGATGTCCGGCTCGGCCTCCAGGATCATGCTGAAGCCCGCCCTCACCAGGGCTTGATCATCGACGACGAGGACGCGGATCGGGTCACTCATCGGGTTCCCAGCGGGAGGTGCGCCCAGACCCGGTAGCCGCCACCGCGGCGGGGACCCGCAGCGAACTCGCCGGCGAGCAGGGCAGCGCGCTCGCGCATCCCGACGAGGCCTTGGCCGTTCGCTTCTGCGGCTCCGAGCCCCTCGGCCGCTCCACGGCCGTTGTCAGTGACCTCGATCGTGATGTGCTCCGGCCGGTAGACAAGGCGCACGGTGGCTCGGGTGTCGGGACCCCCGTGCTTGAGGGCGTTGGTGAGCGATTCCTGGATGATCCGGAAGGCATTGAGGTCGATCCCAGGCGGAACCTCACGCTTCTCGCCCTCGACGATCACTTCCACCGAGAGCCCTGCCTCTTCGAGCTGGGCAACGAGCTGGGAGATGCGGGCCAGTCCAGGTTGGGGCGTGTGCCGTTCGACCTCGCTGGTGCGCAGCAGGCCGAGCAGGCGCCGCATCTCGTTGAGTGCTTCGTGGCCGGCCTGCTCTACGGCTTCGAGCGCTCCGGCTGCTTTGTCGATGTCACGGCGCAGCGTGCGGCGGGCGGCCGCCGCCTGGACCGTCATCACCGTCATCTGGTGCGCCACGACATCGTGGAGTTCTCGGGCGATCCGGATACGCTCCTCACGAACCGCACGCTCGGCACGTTCTTCGCGATCCCGCTCGGCGGCGTAGGCGCGTTGTTCCAGTTCCTCGGTGCGGAGCTGGCGCTGGAACACCTCGCGACCGAGGAGCCACGTGAACAAGCCGAACGCGCCGGTGCTCAGCAGGCTGTCGGGGCCCACGTCTTCGTAGCTGAGGACCCCGATACCGGTCCACAGCAACAGCGTGCCGATGCTCACCAGGGCAACGATTCTCGATCGTGACGCGGGGAGGTTCGATCCGACGGCGTGCAGCGCCACCCCGATGCCGAAGATGGACAGCGTGCCCGGGTACTCCAGGGCGACTTCCACCATCCAGGCGAGCTGCACCGTGGCCAGGATCGACGTGGGGAAGCGCCGTCGTAGCGCGAGTGGGAGGGTTTGGAGGAGCAGTAGGACGGTGAGCCATGCATCAGGGCGGCGGGCGGCCTCGGCGAGGTACGCCTCCGAGTAGGAGGTCAGGCCGCTGAGGACCAGGACGGCCAGGCCGACGGCCACCGTGCCGTCGACGAGGTAGCGACGCTTTGGTCCTGTGGGGAGCGGCATGAGACCTGATCGTATCGACGTCGACCGCTGGCCGCATCGGCCGAACGGACGATCCGCTGCAGCGGCCGGAGGGACGGGGGTGCGCTCGAGGACGACTTCTCCTGGGCAGCGGCGTTCATCGTGCGGTAGAGTCTGAATGAACCCGACATCGCGGGGCGGACCGAGGCCGCGTGCGAAGAGCATGTGATCGGCGGACGGCCGCCGTGTCTCGGACGGGACCGTGCCGGACTCTGTCGGCGCGGTGCATCTGTGAGAGCGTGTGATCGTTCGCGCTGAAGGAGGAGCCTGTGGCAGAGGTTGTCTTTGAGAATGTCAGCAAGGTGTATCCGAACGGCTTTGAAGCCGTCACCGACCTCAACCTCAATATCGAGGAGGCTGAACTCCTTGTGATGGTCGGTCCCTCGGGATGCGGCAAATCGACCACGCTGCGCATGATCGCCGGTCTCGAAGAGATCTCGAGTGGGAAGCTCTACATCGGGGATGAGATCGTCAACGACATGCATCCCAAGGACCGGGACATCGCGATGGTGTTCCAGAACTACGCGCTCTACCCACACATGACGGTGGCAGAGAACATCGGGTTCGCCCTCAAGCTCGCCAAGGTGCCCAAGGACGAGTTGCGCAAGCGTGTCACAGATGCCGCCAAGACCCTCGAGCTCACCGAGATCCTCGATCGCAAGCCAGGTCAGCTCTCCGGTGGACAGCGGCAGCGCGTTGCGATGGGCAGAGCCATCGTGCGCTCTCCGCGGGTGTTCCTCCTCGATGAGCCGCTCTCCAACCTGGATGCCAAGCTGCGGGTCCAGATGCGGGCCGAGATAACCTCGCTCCAGCGCCGAGTCGGCGTCACCACCTTCTACGTGACGCATGACCAGGTGGAGGCCATGACGATGGCCGACCGGGTCGCCGTCATCAGCGCCGGCGTGCTCCAGCAGGTTGCGCAGCCGCAGACGCTCTTCGACGAGCCCGATAACATCTTCGTCGGGGCCTTCATCGGCTCGCCATCAATGAACCTGATGGAGGCGCAGCTCACCGAGGAGGGCGATCGGCCGATGTTCACGCTCGGGAGCCAGAGGCTCGGCGGTCCCTCCGACCTCTTCGACAAGCGGCCAGCACTGCGGCAGTACGTGGGCCGATCGGTCGTGCTGGGACTGCGGCCGAAGGACTTCGAAGATGCGTCGGTGCAAACCGATGCCCCTCCCGACTCTCGATTGCGGTCCACCGCCGAGAACGTCGAAGCGCTCGGGTTCGAGAAGATCGTGTACTTCGATATCGATGCCACGCCGGTCATCTCCGAGGACGCCCTCGATATCAGCGACGAGGCTGCCGCCGAGGAAGTGCTGTCGCGGGAGACGACACTGGTTGCCGGTCGGTTCGCCCCGAACAGCATGGTCAAGGTGGGAAGCCCCGTCGAGGTCGCGGTCGACATGACATCGAGCCACTTCTTCGACCTCGACACCGGGCTGGCAATCCGCGGCTGAGACGCCCGGCGACCGATTGTCGGTCGTGAGCGAGCAGGCTGAGCGACCGATCGGCGTGGGCCCTTGTCCACGCCCCTGGCCTGATGATCCATGCCTCGATCCCGAGTTACTGGAACGAGGCGACCGGCGCAACGTGGTCGACCGTTACCGCTACTGGAAACGGGAAGCGATCGTCGAGGACCTCGATCGGCGAAGACACCCGTTCCACGTCGCCGTTGAGAACTGGCAACACGATTTCAACATCGGCGCCATCGTCCGTAACGCCAACGCCTTCCTCGCCGCCGAGGTGCACATCGTGGGGAAGCGACGGTGGAACCGTCGCGGCGCCATGGTGACGGATCGGTACCAACACGTGCGGCACCATGCCACCACCGACGGGTTCGTGGCCTGGGCGCTCTCCGCGGGGTTGCCGTTGGTGGGCATCGACATCCTCCCCGGGGCGACCCCGATCGAGCAGTCGCAACTTCCGGAGCGGTGCGTGCTCGTGTTCGGCCAGGAGGGTCCGGGTCTGTCCGAGGGAATGCAGGTGCACTGCTCGATGATCTGCTCGATTGCCCAGTTCGGCTCGACTCGGTCCATCAACGCCGGCGTCGCATCGGGCATCGCCATGCACACCTGGATCCGCCAGCACGTGTTCGGCCAGTGAGCATCCCCATGCTGGGTTTCTCGCTGCCACGGCGAGTCGGTGTGTGAATCCATCTCGGAATGGTTGAGGTGATGAGCTGCGGCTGCGGTCTGTAGCCCATCGGTCGGGATTCTCCGGCTCGCATCCGGGCGACCCAGACCGGGTCAGACGAGGAACTCGCCTTCCCACGCCTTGCCTCCTTCGGTTAGCTTTCGGGCGTGTAGCGAAGCCGTGCGGGCATCGCCGTTGGGAACAGAGCCGGCCGGCCAACGGTTTCCTCTCCGGGAGGGCGCCGCCGGCCCTGGCGTGGCGGCTCGGCCGCACCTCCCCGATGGGTGAGGAGGCAGCCGTGGATGATGCAATCCGGAAAGCACTGCAGACCGATCGAGTCATCGACATCACGACGATCGGCCGGCGAAGTGGGCGGCCGCGCCTCACCGAGATCTGGTTCCACCGCCTCGACGGTCGCTTCTACCTCACCGGAACCCCGGGGCCTCGTTCCTGGCACGCCAACCTGCTGGCGAACCCGCGGTTCACCTTCCATCTCAAGGAGAGCGTTGCCGCCGACCTCCCGGCACGGGCGATCCCGATCACCGATACGGCGCAGCGACGGGCGATCCTCGAGCGGCTCACCGCCCGCTTGGGAGTCGCAGCCCGTGTCGAGCAGTGGGTCGTCCACAGCCCTCTCGTCGAGGTGCTCTTCGACGACGTGTGAACGTCGCCGGTCGAGTCCGGTCAGTCGGCGACAGCGGGTAGGTCCTTGAACTCGGGGAGCCAGCGTTCATCCGGCTCACGAACCCTGAGCCGGGCGTCGACGAGGCGCACCCCTTTGCCCGGATCCAGCACCTTCACAGGGTTGAGGTCCATCTCGACCAGCTCGGGGAGAGCGTCGATCATCGCCGAAACCCGAAGCAGGGTCTCCTCGACGGCGGCGATGTCCGCCGTCGGTAGGCCTCGGTACCCCTCGAGCAGTCGGAACGAACGTGTCTCACGCATCATTTCGGAGGCATCCCGATCGGTGAGGGGATGGATGCGGAACGCAACGTCTTGGAGGAGCTCCACCTGGACGCCGCCACCGCCGTACACGATGAGAGCGCCGAACAGGGGATCCTCAGTCATTCCGATGAGAACCTCCTGATCGCCCGGGACCATCTCCTGGATCAATGCGCCCTCGGGATTCTCGACTGCGCCGGTCACCTGGTCGTAGGCCTCCGCGGCCTTCTCCGCACCTTCGATGCCCAAGAGCACGCCGCCGACATCGGTCTTGTGGAGCGCGCTCGGGGCGACGACCTTCACCGCCAGCGGTGTGCCGATGGCCTCGGCCGCCTCCGCGGCGGCTTCCCTGCTCGTGACGAAGCGTGTCTGGGGCAGCGAGAATCCGAAGGCACCGAGCACGTCGGTGACCTCGCTCGGTGTGAGCCAGTCGCCGTCCGGTCCCGAACGCTCGAGGGCGGCCTTGACGACGCTCTGTGCCTTTTCGGGATCGGTGTCGTCGAACTCCCGGATCTCACCCTCGGGCCGCTGCAGCCATTCGCCGTAGACCACCGCCCGGCCCAACGCCTGCGCTGCCGTCTCGGGGAACTCGTACGACGGCACCGCGACTGCGCCCTCGGCGGCGGTGCGGGGCTCCAGATCCGGCTCCATGAGCACAGCGAGGATGGTCTTGCCGCTCTTGGTCTCCGTCGCCGCGGTGTCGATGACCTTGGTGATCGTCTTGATCGCACCGGGCGAGGTGGGGATGTAGATGACGACCAACGCGTCCACCTCGTCGGACTCGAGCAGGGCATCGATGGCGATGCGGTACTCGGTAGGTCCGGCGGCAGCGATGAGATCGATGGGGTTCGCGGTGGCAGCCTCGGCCGGGAGATGGGAACGCAGCTCGGCCTGGAGGGTCTCTGACAGCTCGGGGAGCGTGAGCCCGACCGCCTCCATGGCGTCGGCGCCCAGGATCGCCGGGCCGCCGGCATTGGTGATGACGCCCACCCTGCGTCCCTGCGGGATTGGCTGACTGGCGAGGAGTTGCGTCACCGCGAACAGCTCCTCCAGGGTGTTGGTGCGGATGACCCCGGTCTGGCGGAACAACGCCTCCACCGCCGAATCCGTGCTGGCGAGGGCGCCGGTGTGACTGCTGGCGGCCCGCGACCCTGCCGTGCTGCGGCCCGATTTCACCGCCACGATGGGCTTCTTCCTGGCGATGTGCCGAGCGAGGCGGGCAAACCGGCGGGGATTGCCGAAGGACTCGAGGTAGAAAGCGATGACGTCGGTGGCGGGGTCCTCTTCCCATGCCAGGAGCAGGTCGTTGCCGCTGACGTCTGCCTTGTTGCCGACCGACACGAATGACGAGATGCCGATGTTGTTGCGGGCAGCGTAGTTGAGGATGGCGATGCCCAACGCCCCCGACTGGCTCGAGAAGGCGACGTTGCCGTGGAACGGCACGAGGGGAGCGAAGGTGCCGTTCAACCTCACCGCCTTGTCGGTGTTGAGCACACCCATGCAGTTCGGGCCGACCATCCTCATCCCGGCGTCCCGCACCATGTCGAGCAGTTCGTCCTCGAGCTTGATTCCCTCGCCGCCGATCTCCGAGAAGCCCGCCGAGATGACGACCAGTCCTCGCACTTTCTTCTCGGCGCACTCTTCGACGGTGGCGAGGACGTGACGGGCCGGCACGACGATGTAGGCAAGGTCGACCGTGTCGGGGATGTCGAGCACGGAGGGGTAGGCACGTACCGAGTGCACCGACTCGGCGCTGGGGTTGACCGGGTACAGCGACCCGCCGAAGTTGCCGCTGATCAGGTTGTGGAACAGCCGTCCGCTGATGGATTCAGGATTGCGGCTGGCGCCGATGACTGCGATCGACTTGGGATAGAGGATGGGGAGGATCGAGGCGGCCACGGCGCGCCGCTCGTGAGCCAGCTCGGCCCGCCGCGCGTCATCGGAGTACTCGATGGGGAAGCTCACCGAGTAGACGCCTTCGTCCAGGGTCCGTTCCAGCTTGTAGCCGGAGTTGCGGAACAGCCGCATCATCTGGGCGTTCTCGGCGAGCACCATTGCGGTGAAGGAAACGATGCCGCTGCGGCGGGCGTGCAGCGTCAGGAGCTGGAGGAGTTCGGTGCCGATGCCGCGTCCCTGATGGTCGTCGATGACGGCGAACGCGACCTCGGCGGAATCCGGCGTCTCCTTGTGGCGATCGTAGCGCCCGATGGCGACGATCTCGTCGTCCTCGATCACCACGATCGCCATGCGGTCGGCGTAGTCCACCGTCGTGAAGTACTCGGCTTCCTCGTAGGAGAGGTCGGGTTTGATCTTGAAGAAGCGGAAGTAGACGGAGCGCTCCCCGAGGCGGCGGAAGGCCCGGCGGAGGCGACGGGAATCCTCCGGCTTGACCGGCCGGAACTGGGCCACGGTGCCGTCGCGTAAGACAATGTCGAGTTCATATTCCGAGGGGTATTGGCCCATCGTTTCTCCTGGCTTGCTGTGAGCCAATTCTGGCACGATCGAAGTCATTCGAATCGGATGCGCCCGAATTCGTCGCCGGCGCCTAGGAGCCGACCTGCTCGAGCAGTGAGGCGTACTCGTCCAGCATCGGGAGCACAACCTCGGCTGGAGCCGGCGGCAATCCGAGCACGGCGCGCTGGACCCCGGCTCTTGCCAGCTCCTCCAGTTTCCCCAGATCGGCGGGGGCCGAGAAGACCCCGATCTCGATCTCGGCGGGATCACGGCCGACGTCCTCGGCCGCGACGCGGAGGGCATCGATGCGATCCACCACCCGATGGCGGCCGTAGAGCGGCATCCACCCGTCGCAGAACTCGATGATGTGGGCGAGTGTCTTCGGCCCGGCGTCGCCTCCCATGATGATCGGCGGGTGGGGGCGCTGCACCGGCTTGGGCCACGCCCAGCTCGGCTCGAGGTGCACGAACTCGCCCGAGTAGGAGGCCTCGTCCTCGGTCCACAGCGACTTCATCGCCAGGACCTTCTCTCGAAGGACGCGGCGGCGATCCCGGTAGGCAATCCCGTGGTGCGCCATCTCCTCCTTGTTCCACCCGTAGCCGATCCCGAACAGGACGCGGCCCCCGCTCAGGGTGTCGAGCGACGCCACCTCCTTGGCGAGCCAGATGGGATCACGCTGAGCGACGAGGCAGATCCCGGTGGCGAGCTTGATCCGCGAGGTGACGGATGCCGCCGCGGAGAGCGCCACGAACTGGTCAAAGGTGCGCCAGTACATCTCCGACAGCGGACCCGCGCCCTTCACGCCGCCGTGCGGCGTCCTCCTGCTCGCCGGGATGTGGCTGTGCTCGGAGAGCCACAGGGACTCGAAGCCACGCTCTTCGGCCTCCCGGGCCAGCAGGACCGGGGAGATCGCCTTGTCGGTGGGGAATATCGTGACGCCGAGCTTCATCTTGCTCCTCATAGGGACCCCGAGCTTATCGGCCTCGGTCGGTCAGCCGACGGTCCGCGTCAGCGGACGGAGGCGGTGGTCGGGGGTGAAGAGGTTCCGCATGACGCCGAGAGCGACGACGATCGCGGTGATGGCGACGGCGCCCAGGATCAGGTACATGATCGCCGCCTGGACGAGGACAGCATCGAGGGGATCGACGCCGCCGAGGATCAGGCCCGTCATCGCACCGGGGAGGAAGACCAGCCCGACCGCCTTGGTCGACTCGATCTGTGGGGTCAGCGCGGTGCGTATCGCCGCCCGGATGTAAGGCCGGGCGGCCTGTTTCGACGATTGCCCGAGGGCGAGCCGGGCCTCGATCTCGTGGCGCTTGTCGGCGAGCTCGTCGGTGACGCGCCGTGCCGCCAGCACTGTCGCGCTGAGGGAGTTGCCGATCATCATCCCGGCCAAGGGCACGATGGCGCGGGCCTCATTGGGGAAGATGCCAAGTCCGAAGATGGTACCCAGGGTGGCGCCGGCAGCGATGAGGAGGGCGGTGAGGGCGATGCTGAAGAGCCCCGGTACCTCGGGGGCCCGCAGCCGGACGGTCCAGGCGGCGAACACCACCATGCCGGCCACCCACAACCACGAGTAGGCGAGGCTTCGAGACGGCTCCAGTAGCCAGGCGAGCACGAATCCCATCACGATCAGCTGCACGAACGCCCGCACCGTGGCCCAGACGAGGCGCTTCTCGAGGCGGAGCTGCTGGCCGAGCGACACGATCACCGCGATGGCGACCAGCAGGAGCGACGTCGCCAGACCGAGCGGAGAGACATCGCCCTTCACTGTGCCTCGGCTCCGATCCGGGCGAGAGCCCCGGCGGCATCCCGATCATCGGGTTGCCCCGAGAACACCAGCCGCCCCGCTTCGAGGACCAGCAAATGATCGGCAAGACGCCGCATCTGGGCGACGTCGTGGGTGACCCAGAGCATGGGTACCCCATCGAGACACAGCCTTCGGGCAAGATCCTCCAGACGCCGCTGGGCTGCCGGATCAACCGAGGAGGTCGGCTCGTCCATCAGCAGGACCCCAGGATCGGTGATCAGCGTCCGGGCGAGGCAGACCCGCTGCGCCTCGCCTCCGGAGAGATCGTCTCCGATCCGGTCGAGTAGTTCCACCCTGAGCTCGACCCGCTCGACCACGCCCTCCAGTGCGGTCTCGGCTGCCGCCGGATCGGCGACGAGCAGGTTGTCACGCACCGTGCCGGCGAAGAGCGCGGGGCGTTGGAAAACCATGCCGACGTTCCGCCGCAGTTCCATCGGGTCGATGCCGGCGACGTCCGCTCCCCGGAAACGGACCACGCCCCGATCGGGGACGTCGAGACGATTGCAGAGTCGCAGCAGCGTCGACTTGCCGGCGCCCGAGGCGCCGGCGATCACGGTCAACCCGTCGTCCGGAACCGTGGCGGTGACGTCCCGCAGGATCGTCGTTCCCTGCTTACTCAGACGGACGCCGTGGAAATCGAAAAGCGCAGTCACTGGATCCGACGCTCGCGGTTGCTGCGCCGTCGAAGCGCCGGTCCGCTCAGGTTGTCCACGAGTCGGCCGCATCAGGGTCGATGTCATAGCGGGTGATGGCGTCGGCGACCACGGAGGCGTCGATCGAGCCCTCGGCGGCGAGCGCCGAGAGCACGGCAGTGACCACGTGCCCGGTGTCGACCTCGAAGTAGCGGCGCAGCGCCTCACGGGTATCGGAGCGGCCGAACCCATCGGTGCCGAGCGGATGGAAGCGTCCCGGGATCCACCGGCCCACCTGGTCGGCGACGGCCCGCATGTAGTCGCTCACCGCCACGATCGGCCCACCGACTCCCGAAAGTGCCTCGGTGACGAACGGCAGCCGCGGCTCCTCGTCAGGGTGGAGGCGATTCCAACGCTCCGCCGACATCGCGTCCTCCCGCAGCCGCTTGTAGGACGTGGCGCTCCACAGCTCCGCGGCCACGTCGTAGTGCTCGGCGAGCTCGGACTGCGCTTCCCGGGCCGCCCGATGGGCGGTTCCCGAGAACAGGATCCCAGCCCGCACCGAGGCGGATTCCGGTGCCTCTGCCCAAAGGTAGAGGCCTCTGATGATGTCCTCGTCGGAGCCGGCCGGTTTGGCGGGCTGGACGTAGTTCTCGTTGTAGAGCGTGAGGTAGTAGAAGATGTCTTCGCCATCGACGTACATGCGCTGCAATCCGTCACGGATGATGGTGCTCATCTCGTAGGCGAATGCAGGATCGTAGGCCTGGCAGGGCGGGACCGTGGACGCCAGGAGCAGGCTGTGCCCGTCCTGGTGCTGCAGACCCTCTCCCAGCAGGGTGGTGCGTCCTGCGGTGCCGCCGAGGAGGAAGCCCCGTGCTCGGGCGTCCGCGGCGGACCAGATCAGGTCGCCGACACGTTGGAAGCCGAACATCGAGTAGAACGTGAAGAACGGGACCATCGGCACCCCGCGGGTGGCGTAGGAGGTGGCGGCGGCGATCCAGCTCGCCAACGAGCCTGCCTCGGTGATGCCCTCCTCGAGGATCTGGCCGTCGCGCGCCTCGACATAGGAGAGCAGCAGATCGTGGTCTACCGGCTCATAGAGCTGGCCCTGGGACGCGTAGATCTTCAGCTCCTTGAACAGCGCGTCCATCCCGAAGGTGCGGCCCTCATCGGGGATGATCGGCACGACCCGATTGCCGAACTTCTCGTCGCGGGCCAGGCCGCGCAGCAACCTGGTGAAGGCCCCGGTCGTCGAGAACTCCGCTTTCCCGGAACCGGCGTCGAACTCGGCGAACACATCGTCGTCGGGCATGGTCAGCGGCCGGCGGATGTCCACCCGCCGCTTGGGAATCCGGCCACCGAGCGACCTGCGGCGCTGCGCCAAGTACTGGCACTCCGGTGCCCCCTTGGGAGGGCGGAAATAGGGGGGCTCAGCATCGCCGGCGAGCGCTTCTTCGGGAATCTCCTCCTCGAGGTGAAGGCGCGTTCTCAGGCTCATGAGCTGCTGGTTGGTGAGCTTCTTGATCTGGTGAGTCGCGTTGCGGCCCTCGACGTCGGGGCCGAGGGTCCAGCCCTTGATCGTCTTGGCGAGGATCACGGTGGGGGCGCCCTTGTGCTCGGTGGCGGATTTGTAGGCGGCGTAGACCTTCTTGTAGTCGAGGCCACCCCGTCTGAGTTGCCAGATCTCGTCGTCGCTCATGTGCTCGACCATCTTGCGCAGACGCGGGTCGGGCCCGAAGAAATGCTCCCGCACATAGGCGCCGTCCTCGACCTTGTACCGCTGGTACTCGCCGTCGACGGTGGAGTTCATCTTGTTGACGAGGACTCCGTCGACGTCGGCCGCCAGCAGGGGATCCCAGTTGGAGCCCCAGATGACCTTGATCACGTTCCAACCGGCGCCGCGGAACATCGCCTCCAGTTCCTGGATGATCTTGCCGTTCCCGCGTACGGGCCCGTCGAGGCGTTGGAGGTTGCAGTTGACGACCCAGGTGAGATTGTCGAGCTTCTCCCGCCCGGCCAGCGAGATCGAGCCGAGGGACTCGGGCTCGTCGGTCTCGCCGTCGCCGAGGAAGCACCACACTCGTGACTCGGATGTGTCGTCAATTCGCCGATTGTGCAGGTACTTGTTGAACCGCGCCTGGTAGATCGAGTTGATTGGCCCGAGGCCCATCGAGACCGTCGGGTACTCCCAGAAATCGGGCATCAGTCGTGGGTGGGGATACGAAGACAAGCCACCACCGATCTCCCGGCGGAACCGGTCGAGGTCGTCTTCGTCGAAGCGATGCTCCAGGTACGCCCTGGCGTAGATGCCGGGAGCGGCGTGTCCCTGGAAATAGACGTGATCGGCCGCCGAGCCGTCGCCCTTGCCGTGGAAGAAGTGGTTGAAGCCGACCTCGTACAGGATCGCCGAGGAAGCGAACGTCGACAGGTGCCCCCCGATCCCGTCAGCTTCGTGATTCGCCTTGATCACCATCACGGCGGCGTTCCAACGCACGAATCGGCGGATGCGACGCTCCAGGTACTCGTCGCCCGGGAACCATGCCTCGTGCTCGGCGGGGATCGTGTTGATGTAGGGGGTGCTCACCGAGGCCGGCACGCCCACGTTCTGGGCGCGGGCACGTTCGATGAGCTTCGCCATCAGGAACCGGGCCCGGCCCGGGCCTTCGGCGCTGATGACCGTGTCGAGCGAATCGAGCCACTCCTGGGTTTCGGAGGGATCGGTGTCCGGTAACTGGTGGGTGAATCCGTCGATGATCATGTCGTGCGTTCTCCGTTGGGGCAGACACTCGGGAGCCTACCGACAGGATCGGGTAGCCGCGACGGCGCGAGGCGTCGGTGTTCTCGGAGTGGGGAAGTAGATTGGGCGGGTAATGCGGCTCGAATTGACGAAGAAGACCGATCTCGCGCTGCGGGCTCTGGGCGATCTCGCCGAGGACGGATCGCGTCATCCAGGACCGGCGATCGCCGAGGCGATTGGGGCGACCCGCCAGTTCCTTCCGCAGGTCATGGCGCCACTCGTGCAGGCAGGGTGGGTGGATTCGATCCCGGGGCCGGGCGGCGGCTACCACCTCGAGCTGCCATTGGAGGAGATCTCGCTGCTGCAGCTCATCGAGGCGGTCGAGGGCGAGACCGATCGAGGCCGGTGCGTGCTCACCGGCGACAAATGCCCCTCCGAGCATGTGTGCGTGCTCCATTCCGCATGGACGCGGGCGCGAGCCGCCCTGCTCGGCGAGCTGGCGGCGACATCGGTTGCTGCCGCTCTCGCTGAGGCCGAGGAGCTGTCGCGGAGCATCGCCGAGCACTGAGCACATCCGGCGGGGACGGGGAGGGCGGAATGCCCATTCGTTCGTGCCCGGATCCCTTTGGCGGACGACTGCCTGACGGTCCCCGCGGAACAGACGTCGGCATGACTCCCGCTGGGTGGACGGCGCGGGCCGTCTCCGAGCATCGCCGGTGGGATTTGGTGCGAACGGTCCGGTATGGTGCGGCAGCCATGTGGACGCCCTGGCACCGCTCGCGATTCATCCAAGCAGACGACCTTGCGGCCGTCATCGCAGACCTGGCGCGGCGTTCCGAGGTCCGCCACGTCGTACTGGACATGGACAACACAGTGGTTCCCTACGGCTCGAACGACGACGTGGAGCGGAGGCTGATCGACGAAGCGGTGGGGCAGCTCGCCGCGCTGAGCCACGTCGAGACGATCTCGATCGTGTCCAATGCAGGTTCGGGACGTACCGGGCCGAGCCTTCCGCTCCCGTCACACACGACGGTCGTATGGAGTGCCGACAAGCCGGTGACCCTGCGATCCCGCCTCGCTGCGGGAGTTGGATCCGGTCGTGCCGTCGTGATCGGGGATCTCCTCATGACCGATGGGCTGCTCGCCTGGAGGCTGAAGGCCGACTACTACCACTGCCCGATCGTCGAGCATGATCCCTATCGGGCGAACCGTGTCTTGGGTTGGATCGGTCGCGTCGTTCGCCCCGTTCTGTTCACCACCGAGGACCGAGTGACCTGAACGAGGCTGCACGGACCGCGTCCGCCATTGAGAACGGGGCGGCTGGGACCGCCCCGTTCGGCAAGGATTCTCTCCGGTGCTGGGTGCGGCAACCGGCCTTTCGCTAGACGGCTACCCGATCCTTGAGTCCCTTGGCGGCCTTGAAGGCTGCGACGGTCGTCGCCGGGATGTGGATCGTCGCCCCGGTTGCGGGGTTGCGGCCGAGGCGGGCCCTGCGACGGCGGGTCTCGAACTTCCCAAAACCTGCGATGGAAACGTCACGCCCGGCATCCAGCTCGACGGCGATGATGCCGCGGCCGGGTTCGGTGCTGAAGATCGCATCGATGGCCTCGCCGGCCTTGGCTTGACTGACTCCGATCTTCTTGGCGAGCTTCTTCGCCATCTCCGTCTTGTTCACATCCAGCTCCTTCGATGTGGGGCGGGGTTCCAGCCACGCCCAGGTAGGCATGAACGATATCGCAAAAACGCCCACAAACCGGGGATTTCGGGCGGTTGCGCGGAGAGGTGGGGCGTGATGGTTCGCAGGTGAGTCGCCGATGAATCGGTGCAGCGACGGCCACGGCTGGCCGGCGATGATCGAGGTGCCTGGTCGCCGCCGCCGGATGTCCCCCCGTCGTCTCTCAGCGGTGTGCTAGGGGAGGACGATGACTGTGGTGCCGATCGGAGCCCAGGCGTAGAGCGCCTTGGCCTTGGCGTCCGCCTGGCGGACACATCCGCCGCTGCGGTACTGCCCGAGCTCGGTCTCGGTTTGCATCGGTGTGCCATCGGCGTAACGCGGGATCGAGTGGAAGCCGTAGGGGTACCTCGGCCCGCGGGCGAATCGTGCCATGTACTCCATCGTGATTCCGTCGTGTCCGGCCCATGCTTCCAGGGACTTGGAGTAGATCCGGTACCTGCCGGGGGAGGGGATGCCCTTGCGCCCCGAAACCAGGTAGGTGTCAACGAGCTGCTCGTGCTCGTCGACGAGCCATACCCGCTGTTCCGAGTTCGAGTAGATGATTCGTTTCCCCTCACCGACATCCGGAAACGGTGGCGGTGGCCGCTCCGGCGGGATCTGCGGCACGAGTCCCAGGGCCCGGGCCATGAACACCGCCATGTGGCGGCGCGGCAAGGGCCCTTCTGGGCAGTACGCGGTGTCGCCGCATCCAGAGGTCAGCCCGGCCGCGGCGAGGCGGT